>NZ_JBHVYO010000004.1:0-289027 GCF_042880655.1 Streptomyces sp. NPDC058295
CGCCGGGCCCCCCCGGCCGGCGTGCGCCCGTGGGGGCCGGTTTTCGCCCGCCGCTGTGCCCGTGGGGCCACGGTCGGGCGGGGTTACCGCCCCGCGGGCGCCGCCCGCGGCACGGTCCGGTCGGGGGGCGCCGTCGATACACAGATACCCTTGACAGGTGACCGACGCCCAAGAAACCGCAGCAGCCAGTTCACTGCGAACCACCGGAGGCGCCCCTCCGGACGACGGCGGATCAGCTGATTCCGGGGCGCCGACACCCTTGCTCGAACCGCGCGAGGGCATTCCTCCCGTGATCGCCGACGAGGCCGCCCTCGCCGAGGCGATCGCCGCCTTCGCCGCCGGTACCGGCCCCGTCGCCGTGGACGCCGAGCGCGCCTCCGGCTACCGCTACGGACAGCGCGCCTATCTGGTGCAGCTGCGTCGCGAGGGCGCCGGCACCGCGCTGATCGACCCCGTCGGCTGCCCCGACCTCTCCGCGCTCGGCGAGGCCCTGTCCGGCGTGGAATGGGTGCTGCACGCGGCCACCCAGGACCTGCCGTGTCTGCGCGAGATAGGCATGGTGCCGACGCGGCTGTTCGACACCGAGCTGGCCGGACGGCTCGCCGGGTTCCCGCGGGTCGGCCTCGGCGCGATGGTCGAGGGAGTACTGGGCTTCGTCCTCGAGAAGGGCCACTCCGCGGTGGACTGGTCCACCCGGCCGCTGCCCGACCCCTGGCTGCGGTACGCGGCTCTCGACGTCGAGCTCCTGGTCGACCTGCGCGACGCGCTGGAGAAGGAGCTGGACCGGCAGGGCAAGCTGGACTGGGCCCGACAGGAGTTCGACGCCATCGCGTCCGCCCCGCCCGCCGAGCCCCGCAAGGACCCGTGGCGCCGTACGTCCGGCATGCACAAGGTGCGCCGGCGACGGCAGCTGGGTGTCGTGCGCGAGCTGTGGCAGACGCGGGACCGGATCGCGCAGCGGCGGGACGTGTCCCCGGGCAAGGTGCTGTCGGACGCGGCCATCGTGGAGGCGGCGCTGTCGCTCCCGGTGGACGTGCAGGCGCTGGCCGCGCTGAACGGATTCGGGCACCGGATGGGCCGGCGGCAGCTGGAGCAGTGGCAGGCGGCGGTCGACCGGGCGAGGGCGCTGAGCGAGGCGCAGCTGCCGCAGCCGGGCCAGCCGGTGGCGGGCCCGCCACCGCCGCGGGCCTGGGCCGACAAGGACCCCGTGGCCGCGGCGCGGCTGTCCGCGGCGCGGACCGCCGTCTCCGCGCTGGCCGAGGAGCTGAACATGCCGCAGGAGAACCTGATCGCCCCGGACGCGGTGCGCCGGGTCTGCTGGGAGCCTCCGGCGGCCGACGAGGAAGCGGTTGCCGACGCGCTCACGTCGTACGGGGCGCGGCCGTGGCAGGTGGAGCAGGTCGCTCCGGTGCTCGCCGCGGCGCTGGCCGGCCAGAGTGCCTGACCGCCGCCGCGGACCCGTCCGCGGCGCCTGAGGACGAGGCGCAGGAGGCGCGCGAGGCGAGCGAGGCGGAGGTGCACGAGGCGCACCAGCCGCAAGCGGTTACCTTGACGCTCCTCTCATGAAACCGTTGTAGATGTATTTCTGGAGTGCGAGGAAGACGATCAGTGTCGGCAGGATGACCAGCACCGCTCCTGCCGAGATCGTTTCCCAGTGGGCGGCGTAGGGGCCCTTGAAGCGGAAGAGGGACGTCGAGATCACGCCAAGATCCTGTGAGGGCATGTAGAGGAAGGGGATGTAGAAGTCGTTGTAGACGGCGATCCCCTTCACGATCACGACCGTCGCGATCGCCGGTTTCAGCAGCGGAAAGATGATCTTCCGGTAGATCGTGAACGCGTTGGCGCCGTCGAGGCGGGCGGCCTCGTCCAGGGAGATCGGGATCGAGCGCACGAACTGCAGGAAAATGTAGATCGAGACGATGTCCGTACCCATGTAGAGGGCGATCGGGGCCCAGCGGGTGTCGAACATGCCGAGGCTGTGGACGATCTGGAAGGTGGCCACCTGGGTGGTCACCCCGGGGACCAGCGCGGCGATCAGGAACAGGGCGATCACCAGTTTCCGGAAACGGAAGGTGAACCGGTCGATCGCGTACGCCGTCATCGACCCGATGAGAACGGTTCCGCCGACCGAGACGACGAGGATGAAGGCGGTGTTGCCGAACGCCGTGAGCATTCCGCCGTCCTGGAACGCCGTCACGTAGTTGTGGAGGTTCAGCGGGTCGTGCGGCAGGGTGAGCGCCCCGCTCCCGTTCGCCGTCTCGTTCTCGGTCTTCAGCGAGGTCAGGAGTACGACGCCCAGCGGGAGCAGGACGACCAGCGTCGCGGCGATCAGCGACAGGTACACGAGGGCACGGGCCACGGCACGGCGTGTCATACGAGGTCCACCCTGTCGTCGGGGACGAGACGTCGCTGCACCCAGGTCACCAGCAGGATGATCAGCAGCAGCACGACCGCCGCCGCCGAGGCGAGCCCCGTCTTGTTGAACTGGAAGGCCAGCTTCACGGTCTGGATCACGAAGGTCTCGGTACCGGTCGCCCCGCCGGTCATGATGTACGGGATCTCGAAGGCCGAGAGGGAACCGGAGACGGACAGGATCACCGTCAGGGTCAGCACCGGCTTGATGCCCGGCAGGATGATGTAGCGGAACTGGTGCCAACGGCCGGCGCCGTCCAGTTCGGCCGCCTCGTACAGCTCCCCCGGGATGGACTGGATCGCGCCGAGGAACAGGACGAAGTTCATACCGAGGTAGCGCCAGATCGAGACGCCGGCCAGCGAGGTGTTCGCCGAGGCCGGGGTGCCCAGCCAGGCGTGGTCGGTGTGATAGCCGAAGAGGCCGAGGACCGTGTCGAAGGTGCCGCCGTCCTGGAAGAAGTAGAGGAACACGAAACCGATTGCCACGCCGTTCACCAGGGACGGGAAGAAGAGCACGCCCTTGAAGAAGTTGCGGAAACGGACGCGGAAACTCAGGATCGTCGCGAAGTAGAGCGCGGCAACGATCTGGATCACCGAGGCAACCAGGTAGTAGCCGCTTACCCAGAAGACCTGGAAGAGGTCCTCCCTGGTGAAGATCTCCGTGTAGTTCTCGGCGCCCGTGTAGTGCAGTTCGGGGCTCACGCCGTCCCAGTCGGTAAAGCTGTAGGCGACCATGTTGGCGATCGGCGCGTAGGTGAAAGTGATCAGCAGGACGAGCGGGGCGAGCAGGAACAGCCAAGGGGTCAGCAGCCGCCAGGTGCGCGCCCGGCGCGGGGCCGGGGCGGGCGCGGGGCCTTTCGAAACCGGTTTCGCAGCCTCGGTGTCCGTCTGCTCGGCGCGGTGCGCAGGGAGGGGCGTGTGCGCGTGCGCCATCAGTCGCTCACGGTCGCTTGCGTCTCGGTCCACTTCTTGCCGAGTCCGCCGAGGAAGTCGTCCAGACCGCCCTTCTTGGCGCCGCGGGCCAGGTCGACCAGATCCTGGCGGTACTCGGGCTTGTAGATGCCGACCTCGGACTCGTCGTCGATCAGCTTGACCTTCGCGCCCGCCGTGTCGTCCAGCTCGATGAGCTTGACGCCGGCCTCCTCGTACGGCTTCAGCACCTCGGGCATGGGCGCGTCCTTGAGCGGGGAGATCGCCAGGTTGTCCTTGTCGTAACCGGACTTGTCGGTGAACCAGTCGATCCAGGCGCGGGCCGCCTCCTTGTGCGGGGAGTGGACGTTCACGGCCTGGTTGTAGTCGGGGCCGACCGTCGCGCAGAAGGTGCCGCCCGTCTGGGCGGGAAACGGCATGAAACCGATGTCGTCCGGGTTCACGCCGGCCTTCTTCGCGGCGTCCTGGAACTGGATGATCGCCCAGGTGCCGAGCCACTGGGTGGCGATCTCGCCCTTGGCCGTCCGGGGTTTGGACTCTTCCCAGTTGCTGGTCGTCGGGTCCTTCTCGGCGAGGCCCTGCTTGACGATGTCGTACAGCAGGGTGTCGCCGACGCGCAGGTCGGAGTTCTCGGCCCAGGGGTCGTCCTCGGCGAGCTTCGTGGTCGCCTGCGGGTCGCAGTGGACGGAGCCGTCGACGTACGTCCACGAGGTCAGGGGCCACTGCGCGGCGAAGTTGGTGTAGTAGGGGACCGCGTCGGTCTTCGCCTTGATCGCCTTCAGGTCGGCGAGGAACTCGGCCGGGGTGGTGGGCCATTCGGTGACCCCGGCCTCCTTCCAGACCCGCTTGTTGTAGACGAAGCCGGGCATCACACCGACCGGGCTCTGGCCGTACACCTTGCCGTCGACGGTGGTGAAGTCGGTGAAGCGGTACTTCTTGCCGCGTTCGGCGGCGGTGCCGAGGGAGGCGAAGAACTTCGGGTAGTCGTTCTTCTTGATGACCGCGGGGATCAGCAGGACATCGCCGTAGTCGTCCGTGTTCATCCGGATCTTGATCTCGGCCTCGTAGTTGGTGAGGGCCTGGAACTCCACCTTGACCTTGGGGTAGGTCTTGTTGAACTCGGCGGCGTACTTCTTCATCGTGCCGTCCTGCACGAGGTCGGTGCGCACGGTGAGGACCGTGATGGTTCCGTCGACCTCGGCGGGGTCGTCGGGCGCCTTGGCGTCCGCGCCTTTCGCGCTGCCTCCGGTGCCGGTGCAGCCCGGGAGCAGCAGGGCGGCTGCCGCGACCGTGGCGAGGACCGTGACTGTACGGCGGTTCATGTGCATCACTTCCGTTCTCGGGATGTTCTCGGGACGGACGAGCACGTGCGGGTGGGTCGAACACAAGCGGGTTGGCTGATTCGGCACTCTGGCAGCGCTTTCCTCAACCGGTAAAGTCCGATTCCCGCCAACGATGAAGAAGTGGCGCTCAGTTGTGGGCTTGACCGGTTTAGGGAGTGCGCATGCTGGAGGCCTCACCGCTCGACGACGGCTGGCACCTGCGGCACGAGGGAAAGCCGTTCCCGGCCGTGGTGCCGGGCTGTGTGCACACTGATCTGCTCGCCGCCGGGGTGATCCCGGACCCCTTCATCGGTCTGGGCGAGAAGGAGGTCGCGTGGGTGGGGCGGCGCGAGTGGACGTACGAGCGGGAGCTGCCGGCCGTCCCGTCCGGGCACGAGCAGACCGACCTGGTCTTCGACGGACTCGACACGGTCGCGGAGATCACCCTGAACGGTCGGTCCCTCGGCCGGGTGCGGAACATGCACCGCTCGTACCGCTTCGACGTGACGGGGCTCGAGGGACCGCTGGCGGTCCGGTTCGTCTCGGCCTACGCCGAGGCGGAGGCCGTCCGCGGCAGGGTCGGTGACCGTCCGTCCCCCTACACCGAGCCGTACCAGTACCTCCGCAAGATGGCGTGCTCGTTCGGCTGGGACTGGGGGCCCACCCTGGTGACGGCCGGGATCTGGCGGCCGGTGCGGGTGGAGCGCTGGTCGACGGCGCGGCTCGCCCGGGTGCGCCCGCTGGTGACCGTCGAGGAGGGCGTCGGGGTCGTCGAGCTGCGGGTGGAGGTGGAGCGGACCCGGGTGGAGGCCGGGCTCACCCTGGAGGCCCGGGTGGCGGGACGGTCGGCGCGCGCCGAGGTGACGGGCACCGGGGGTGTGGTGCGCGTCGAGGTGCCGGACGCGGAGCTCTGGTGGCCGCGTGGGTACGGCGGGCAACCGCTGTACGAGGTCGAGTTGATCCTGCATCACGGGAGCGCGCCGCTCGATGTCTGGCGGCGGCGCGTCGGGTTCCGCAGCGTCGTGCTGGACACCTCCGCGGACGCCCACGGAACCGGTTTCACCCTCGTGGTAAACGGGGAACGGCTCTTCGCCAGGGGCGTGAACTGGATCCCGGACGACGTGTTTCCGTCCCGGGTGACCCGGGAGCGTTACCGGAAGCGGTTGCGACAGGCGGCCGACGCCGGGGTCGACCTGATCCGGGTCTGGGGCGGCGGTATCTACGAGAGCGAGGACTTCTACGACGCCTGCGACGAACTGGGGCTGCTGGTGTGGCAGGACTTCCCGTTCGCGTGCGCGGCCTACCCCGAGGAGCAGCCGTTGCGGGGCGAGGTGGAGGCGGAGGCCCGCGAGAACGTCGTCCGGCTGATGCCGCATCCGTCTCTCGTGCTGTGGAACGGCAACAACGAGAACCTGTGGGGGTTCAGGGACTGGGGCTGGGAGGAGCGGCTCGGCGGCGACTCCTGGGGCGAGGGGTACTACCTGGGTGTACTTCCGCGTGTGGTGGCCGAGTTGGACCCGACGCGGCCGTACACGGCGGGCAGCCCGTGGTCGGGGTCGTGGGAGCACCATCCCAATGACCCGGCGCACGGGACGCACCACTCGTGGGACGTGTGGAACCGGCAGGACTACGCCGAGTACCGGAGCGAAGTACCGCGGTTCGTGGCCGAGTTCGGCTGGCAGGCGCCGCCCGCCCACGCGACTGTGCTGCGGGCGCTGCCCGGCGAGGAGCTCGCGGCGGACTCCCCCGGCATGCTGCACCACCAGAAGGCCGAGGACGGCAACGGCAAGCTGGAGCGCGGCCTCGCCCGCCACTTCGCCGTACCGAAGGACGATTTCGACCGCTGGCACTACCTCACGCAGGTCAACCAGGCGCGCGCCGTGGCGACCGGGATCGAGCACTGGCGGTCGCACTGGCCGGTGTGCGCGGGCACGATCGTCTGGCAGCTCAACGACTGCTGGCCGGTGACGTCCTGGGCGGCGATCGACGGGGACGGGCGGGAGAAACCGCTGTACCACGAGTTGCGGCGGCTCTATGCGGACCGGCTGCTCACCTTCCAAGTGCGCGACAGCGGGCTGGTGTTGGCCGCCGTGAACCAGTCGGGTGTGCCGTGGGCGGGCACGGTGTCGTTGCGGCGGATGTCCGTGGAGGGGGAGCTGCTCGGCGCGGTGAGCGTGGAACTGGTCGTCGGCGCCCGGGTGGTGGACGAGATGCGGGTGCCGGCGGACCTGGAGCCGGCCGGGGCGAAGGAGTTCCTGGTGGCCGACGCGTGGGGGTCCCCCGGGCCGAGCGAGGCCGCGCGCGAGGGAGGGCTGCGGGCCGCGCACTTCCCGGTACCCGACCGTGACATCCCGTACCCGCGGCCGCAGTTCGAGGTGACCGTGGCCCCGGGGAGCGTCACGGTCACGGCATGCACCCTCGTACGGGATCTGCTGCTCCAGGCCGACCGGCTGGGGCCGGGGGTTCGGGCCGATCGGGGGCTCGTGACCCTGCTGCCCGGGGAACGGGTGACCATCGGGGTCGAGGGCTGGGAGACTCCGGATGCCGCCGCCGCCCGGGCCGCGCTGTTCTGCCAGGAGCCCGCTCGATGACAGCCTCCCCGTCGCCCCGCGTCACCATCAAGGACGTGGCGGCGCGCGCCGGCGTGTCCAAGGGTGCCGTGTCGCTCGCCTTCAACCGCAAGCCGGGGCTCTCGGAGGCGACCCGGGACCGGATCTTCGCGGCGGCGCGGGAGTTGGGCTGGGAACCGAACCTCACCGCACGCTCGCTGTCGAGTTCGCGCGTGGACGTGGTGGGGCTCGCGATCTGCCGGCCGGCGCGGATGCTGGGCCTTGAGCCGTTCTACATGGAGTTCGTCTCCGGGGTGGAGAGCGTGCTGACCGAGCACTCCTGTTCGCTGCTGCTGAGGCTGGTACGCACCGTCGAGGAGGAGGCGGGGCTCCTGGAGTCCTGGTGGCGGGGACGGCAGATCGGCGGCTCGATCCTGGTCGATTTCCGGGCCGACGATCCCCGGGTGGCGGCGGCCGAGCGGCTCGGGATGCCCGTGGTCGCGGTGGGGCACCCCACGCTGACCGGGAGTCTGACGTCCGTGTGGACCGACGACGCGACGGCCGTGACGGAGGCGGTGCGCTATCTCGCGGCGCTCGGGCACCGGCGGATCGCCCGGGTGGGAGGCGCGGCCGCGCTAGGCCACACGGTGATGCGGACCGCGGCCTTCGACGCGGCGGCGCGGACGCTGGGGCTGGCCGGGGCGCGGCAGGTCGCCACGGACTACTCCGGGGAGGCGGGGGCCCGGGCGACCCGGTCGATGCTGACCGCCGCTCCGGCGGACCGGCCGACGGCAATCGTTTACGACAACGACATCATGGCGGTGGCCGGGCTGGCCGTGGCGGCCGAGATGGGGCTCGGGGTGCCGGGCGATGTCTCGCTCCTCGCCTGGGACGACTCCCAGCTGTGCCGGCTCACCCATCCGACGCTCTCCGCGATGAGCCATGACGTGCACGGTTTCGGCGCGGAGGCGGCGCGCACGCTGTTCGGCGTGATCACCGGGTCGGGTCCCGGATCGCATCCGGTGCCGACGCCCGTGCTGACACCGCGGGGCTCGACGGCGCCGCCGCGGGGCTGAGTGCGAGGGTGACTTCGGCCCCGTCCGGGGTGTGACGTTCGCCGCTTGGCCCTCCGGGACTGGGCAGCTACGTTACCCACAAGTAGCATGGGTCCTGAGCGCGCGCTCAGCGCTTGCGTGTCGCAGCAGTGCCATCCCGCACCTGGAGGAGAGCCATCGTGCCTCGTACCGTCAGGGACGTCGTCTTCGTCGACGGCGTCCGTACCCCGTTCGGCAAGGCGGGCCCGAAGGGCATCTACCACGAGACCCGGGCCGACGACCTCGTCGTGAAGGCGATCCGGGAGCTGCTGCGCCGCAACCCCGGTCTCGACCCGAAGAAGATCGACGAGGTCGCCATCGCCGCGACCACGCAGATCGGCGACCAGGGCCTGACCCTCGGCCGTACCGCCGGCATCCTGGCCGGTCTGCCGACCTCCGTGCCCGGCTACTCCATCGACCGCATGTGCGCGGGCGCTCTGACGGCCGTCACCGCGGTCGCCGGCTCCGTAGCCTTCGGCGCCTACGACGTCGCCATCGCCGGCGGTGTCGAGCACATGGGCCGCCACCCGATGGGTGAGGGCGTGGACCCCAACCCGCGGTTCGTCAGCGAGAAGCTGGTCGACGAGTCCGCCCTGTTCATGGGCATGACCGCCGAGAACCTGCACGACCGCTACCCGCAGATCACCAAGCAGCGTGCCGACGAATACGCCGTGCGCTCGCAGGAGAAGGCCGCCAAGGCCTACGCGAACGGCAAGATCCAGGCCGACCTGGTGCCGGTCTCGGTCCGCCGCACCAACCCGGACGCCGGTGAGACGGGCTGGGGCCTGGTCACCGCCGACGAGCCGATGCGCCCGGGAACGACGCTGGAAAACCTTTCCGGTCTCAAGACCCCGTTCCGGGTCCACGGCCGGGTCACGGCCGGTAACGCGGCCGGTCTGAACGACGGCGCAACCGCTTCCCTCATCGCGTCCGAGGACTTCGCCCGCGAGCACGACCTGCCGGTCAAGATGCGCCTCGTCTCGTACTCCTTCGCGGGTGTCGAGCCGGAGGTCATGGGCTACGGCCCGATCCCGGCCACGGAGAAGGCTCTGGCGCAGGCCGGTCTGTCCATCTCCGACATCGGTCTCTTCGAGATCAACGAGGCCTTCGCCGTCCAGGTGCTGGCCTTCCTCGAGCACTACGGCATCGCGGACGACGACGAGCGCGTCAACCAGTACGGCGGTGCGATCGCCTTCGGTCACCCGCTGGCCTCCTCCGGCGTCCGTCTGATGACGCAGCTGGCCCGCCAGTTCGAGGAGCAGCCGGACGTCCGCTATGGCCTGACCACCATGTGTGTCGGCTTCGGCATGGGCGCCACCGTCATCTGGGAGAACCCGCACTTCGAGGCCGCCGGAGGCGACAAGTGACCACCACCGAACTCCTGAAGGGCGCGGCCGAGCTGTTCCCGGACGAGGTCGTCACCCAGGCGCACGTCCGTCACCTGGACCTGCCGTTCGGCGCCGGGCGCTTCGCCCTGATCACGCTGGACAACGGTTTCGACCACACCAAGCCGACCACCTTCGGCCCGCAGTCCCTCGCGAACCTCGACTCCGCGATCGACCAGGTCGAGAAGGAGGCGGCGGCCGGCGAGATCGTCGGTATCGGCGTCACCGGCAAGCCGTTCATCTTCGCCGTCGGCGCGGACCTCAAGGGCGTCGAGCTCCTCAAGGAGCACAAGGACGCGCTCGCCATCGGCAAGGGCGGCCACGAGGTCTTCAAGCGCCTGTCGAACCTCGCGGTCCCGACCTTCGCGTACTACAACGGCGCGGCGATGGGCGGTGGCGTCGAGGTCGGCCTGCACTGCAAGTACCGCACGGTGTCCGCGGCGCTGCCGGCCTTCTCGCTGCCCGAGGTCTTCCTCGGTCTGGTCCCCGGCTGGGGCGGCTGCACGCTGCTGCCGAACCTGATCGGCGCCGACAAGGCCGTCTCGGTGATCATCGAGAACTCGCTCAATCAGAACAAGCAGCTCAAGGGTGTCCAGGTCTACGAGCTGGGCATCGCCGACGCCCTGTTCGAGGGTGCGGACTTCCTGGAGCAGTCGCTGCTCTGGACGGCGTCCGTCCTCAAGGGCGAGATCGTCGTCGACCGCCCGGTGATCGACCGCGGTGAGGCCTGGGACCAGGCCGTCGCGCGCGGCCGGTTCGTCGCGGACAGCAAGGTGCACGGCGCGGCCCCGGCCGCCTATCGCGCCCTGGACATCATCGCCGCCGCGAAGAACGGCGACCTGCAGCAGGGCTACGACGCCGAGGACGTCGCGCTCGCCGACCTGATCATGGGTGGCGAATTGCGCGCCGGCATCTACGCGTTCAACCTGGTGCAGAAGCGTGGCAAGCGCCCGGCCGGCGCCCCGGACAAGTCCCTGGCGCGTCCGGTCACCAAGGTCGGCGTCGTGGGCGCGGGCCTGATGGCCTCGCAGCTCGCGCTGCTGTTCCTGCGCCGCCTCGAGGTGCCGGTCGTGCTGACCGACATCGACCAGGAGCGTGTCGACAAGGGTGTGGGCTACGTCCACGCCGAGATCGAGAAGCTGCTCGGCAAGGGCCGCATCAACCAGGACAAGGCCAACCGCCTGAAGGCCCTGGTGACCGGTGTCCTGGACAAGGCCGAGGGCTTCGCCGACGCGGACTTCATCATCGAGGCCGTGTTCGAGGAGATCGGCGTCAAGCAGCAGGTGTTCGCGGAGGTCGAGGCGGTCGCCCCGGCGCACGCGATCCTCGCCACGAACACCTCCTCGCTGTCGGTCTCCGAGATGGCGTCGAAGCTGAAGAACCCCGAGCGGGTCGTGGGCTTCCACTTCTTCAACCCGGTCGCGATCCTGCCGCTCCTGGAGATCGTCCGGGGCGAGCAGACCGACGACGCCTCGCTGGCCACCGCCTTCGCCGTCGCCAAGAAGCTGAAGAAGACGGCCGTTCTGGTGAAGGACGCCCCGGCGTTCGTCGTGAACCGCATTCTCACCCGTTTCATGGGCGAGGTGCAGAACGTCATCGACGAGGGCACCCCGGTCGAGGTGGCGGAAAAGGCGGTGGAACCGCTCGGCCTGCCGATGTCCCCGCTGGTGCTCCTCGAGCTGGTCGGTCCGGCGATCGGTCTGCATGTCTCGGAAACGCTCAACCGGGCGTTCCCGGACCGTTTCACGGTCTCGGCGAACCTCGCGGCCGTCGTCAAGGCGGGCAAGCGCGGTTTCTACGTCTACGACAGCGGCAAGCCCGAGCTGGACCCCGAGGTCGCCGCGCTTCTGCAGCAGGGCGACACCGTCCTGACCGCGGAGCAGGTGCGGGCGCGCGTCCTGGACGCGGTGGCGCAGGAGATCGGGCTCATGCTCGACGAGGGTGTCGTCGCCGAGGCGCAGGACATCGACCTCTGCCTGATCACGGGCGCCGGCTGGCCCTTCCACCTGGGCGGCATCACGCCGTACCTGGACCGCGAGGGTGTCTCCGAGCGCGTGAACGGCAAGAAGTTCCTGGCGCCGGGCGTGGCCTCGGTTCCGGCGTAACCGTCGTAATCGCTGTAGCAACCCTGCGTCTTCGGACGTGAAGAGGGCCTCCGCCACTGGCGGAGGCCCTCTTTCCTGCGTTTCCGTCGTTTCCCAGCGACGCTGCTGTTTCCCGCGCCTCCGCCGTTTCCCTACGTTTCCGCCGCTTTCCGCCGTTTCCCTACGTTTCCGCCGCTTTCCTGCGTTTCTCCGCGCTCCTGCCGTTTTCCTGCGTTTCCGCCGTTTCCCGGCGTTTCCGCCGTCCCCTCCGGTCCCGCGGGCCGGGCTATCGGTTCGGCTCTCCCGGCCTCCGGACCGGCGACACGAGCGGGCGTACCGCCGGCCGCGGCGGGCGCGTTACCCGGCCGTGCGACTGATCGGTTGTTCGACTGATCGGCTGATCGGCTGTTCCGCGTCAGACCGTGCGCCAGGCCATCAGGGCCAGGCCGGGCTCGTCCTTGCGGCGGGTGAGCTGGAGCAGGCCGGTCGCCGGGGACAGGGCCGCCGCGACCACCCGGTCCTCGTGGTCCTTGGCGAGCGCCACGATGGCGTCGGCGGGCAGTTGGGGGCCCGACTCGGCCCACCAGGCGCCGGCCGACTCCCGTTCGGTCGGATACGCCGCGAAGGCGACCCGGCCGCTCGCGGAGCGCTGGGCGAGCAACGTGCAGTCGTGACCGTCGAGTTCGGTGCGGATCGCGGCGACCGGACCGGGTCCAGCGGCGGCGAGCACGGGGACGGGATCGCTGCCGGGACGCCACGCGCACACCTCACCGGAGTCGTCGGTGTAGAAGAGGGTGGTGTGCTCCGGGGAGGTGGCCAGCGCCCGGAGGGTGCGGGGCCTGACCGGCGCCTTGAGAGGCTCCTGGAGCACCGGCTGGGTGCCCGGCGCCTCCTGGCGCCAGTGCAGGATCCCGCCGGAGACGGCCGCGTAGGCCTGGACGCAGCCGGACTCCCCCGTCACCGCGATCGGCGGCCCCTCGACGCCCTGACCCTTCAGGTCGCGCCACGGGTCCCAGCCGCCCTTCTCCTTCTGGGCGACCATGCACAGCCCCGTGCCGATGCTGCGGGCGAAGACGTGCGCACGTCCCTGGGCGTCCACCGCGACGGCCGGCGTGCCGGTGCGGTCGCCCTTCTTGTTGGGATGACCGATGGGTGTCCAGTCCAGGGCGGCGAGGTGCGGCCGGAAGTGCGCGGAGTGCACCAGCCCCGCCTCCCCCTTCACGGTGGGCCGCCAGGACGCCAGGTGGGCGTAACCGTCGGCGCCCTGGCCGACGGCCGGAGCCGGATACACCTTCTGGTCGCCGCCCACCCTGCGTGGGGCCTCCCAGGGCCCGCCCGGGGTACGTTCCGCCCGGCACAGGACGGCGTCGTCCGACATCAGATAGACACCGAGCCGCCCGTCGCGGCCGCGTATGAGCCAGTCGCCGTTCACCCGATCACTTTATGTCGGGCCCTTCACGGCGCCTGCGCGAGGGTCACACCCAGGGAGCCGTCCGTGCGACGCTGGGCCCATGGACGACAACGCCGCGCTGCTCGTGATCGTCGACGCCGCGAACGTCGTCGGGTCGGTGCCCGACGGGTGGTGGCGGGACCGGCGCGGGGCCGCGGAACGGCTGCGCGACCGGCTGGCCGCCGCCGGGCTGCCGGGGCACCAGGGGGCCCAGGAGATCGTCCTCGTCGTGGAGGGCGCGGCCCGCGGGGTGGAGCCGGTGCCCGGCGTGCGGGTGGAGGCGGCGCCCGGCAGCGGGGACGACCGTATCGTCGAGCTGGTGGCCGGGTCGGTGGGACGCTCCCGCCTGGTCGTCACGGCCGACCGCGAGCTGCGCCGCCGGGTGACGGAACTGGGCGCGGACGTGACAGGCCCGCGCTCGGTACGGGACTGAGGCGGACGGCACCGGAGCCGGCCCCTGCGGTCGAGCGGGGCCGGCTGCCCGGCCGTTACGCCGTGTCGCCGCTGCCCGGCCCGTGGGCCTGGTCGGCGGATGCCGCCTGGCGCCGTCCGAGGAGACTGTGCGAGCGGCCGTAGAGGAAGTACACGCCGAATCCGACGACCATCCAGATGCCGAACCGCAGCCAGGTCTCGGCGGGCAGGTTGAGCATCAGCCACAGCGAGGCGCACACCGACACGATCGGGAGGACAGGCACCCACGGCGTCCGGAAGGACCGGGGCAGGTCGGGGCGGGACCTGCGCAGGATGATCACGCCGATGGCGACGACCACGAAGGCGAAGAGGGTGCCGATGTTCACCAGCTCGGCGAGTTCGCTGAGGCTGGTGAAGCCGGCCAGGATCGCGATGAGGACGCCGAGCAGGATGGTCGGCCGGTGCGGGGTCCTGAACCGCGGGTGGACGTGGGAGAAGAAGCGCGGCAGCAGGCCGTCGCGGCTCATCGCGAAGAAGACCCGGGTCTGGCCGAGGAGCAGGATCATGCAGACGGTCGTCAGGCCGACGGCGGCGCCGAAGCTGATGAAGCCGGCGAACCAGGGGTGTCCGGTGGCCTTGAAGGCGTCGGCGAGCGGGGCGCTGACCGACAGCTTGGTGTAGTGCTGCATGCCGGTGACGACGATCGACACGGCGACGTACAGGACGGTGCAGATGATGAGGGAGCCGATGATGCCGCGGGGCATGTCGCGCTGCGGGTGCTTGGTCTCCTCGGCGGCCGTGGCGACGACGTCGAAGCCGATGAACGCGAAGAAGACGACGGAGGCCGCGGTGAAGATGCCCATCACGCCGAAGTTGGACGGCGCCCAGCCGAACATCAGCTGGATGAGCGGGGCGTCGAGGCCGCCGCCCGCGTCCACGGTCTGCGCCTTGGGGATGAAGGGGTCGTAGTTGTCGCCGTTGATGAAGAAGGCACCCGCGATGATCACGGTCAGGACGACGGTCACCTTGATGGCGACCACGACGGAGGTGACCCGCGCGGAGAGCTTCGTGCCGACCACGAGGATGGCGGTCAGCACCAGGACGAGGGCGGCGGCGAGGATGTCGAAGCCGAAGCCGTCGGCTCCCTCTCTGCCGCTGAGCGCCGCCGGCAGGTGCCAGCCCGCGTTGTCGAGCAGCGAGGCGATGTACCCGGACCAGCCGACGGCCACCACCGCCGTGCCGAGCGCGAACTCCAGGACCAGGTCCCACCCGATGATCCAGGCGGGAAGCTCACCGAGGGAGGCGTACGAGAAGGTGTACGCCGAGCCGGCCACCGGCAGGGTCGAGGCGAACTCGGCGTAGCAGAGCGCGGCGAGCGCGCAGGCCACGCCGGCCGCGACGAAGGCCAGGGCGACCGCGGGGCCGGCGTTGTTTTTGGCCACCGTGCCGGTCAGGACGAAGATGCCGGTGCCGATGATGACGCCGACGCCGAAAACGGTGAGATCCAGTGCGGACAAGGATTTCTTGAGCGCGTGCTCGGGTTCCTCGGTATCGAGGATGGACTGCTCGACCTTCTTCGTCCGGAAGAGGGTGCTGCTCACGGGGACCTCCCACGCTGTGTCGTCCTCGACATGATCGAGAGGGGGCGTAGACCGTATGCCCCGACGCGGGCGGGTTAACGCGAATGGGCCGGTTTCACCACTCTTCACAGTGGTGAAACCGGCCCATACGGGTGTGTCGGCCTGGCCGGGACGACGTCGGTGCGGCGTCAGTCGCGCGCGGACTCCACGGAGTCGACCTCGGCGGCCGTGCTGCCGTACTTGCCGTCGAGCCTGGAGACCAGGCCGGTGACCTGACGGGCGATGTCGGGGGCGGTGAGCCCGATCTCGGCCATGACCTCGGCGCGGGAGGCGTGGTCGAGGAAACGGGGCGGGATGCCGAAGTCGCGCAGCGGGACGTCGACGCCCGCGTCGCGCAGGGCCTGCGCGATCGCCGAGCCGACGCCTCCGACGCGGGAGTTGTCCTCGACGGTGACGACCACGCGGTGCCGCTCGGCGAGCGGGGCCATGGCCTCGTCGACGGGCTTGACCCAGCGGGGGTCGACGACCGTGGTGGTGATGCCCTGCCGGTCGAGGAGGGTCGCGATCTCCAGGCACATCGGCGCGAGGGCGCCGACGGAGACCAGCAGCACGTCCGGGGTGTCGGTGCCGCTCTCGCGCAGCACGTCCATGCCGCCGACGCGTCCCACGGCGGGTACGGCGGGGCCCACGGCGCCCTTGGAGAAGCGGACGACGGTCGGCGCGTCCTCGACCTCGACGGCCTCGCGCAGCTGGGCGCGGACCTGGTCGGCGTCGCGCGGGGCCGCGAGTCGCAGGCCCGGGACGACCTGGAGGATCGACATGTCCCACATGCCGTTGTGGGAGGCGCCGTCGGTGCCGGTGACCCCGGCCCGGTCCAGTACGAAAGTCACACCGCACTTGTGGAGGGCGACATCCATCAGGACCTGGTCGAAGGCACGATTGAGGAATGTGGCGTACACCGCGAACACCGGATGCACCCCGCCCGCCGCCAGGCCCGCGGCGGAGACGGCGGCGTGCTGCTCGGCGATGCCGACGTCGTAGATGCGGTTCGGGAAGGTGTCCGCGAACTTCTTCAGTCCGACCGGCTGGAGCATCGCCGCCGTGATCGCGACGATGTCCTCGCGCTCCTTGCCGAGCTCGACCATCTCGTCGCCGAAGACCGAGGTCCAGTCGGCGCCCGAGGCCTTGATCGGCAGACCGGTGTCGGGGTGGATGGGGCCGATGCCGTGGAAGCGGTCGGCCTCGTCCTGGAGGGCGGGCTGGTAGCCGCGGCCCTTCTCGGTGAGGCAGTGCACGATGACCGGGCCGCCGAAGCGCTTGGCGCGGGCCAGCGCGGACTCCAGGGCCTCGATGTCGTGGCCGTCGATCGGGCCGACGTACTTCAGGCCGAGGTCCTCGAACATGCCCTGGGGGGCGATGAAGTCCTTCAGGCCCTTCTTGGCGCCGTGCAGCGTCTCGTAGAGGGGTCTGCCGACGACGGGGGTGCGCTCCAGCACCTCCTTGGTGCGGGCGAGGAAGCGCTCGTAACCGTCCGTCGTACGCAGGGTGGCGAGGTGGTTGGCCAGGCCGCCGATGGTCGGCGCGTACGAGCGCTCGTTGTCGTTGACGACGATGACCAGCGGGCGGTCCCCGTCGGCGATGTTGTTCAGCGCCTCCCAGGCCATGCCGCCGGTGAGCGCGCCGTCACCGATGACGGCGACCACGTGGTCGTCGCGGTCGAGGATCTGGTTGGCCTTCGCGAGGCCGTCGGCCCAGCCGAGCACCGTGGAGGCGTGGCTGTTCTCGATGACGTCGTGCTCGGACTCGGCCTGCGAGGGGTAGCCGGACAGGCCGCCCTTCATCTTCAGGCGGGAGAAGTCCTGCCGGCCCGTGAGCAGCTTGTGCACGTAGGACTGGTGGCCCGTGTCCCAGAGCACCTTGTCCTTCGGGGATTCGAAGACGCGGTGCAGGGCGATGGTGAGCTCGACCACGCCGAGGTTGGGGCCGAGGTGGCCACCGGTCTTGGAGACGGCGTCGACGAGGAAGCTCCGGATCTCCTCTGCCAGCTGGTCCAGCTCTTCCAGGCTGAGCCGGTCCAGATCACGCGGTCCCCTGATGCGGGTCAGCAGCGGCACCCGTGCCTCCTTGCAGTAAAAGCTGATCGAGCTGTTGCCGGGCCTGTCGAGTCTAATGTTCCGCCCGGGCGGCTCGACTCCGGCCCATGCGTCATAGGTCACGCGAACGGCCGTACCCAGAATGAGCCTTTCCTATGACACGACTGTGCCCGGCATCTGAACGGATGCCGGGCACAGGGTCACGAGGAGCGTCAGCCGCGACCGGCGGCCTTCTGGCTCTTGCGGGAGATGGAGTCGATGACGACCGCGCCCAGCAGAACACCACCGGTGATCATGTACTGGATCGAGGTGTTCATGTTCAGCAGGTCGAGGCCGGTCTGGATGGACTGGATGACCAGCATGCCCAGGAGCGCGGACCACACCGTGCCGCGGCCGCCGAAGAGGCTCGTACCACCGATGACGGCCGCCGCGATGGCGAGCATCAGGGTGTTGCCGCCACCGGCGTTCAGCGTCGCGGACGCCGTCTGGCCCGCGAAGAACATGCCGCCGACCGCCGCGAAGCCACCGGAGATGGCGAACACGGTGATGCGGACCATCGGCACGCTGATACCGGCACGGCGGGCCGCCTCGATGCCGCCACCGACCGCGAAGACCTTACGGCCGTACGTGGTGCGACGGAGCACGAAGTCGACGATCACCAGCGCCGCCAGGAAGATCACCAGCGCGTTGGAGACACCGGACGCGTTGTTCAGCACGCTCGCGGCCAGGAAGGACGCGACGGCCAGCGCACCGACGCGCAGCAGGATCTCCGTGGTCGGCCGGAACGGCACACCGGCGGCCCGGCGGCGCCGCTGCTCGCCGAAGTTGCCGACGGCGGTCAGCACGACCGCGAGACCGGCCAGCAGGTAGGCGCCGATGATGGCCTGGTCCATGAAGAAGGAGTTCTGGCCGAGCAGGTGCACCGGGCCGGAGTCCGACGGGATGTTGATCGTGCCGCTGGAGCCCAGCAGCCACAGCATCAGACCGTTCCAGCCGAGGAAGCCGGCCAGGGTGACCACGAAGGCCGGTACGCCGATCTTGGCGAAGAACCAGCCTTGCAGGGCGCCGATACCGGCACCGGTGATGATCGTCAGCACCAGCGACAGCCACGGGTTCATGGTGTGGTCCACCACGAACACCGCGAACAGGGTCGACGCCAGGCCGCTGACGGAACCGACCGACAGGTCGATCTCGCCGAGCAGCAGGACGAACACCAGGCCGATGGCCAGCATGCCGGTGGCCGACATGAAGTAGCTGATGTTCGAGAGGTTGTCGGCGCTCAGGAAGAGGTCGTTCTTCGCCTGGAAGATCGTCCAGATGACGATCAGACCGATGACGACGGGGATCTGGCCCAGCTCGCCACCCTTCACCTTGCGCTTGAACTCGGTGAGGTAGCCCTTGAAGCCCTCTTCACGCACCAGCAGGCGCGGGTCGACGACGGATACCGGCGCGGCGGTCGGGTCGTCGGCGGGCGCGACGGTGGTCTGGTCCTCGATGACGCCCCCGGTCTTCTCGACCTTCCCGGGCTCCGAGGAGTCGCTCTTCACGGTCTTCGACGTGTCGCTCACTTTGCCGCCTCCGCGGTGCGACGCCCCGCACGACGGGTCACGGCGTTGTCCGTGGCCCCGGTGATCGCGGCGATGATCTCTTCGTGGCTGGTGTCCTTCACGGGGAAGGAGCCGTTGTTCTTGCCCAGACGCAGGACGGCGACGGTGTCCGCGACCGCCTTGACGTCGGCCATGTTGTGGCTGATGAGGATGACGCCGAGGTTGCGCTCGCGCAGCCGCTCGACAAGGTCGAGGACCTGCGCGGTCTGCTCCACACCGAGGGCGGCGGTGGGCTCGTCGAGGATGACGACCTTCGGGTCACCGATCAGGGCGCGCGCGATGGCGACGACCTGGCGCTGACCGCCGGAGAGGCTGGCGATCGGGATGCGGACGCTCGGGATGCGGATGGAGAGCGTGGACAGCAGCTCCCGCGCGTTCTTCTCCATCGTCACCTCGTCGATGACGCCCCGGTGCAGCAGCTCGCGTCCGAGGTAGAGATTGCCGACCACGTCGAGGTTGTCGCACAGTGCGAGGTCCTGGTAGACGGTCGCGACGCCGAGTCCCTGAGCGTCGTGCGGCCGGTTGATGCTGACCGCTTTCCCCTCCCACTCGATGACGCCCTCATCGATGGGGTGGACACCCGCGATCGTCTTGACCAGGGTGGACTTTCCTGCGCCGTTGTCGCCCACCAGGGCGACCACTTCTCCGGCGTGGACCTCCAGTTCGACGTCGGTGAGTGCCTGCACCGCACCGAATCGCTTGGAGACTCCGCGCAACGCCAGCACGGGCGTAGCGGACACGTGAACCATCTCCTTCGCCGCCTGACCGGCGGGGATGCCGCGCTTATGGACAGGCGCGGAGGGATGTACGCGGCAGGCGGGTACGCGATGCCGACGTACGAGGTTTACAAGATGAACATGCGTGAAGCCGCTGCGCTTGGCAACGGTTCCGTCCGACGCCCGCCCCGGCAGCGGGGTGTGAGGTGGGGCAGGCGTCGGACAGGTCTCACGGGACCGCTGAGCGGTCGGTGGGACCCGAGGGCCGGCTCGAGATGCGACGCGAGCGGGGCCCTCGGGACCGGGTGCCTACGGGTGGACCGGCTGGGCTACTGGAGACCGGCGGTCTTGCAGGCGGCGGCGTACTCGGCGGTGCAGATGTCCGCGACGGTGTACAGACCGTCCTTGATCACCGTGTCCTTGATGTTGGCCTTGGTGACCGACACCGGGGTCAGCAGCTGCGAGGGGACCTTGTCGCCGGAGCCGCTGGTCAGCGTCTCGGTGGCGAGGGCCTTGATGTCCTTGCCCTCCAGCAGGTCGACGGCGAGCACGGCGGCCGCCTCGGCCTCGGGCTTGAAGGCCTTGTAGACGGTGGAGGACTGGGTGCCGGCGACGATGCGCTGGATACCCGCGAGCTCGGCGTCCTGACCGGTCAGCGGGATGCCGCTGATCTTCGCACCCTTGAGGGTGTTGGCGATGCCACCGGCCATGCCGTCGTTGGCGGCGTAGACGCCCGCGATGTTCTTGGCACCGAGCTGGGTGATGGCCGCGGACATCTTCTGCGCGGCGACCGTGTCCTTCCAGAGGCCGGACTGCTCGTAGGCGATGTCGACCTTGCCGTCGAGGGCCTTGTGCGCGCCCTCCTTGAACTGGCCGGCGTTCGGGTCGGCGTCGTCACCGTTGATCATGACGACCTTGGCCTTGGGGGTCGCCTTGGCGCCGAGGGAGTCGAGCAGGGCCTGACCCTGGAGCTCGCCGACCTTGACGTTGTCGAAGGAGACGTAGGCCGAGACGGGGCCCTGGGCGAGGCGGTCGTACGCGACGACCTTGACGCCCTTGTCCACCGCGGACTGGATCGAGGACTTGATCGCGGCGGAGTCCTGGGCGGAGATCACGATGACCTTGACACCCTTGGTCACCATGCTGCTGACCTGCTGGGCCTGCTTGGCCGAGTCGGCCGCGGCGTTCGCGTACTCGAGCTTGCAGTCGGAGCAGAGCGCCTTGACCTTGGCGTCGAAGTACGGCTTGTCGAACTTCTCGTACCGCGCGGTGACGCTGTCGGGGAGCAGCAGGCCGATGGACTTGCTGCCCGAGCTGCTGCTGCCGGAGTCGCTGTCCTTGTCGTCGCCCGCCTTGCCGCACGCGGCAATCGAAAGCGCCATGGACACGGCGGTGGCGCCGATCACGACTCTACGCATCGTTGCGTTCATTGGGGTGTGCCTCCCTGACAGGGCCGCAACGCTGCGGCCGAGGTGGCTCGAAGTCAACTCGGCCGCAAGTTCGACGTCAAGAAGTAAATACTTAACGAGATGGCAACGGCCTCATTCGTTCTCTAAGTGAAGGCAGGGGTCGCCGCGGTCAGCGTGCCGTCCAAAAGGGTCGAATCGCCCATCTCGCTGAGTGCGAGAGCGAGCGCTCCGAGCACCTCCGCGCGGCCCCCAAGCGCCCCTGGGAGAACGGAAAGTTGACGCGCCGCACTCGGGATCGCGTAGCGGCCGACAGACTCCCTGATCGGCCCGAGCACCAGCTCACCGGCTTCGGCGAGATCACCGCCCAGCACCACCCGGCTCGGGTTCAGCAGGTTGCAGAGATTGGCGACTCCACTGCCGATGTGTCGGCCGACGTCGGCGATCACCCGACGGCAGCCCGGATCACCGTCCCTCGCCAGCCGCACGACGCCTTCCATCGTCAGATCCGTGCCGTGGCTGGACTGGAGGAGCGGGAGCACGTAGCGCGCCGCCGCGAAGGTCTCCAGGCAGCCGCGATTTCCACAGCGGCAGACGGGGCCGGACTCGTCAAGTGTAATATGTCCGATTTCTCCGGCAGTGCCGCCGGGGCCGCGGTAGATCTTCCCCTCGATCACCAGACCGGCGCCGACACCGCTCGCGACCTTGATGTAAGCAAGATCACGAACGCCTCGGCCGCTGCCCCAGACCATCTCGCCGAGGGCGCCCAGGTTGGCGTCGTTGTCCACGTGCACGGGTACGCCGAGCCGGTCCTTCATCTCCTCGGCGGGTCTGGTGCCGATCCAGCCGGGCAGAATGGCGGACGAACCGAGCGATCCGGACTCCAGATCGATCGGCCCGGGCACGCCGAGACCGACTCCCGCGACCTTCGTACGGTCCACCCCGGTGGCCTCGATCAGCCGGGTGACCAGCTGTTCCGCCCGGTCGAAGCCCTGCGTCGAGGACGCGTCCACATCCAGTGGCTCGGACTCCTCGGCCAGGACCTGATGGGCCAGATTGCCCACCGCGACACGTAGGTGCGTATGTCCGAAATCCACCCCGATGACGATGCCCGCGTCGCCGCTCAGACTGACGCTGCGCGCCCTGCGTCCGCCGGCCGAGGTCGGCGTCACCTCGACGGTTCCGCCGTCCTTCAGCTCACGCACGATGTTGGAGACGGTCGCGGCGGACAGACCCGTGCTCCGGGCGATCTCCGCTTGTGTGAGGGACCCGGCCAGACGCACGGCGCGTACGACTCGCTCCAGGTTGGCTCGGTGCAGCGACGACTGCGACCCCGGAGTCTCCACGACGACCTCCTGCGCGCGGGACCGCTTCGATGAGGCCCCGTCTATGTCCAACTAGTGAACTCTAAGCTGAGCCGTTCGGGTCGCCTCCCGTCAAGAGGTTGAACAGTATCCGCATGCGTGCGAAGAGACACGGAGGGTGGCGGAGCCGGGATCGCGGGGCGTACCGGAGCGGCTGCGGGGCGTGGCGACCAGGGGCTCGACCGTGGCGGGGGCGGCTGGAGAACGGGTGGTGACAGGGGGCGAGGTGGGGTGAGCGCTGGGTGGGCTCCGGGTGAGCGCCCGGGGAGGGTGCGGGACGGTGGGTGCGAGGGTGGTCGTCGGGGGCCAGGTAATGAAGGCGAAGCCGGTTTCGTCTCATCTTTTGCTGCCGGCCCCGCATGACGCGGCCCACCTCCACGGTCGTGAGCGAGCTCGCACACCGAGCCGGAACCCGGAGAGTCGGAGCGGGAGTCGACGTCCGGCCAGGAGTACGAGTGGCGCGGGGTTGCGTCGGGACCGCGGCGGGCGACCGCCGAAGGCGGGAACGGCGAGGAAGGCCGACGGAGGCGCGACCGGCCGCCGAGGGCCGGTGACGGAGGGCCCGCGATGCAAGGCCGACGGAGGGCACGACCGGCAACAAAGGCGAGCGGCGCGCCTCGTGAGGGCATGCATGACGCCAACGGCAGGCGGCAGGCGGCAGGCGGCAGGCGGCAGGCGGCAGGCGGCAGGCGGCAGGCGGCAGGCGGCAGGCGGCAGGCGGCAGCAAACCATAGGGGGCGGGTCTGGCCGGGTCTGCGCGTGCGGTGACGGTTCCGTGGAGCGGGCGCCCGCGCGGACCTGGAGGGTGTCTCGACGCGGGCGCCGGCCGTCCCCCGGACGCGCTCCTGCTTCGGCGCTTCTACTTCAGCGCCCCCGCGGTCAGCCCCTGCACCACCTGCCGCTGGAAGACGATGTACGCGGCGAGCACCGGCAGCATCGCCATCACGAGGCCCGCGAAGAGCCCCGACCAGTCACCCTTGTAGCCCTGGCTGACGGCCAGTTGGACCAGTCCCTGGGTGAGGACGCGTTTGTCCGGATCGGTGTTGAGGACCGTGGGCAGCATGTACTGGTTCCACTGGCCCAGGAAGTTGAAGATGCCGACGCTGATCAGGCCCGGCTTGGCCATCGGCACCATGATCTGGAAGAACGTACGGCTGTGCGAGGCGCCGTCCACGAAGGCCGCCTCCGCCACCGAGGTCGGCAGCGTACGGAAGAAGGCCGTCAGAAAGAACACCGTGAACGGCAGCGAGTAGGCGATGTAGACGAGGATCAGGCCGTGGATGGAGTTGAGCAGGCCCATGTTGTTCACGACGTAGAACAGCGGGACCAGCGCCAGCATGATCGGGAAGCTCATGCCGCCGATGAAGAGGTAGTAGATGAAACGGTTTCCCGGGAAGTCGAAACGCGCGAGGACGTAGGCCGCCATGGAGCCGAGGACCAGCGTGCCGATGAGTGAACCGCCCACCACCAGGATGGTGTTGAGGAAGTAGTCGCTCATGTTGGCCTCGGTCCAGGCCCGTGACCAGTTGTCGAAGTGCAGCTTGTCCGGCAGCGACCAGGGTGAACCGAAGATGGAGCTGTCGTCCTTGAAGGACGTCATCACCGCCCACAGCAACGGCAGTACGACCATGATCGCCCAAATGACCAGGATGCCGTGAGAAAAGGCGTTGAGAACGTTTCCTTCCGTTTTCTTCTTCGTAGGCGGTTTCTTGGTGGCCAGGTCGACCTTCGTGACAGGGACAGCCGAGCCGGACTCGGCCGGCGGAGGCGCGGGGGTTTCGGTCGTCTTCATCGTCAGTACTCCAGCCGCTCGCGCCGTCCCAGCCGCATCACGACCGCGGCGAAGGCCAGCGTCACGATGAGCAGGGCGACGCCGATGGTGGTGGCGTAGGCGGCCTGACCGTCACGGAAGGCCTTCTGGTACACGTACAGGACCATGACGGTGGTCGAGTAGTCGGGGCCGCCGGGCCCGGTCGTCATGATCTGCACGACCGCGAACGACTCGGCGCCGAGCGCGAGGATCCCCATGTAGACCCAGCCCGACTGCACGGTGTCCCAGAGCAGGGGCAGGGTGATGCGGAAGAACGTCGCGGCCCGGCCCGCGCCGTCCAGCAGTGCGGCCTCGTACAGGTCCGCCGGGATGGAGGCCATGCCCGCCGAGAACAGGACCACGAAGAAACCGACCGTGGACCAGACCAGCACCGCCATCACGCACCACAGCGCGAGATCCGGGTCGCCGAGCCACAGCGGCTGGAGGCCGTCCAGCCCTGTACCCCGGAAGAAGGAGTTGATCGCGCCGCTGTCCGGGTTGTAGGCGAAGGCGAACAGCAGCGCCACGATGGCGATCGACAGCACCTGCGGAAAGAAATACACGATCTTGTAGAAGGAAGAGCCCCGGACGCCCGAGATCACCGGGCCGCCCTTCCTTCGCCGTCCACCGACATTGATCATGAAGGCGAAGAACAGCGCCAGGCTGATCGTCACCAGCGGCAGCACGACCGCGAACATCAAGCTGTGCTGCAAGGACTTCCAGAAGATCTCGTCGTCCAGCATCCTCCGGTAATTGTCCAGGCCGACCATCTTGAATTCGGGGCTCAGGCCGGTCCAGTCCGTGAACGAGTAGTAGATGGACTGGATGAACGGCCACACCACGAAGAGCGCGTACAGTCCCAGGGGGAGCGCCAGGAACCCCACGATGAACCGGTACTTGCCGTGCTGCATCGCCACTCCGGTGCTTTTATGGATACTTCGCCGCAATTCTCGCCGTCACTGGTGCTTGTAATGCTTGATCGAGGTGTCTTTCGCGGCCTCGTCGGCGTAGCCCTGGATCTTCTTGATCGCCTCCGCCGGAGTGAGCCGGCCGGCCATCATCTCGCCGAGGCCGGACACCCCGATCTTCTCCTTCTGCAGCTGGACGTACCAGTCCTGAAGTCGTGGATTCACCACGTTCTCGCCGGCCTTGTCCAGCGCCGCCACGCCCGACTTGAGGCCGGGCGTGAGGGTGATGCCGTCGGTGCCGCCGTTGTACGCGGTCAGCGACTTGACCTTCGAGGTGAAGTTCTTGGAGGACGCCTCGCTGAGCATGATGCGCAGCTGTTCCATGCCTCCCGCCGTGTTCTTCGCCTTGGCCGGTACGACGAACGGCTCGCCGCCCGAGGCCCAGATGGTGCCGAAGGGCATCTTGTCGGAGGAGTCGATTCCGGTGGGCGCGGAGACGGCCAGGTCGAAGTCGGCGGGGATGACGTTCGCCGACTCGTTCTCCACCCAGGAGCCGTTGGGGATGAACAGCGCCTTGCCCTTGGCCCACGCGGTCTGCGACTGGATGTGGTCCAGGCCCGGGGTGCCCTTGAGGACGTAACCCTTCTGGAACAGCTCGTAGTAGGCGTCGAAGCAAGCCTTTACCGCCGGGTGTTTCCAGGCGTTCGGCTCCAGGTTGTCGATGGCGTCGAGGACCTCGCGACCACCCACCTTGCCGATCATCGGGTACAGCGCGAAGGGGAGGTAGTACGGGTATTTGCCCGCGTACGTCCAGCCCGCGATGCCCTTCTTCTTGGCCTTCTCGCAGACCGCGAGCATCTCGTCCCAGGTCTCGGGATACGTGGCGTCGAGCGAGTCCAGTGCCTTCTGCGAGTACCAGACGCCGTAGACGGTGTAGGCGTAGTACATGATCCAGACCGGGTCGCCGTCGAACTGGCCCATCTCGACGATGCCGGGCCGCAGGGTGTCGCGCACCTTCTTGTTCGGGTCGTCGTAGGACGCGGCGTCCAGGAGCGGGGTGAGGTCGGCAAGCTGTTTCTTGCCGACCAGCACGCCCATGTCCATCTGCTCGGCACCGGAGTTGTCGATGAGGTCGGGCGGGGTGCCCTGGTTGAAGCGGGGCTGGAGGGTCGACTGGATCTTCTGGGTGGACGAGAACTTCACCTTCGCGTCGGGGAAGCTCTTCTCGTAGATCTTGACCGCGTCCTCGGCGTACTCCTTGCCGAAACCGCCGTCGAACAGCACGAATTCCATCTGGGTGGTTTCGTTGACCGCGAGGGGATTCTTCGCGGTCTTCTTGCCGGCCTTGGCCTTGTCCTCCTCGCCCCCGCCGCTGCTGGCGCAGGCGGACAGAAAGCTCATCGTGGGGACGGAGATCAGGCCGAGCGCCGCGGATCTCTTGATCAGGTCTCGGCGGCCGACCCCTACGGAGCCGTTCTTGTCGGAGCCGATGTTCTCGGAGTGGGATCCCATGCTCAAGTCCTCGCCTTCTCCAGGACTCAGGCGGTGCACCGGATCCTTCCCGGCACCGCGGTCAGGTCAAGCAGGGTCGTACGGATCATGCGGACGGACAGATCATGCGGTCGGACGGCATCGCCGGATTCGACGGTGAATCGCCGACAGGTATAGTCCACTTCTTGCCAGCGGAGCAAGATCGAATGCAAGGTTGGCCATTGGTCTTTTCCGAGTTGAGACCTCCCGGAAATATGACCGGCCGGTGGGCACCTTGCCGGAAAATTGCATGACATGAGCCTCGCCTGGCGCAATCAACATCCTTGACATCACTGTCCACTTGGCCACCTACTGATTCCTGCGCAACCAGGAGGACAACGTTGTCCGGGGCGTTGTCCGGCGCGGGGAGGGTGCTCACGCATGCAGCGGTTGGGGCGGTTGCGGGCGGTCGTGATCACGGCTGCTCTGGTCATGACGGTCGGCGCACAGGGGACGGCGGTCGCACTGCCCTCCCCGGTGCCGGTACCGGCTCGGGGGTTCGCCTCCTCCTTCGAGGCGGGTGAACACGCGCCCGACTGGCAGAGCACCGTCGACACCACGCCGGGCGGCGGCAAGCGGGCCTCGGGGGTGGACGGCGGCTACGGCGCCGGGCTTCCCGGCGATGTGACCGACCGGGTCACGGACGTCCGGGCGAGTGCGGAGAACACGGCCGGCGGCGAGGTGAAGGAGAACCTCGTCGACGGCGAGGCGAGCACCAAGTGGCTGGCGTTCGCGTCCACCGGGTGGGTCGAGTTCGACCTCGCCGAGCCCGCGCGGGTAAGCGCTTACGCACTTACCTCGGCCAACGACTCGGCCGAGCGCGACCCCGCCGACTGGACCCTCTCGGGCTCGGCGGACGGCACCGCCTGGACACCCCTGGACACCCGATCCGGGGAGTCCTTCGCCGAACGGTTCCAGACCCGTACGTACACCCTCGCGGCCCCTGCCTCGGCCGAGTATCGGCACTTCCGGCTGGAGGTCACCCGCAACCACGGTGCCGGGATCCTCCAGCTCGCCGACGTGCGGTTCGGCACGGGCGGCAGCGACGGGCCCGTCCCGCCGGACATGCTCACCGTCGCCGACCGGGGCCCGAGCGGCTCACCGACCGCGAAGGCGGGCGCCGGGTTCAGCGGGCGCCGTGCGCTGCGTTACGCCGGTCGGCACACCGCTTCCGGGCACGCCTACTCGTACAACAAGGTTTTCGACGTGAATGTCCGGGTCGGTACCCGCACACAGCTGGCGTACCGGATCTTCCCCGGGATGGCGGAGGGCGACCGTGACTACGCCGCCACAAACGTTTCCGTGGACCTTGCTTTCACGGACGGCACGTATCTGAGCGGGCTCGGGGCGAGCGATCAGTACGGCTTCCCGTTGTCGCCTCGCGGGCAGGGCGCCGCGAAGGTGCTGTACATCAACCAGTGGAACGACGTGGTGTCCGCGATCGGGACGGTGGCGGCCGGGAAGACCGTCGACCGGATTCTCCTCGCCTACGACTCCCCCGGCGGGCCGGCCCGGTTCAGGGGCTGGGTGGACGACATCGCGCTGCGCACCGCTGCCCCCGAGGCGGCGAAGGCGCATCTGTCGGACTACGCGGTGACCACCCGCGGCACCAACTCCAGCGGGAGCTTCTCTCGCGGAAACACGTTTCCCGCCACGGCCGTGCCGCACGGCTTCAACTTCTGGACGCCGGTGACCAACGCGTCCTCGCTCGGCTGGCTGTACGACTACGCGCGGGCCAACAACGCGGACAACCTGCCGACGATCCAGGCGTTCAGCGCGAGTCACGAGCCGAGTCCGTGGATGGGCGACCGGCAGACCTTCCAGATGATGCCGTCGGCCGCCGCAGGCGTCCCGGACACCGGGCGGACGGCACGGGCCCTGCCCTTCCGGCACGTGAACGAGACCGCCCGCCCGTACTACTACGGAGTCCGTTTCGAGAACGGTCTCACAGCGGAGATGGCACCGACCGATCACGCGGCCGCCCTGCGCTTCACCTACCCGGGCTCGGACGCGAGCGTCGTCTTCGACAACGTGACCGACCAGGCGGGGTTGACCCTGGACAAGGAAGCCAGCGTCGTCACCGGTTACTCGGACGTGAAGTCGGGACTGTCGACGGGAGCGACCCGGCTGTTCGTGTACGGCGAGTTCGACGCTCCGGTGACGGATGGCTCATCGAGCGGGGTAAAGGGTTACCTGCGTTTCGACGCGGGTGCCGACCGCACGGTCACCCTGCGGCTGGCAACCTCCCTCATCAGTGTCGACCAGGCCCGCGACAACCTCCGCCAGGAGATCCCGCAGGACACCGGCTTCGACACGGTCAAACAGCGCGCGCAGCGGCAGTGGGACAAGCTCCTCGGCACCGTGGAGGCCGAGGGCGCGAGCCAGGACCAGCTCACCACGCTGTACTCCAGCCTGTACCGGCTCTACCTGTATCCCAACTCCGGTTTCGAGAAAGTCGGTTCGACGTACCAGTATGCGTCGTCCTTCTCGCCGATGCCGGGCCCGGACACCCCGACGCACACCGGCGCGAAGATCGTGGACGGCAAGGTGTACGTGAACAACGGTTTCTGGGACACCTACCGGACGACCTGGCCGGCCTATTCGCTGCTGACGCCCACTCAGGCCGGTGAGCTGACCGACGGTTTCGTCCAGCAGTACAAGGACGGCGGCTGGACCTCGCGCTGGTCCTCGCCCGGGTACGCCGACCTGATGACCGGTACCTCGTCCGACGTCGCCTTCGCGGACGCGTTCGTCAAGGGAGTCGGCTTCGACGCCAAGGCGGCGTACGAGGCGGCCCTGAAGAACGCGACGGTCGTGCCCCCGGCGTCGGGAGTGGGCCGCAAGGGCATGTCCACCTCGCCCTTCCTCGGTTACACCGGCACGGCCACGCACGAGGGCCTGTCGTGGGCGCTGGAGGGCTATCTCAACGACTACGGCATCGCCCGCATGGGCCAGGCCCTGTACCGGCAGACCGGCGAGAAGCGCTACCGGGAGGAAGCCGACTACTTCCTCAACCGCGCGCAGGGCTATGTGCACCTCTTCGACACGAAGGCCGGGTTCTTCCAGGGGAAGGACGAGAAGGGCGACTGGCGGGTGCCGTCGGAGACCTACGACCCGCGGGTGTGGGGTTACGACTACACCGAGACCAACGGCTGGGGCTACGCCTTCACCGCCCCGCAGGACAGTCGCGGCCTGGCCAACCTGTACGGCGGCCGGGACGGTCTGGCGAAGAAGCTCGACACGTACTTCGCCACCCCGGAAACCGCTTCCCCGGAGTTTGTGGGTTCGTACGGCGGCGTCATCCATGAGATGACGGAGGCGCGGGACGTGCGGATGGGCATGTACGGGCATTCCAACCAGGTCGCCCACCACGCGATCTACATGTACGACGCGGCCGGGCAGCCGTGGAAGGCGCAGGCGAAGGCCCGCGAGGTGCTCGCACGGCTCTACTCGGGCAGCTCCATCGGGCAGGGGTACCACGGCGACGAGGACAACGGCGAGCAGTCGGCCTGGTACCTGTTCTCCGCGCTCGGCTTCTACCCGCTGGTGATGGGAAGCGGCGAATACGCCGTCGGATCCCCGCTGTTCACCAAGGCGACCGTGCACCTGGAGAACGGCAAGGACCTGGTGGTCAAGGCGCCGAAGAACAGTGCCAAGAACATCTACGTCCAGGGCCTGAAGGTCAACGGCGGTACCTGGACGTCGACGTCGCTGCCCCACACACTGCTCGCCAAGGGTGGGGTCCTGGAGTTCGACATGGGACCGCGGCCCTCGTCGTGGGGGTCCGGAAAGAACGCGGCACCGGTTTCGATCACGCAGGACGACAAGGTACCGGCGCCGCGCACGGACGTGCTGAAGGGAGCGGGCGCGCTGTTCGACGACACGTCGGCGACGCGGGAAACGGTGTCGGGCGCACTCTCGCTACCGGTCCCCGCCGGCACCAAAGCGGTGCAGTACACCCTCACATCGGCCGACCACACTCAGGCGCCGACAAGTTGGGTACTCCAGGGTTCCGCAGACGGCCTGACGTGGACCGACCTGGACCGCCGCTCCGGCGAGACCTTCCCGTGGGACCGCCAGACCCGCGTCTTCACCCTCGAGCGACCGGGCACCTACGCGCACTACCGGCTGGTCCTCGACGGCGAGACGGGAGGGGCGGGCCCCCAGGGCGACCCGGGAGGAATTGGCACCGAGGGCTCGCCGAGCAAAGCGCCCACCGGAGCCCAAGCGGATCAAGTCAGCCTCGCCGAGGTGGAGTTGTTGTCCTGATCTGGTAACCAACAGCGATGGCGTGGTGTACCGGGCGTCACCCGTCTTCCAGAATGATCAGGCCACCCGCGGACACCGGGCGGCCCGCCATGGAGGGGGAAAGCGGAACATGAGCATCATCAGACGGTTCACGGGACTGCTCGCGGGTGCGGCGCTGGGAGCGGGGGCCCTGTTCGCGACGGCGGCTCCGGCGCAGGCGTACAGCCCCAACCCGGTGTTCCACGCCTACTACTACGACACCGACAACTGCCCGTGCAGCGGCGGCAACCTCACCGACCCGTTCGACAACACGTACTTCGCGAACGACGCCGGCGGCCAGGCCGTCAAAATGGAGCTGACCAACTCGGGGGCGTTCGTCGGCAAGGTGGAGTTCCACCCCAACGACGAGAAGCTGTGGGTGTACGACACCGCCAACGACGGTGACACGTACTACGTCAAGGTCGGCTACACCTCCGGCGGCGTGAGCCACAACCTGGGCACCTTCAGCCCGCCCGGCACCACAGCGGTGCTGGACTACCAGGTCATCGACTTCGACCTGCCGGAAGGCGCTTACGTCGACATCTCCGTCTACGACGACGCGGCACTCACCGACCTCATCGGCGCCGCGCGCGGCACCGGGTCGGCCGTCGCCTAGGCAAGCCCGGACCAACCGGAGGGACCATGTCGCTCACCGTGCCCGTCCTGCCCGAGGAGATCGACCCCGCCTGGCTGCCACCGGAGGCGTTCCGGCCGGTAGGAAGGCGGCGAACGCTGGTCGACGGCTCGGGCCCACTGGTGGACACGGTGCGCGGTGAACTGGCGTACGCCTGCGCTCTGTTCGACGGCGAGGTGGTCGTGCGAGACCGAGGCGAACCGGACGCCCCGTCCTCGTACGACCTCGTGCTGCGGGTGACGGAGGCAGGTGGCTCCGGCGACACCCGTCCGGGTCTCGGAGGTGCCGGTGGCCTCGGCGGCCCGGCCGATGTCGGTGAACTCGGCGCAGAGGGGTTCGTCATTGAGCGCGCCGGCGGAGCCACCATCGTCACGGCGAGCGGTCAACCCGGCTTGTTGTACGGCCTGTTCCATGTCGTGCGGCTCGGTGAGGACGCCTTCCGGGGCACGCGAGCGCGTGAGACACACCGCCCGTCGACGGCGCTGCGGATGCTGGACCACTGGGACAACGTGGCCGTGCATCCGGTGATGGGCCAGGTGGAGCGCGGGTACGCGGGCGGCTCGCTCTTCTGGCAGGACGGGCGGGCCCGGCAGGAGTCGGAGCGGATACGGGCGTACGCCAGGCTTCTCGCGGCCTGCGGGGTCAACGCCGTCTCGGTCAACAACGTCAACGTGCACGAGGCCGAGGCGCACCTCCTGACCGACCGGATCGATCAAGTCGCCCATATCGCGCAGGCGTTGCGTCGCTACGGGATCCGTACCCATCTGTCCGTGACCTTCGCCGCGCCGGTGGTGCTCGGCGGGCTGGCCACCGCCGACCCGCTGGACGAGGCGGTGCGCGGCTGGTGGACGGAGGCCGTGCGGGAGGTGTACTCCGCGATCCCCGACTTCGGCGGGTTCGTGGTGAAGGCCGATTCGGAGGGCCGGCCGGGCCCGTTCACCTACGGCCGCTCCCATGCGGACGGCGCGAACATGCTGGCCGCGGCGCTCGCTCCGCACGGCGGCACCGTCCACTGGCGGGCGTTCGTTTACGACCACCACCAGGACTGGCGGGACCGTTCGACGGACCGGGCCCGGGCCGCGTACGACCATTTCGCCCCGCTGGACGGAGAGTTCGCCGACAACGCCGTACTCCAGGTGAAGCATGGGCCGATGGACTTCCAGGTGCGTGAGCCGGTCTCGCCGGTGCTGGGAGCCCTGCCGCGCACCCGGGTCGCTGTGGAGGTGCAGGCCACTCAGGAGTACACCGGGCAGCAACGGCATGTGTGTTGGCTGGGCCCCATGTGGAGCGAGGCTCTGCGCTTCCGGCCGGAGGGCGAATTTCGCGCGACTGTCGGGGAGTTGGCGGGGAGCGGGTTGGTGGCGGTGACCAACGTCGGTGACGACCGGTTCTGGACCGGGCATCCGCTGGCACAGGCGAACCTCTACACCTTCGGCCGGCTGGCCTGGCAACCCGCTGCCGACCCGCGTCGGATCCTGGACGAGTGGATCGCGCTCACCTTCCCCTCTGCCTCGGAGCGGCTGGCCGCCGGGCTGCGGGCGGTGCTGCACGGCTCCTGGCGGACGTACGAGAAGTACACCGCGCCACTCGGCGTCGGCTTCATGGTGCAGCCGGGCCATCACTACGGGCCGAGTGTCGACGGCTACGAGTACAGCCCGTGGGGGACATACCACTTCGCCGACCGGGACGGGATCGGCGTCGACCGGAGCGCGGCCACCGGCACGGGGTACGCGGCGCAGTACGCCAAGCCCTGGGCCGAGCTGTACGAGTCGGTCGCTTCCTGTCCCGACGAGCTTCTGCTGTTCTTCCACCATGTGCCGTACGGGCATGTGCTGAGGAGCGGGAAAACGGTTGTGCAGCATATCTACGACACGCACTTCGAGGGCGTGGAGGAAGCCGAGGAGGCCCGCCGGGTGTGGGCGGGCCTCGCGGACCTGGTGGAGCCGGCGTGGCACGCGCGCGTGACCGAACGGTACGAGGAGCAGGTGCGCGGCGCACGCGAGTGGCGGGACCAGGTCAACAGCTACTTCCTGCGGAAGTCCGGCATCCCGGACGCTCGGGGACGCACGATCTACTGAAGCCGCAGGACGGCCACGCCCAGCGGGTCCAGGGTGAACACATCGCCCTGCTCCAGCCGTTTGCCGGTGAGGAGGTCGGTCACGGCGGTGTGGGCGGGCAGTGGGGCCGGCTCAGCAGCGTGGTTGAGGAGAAAGAAGAGTCGGGTTCCATCGAGTGTGACGCGGGTGGCGGTCTCGACGGTGTGGTGGGCGGCGTAGGGGCCGATCAGGTCGTGGCGGGCGAGTACCTGGCGGATGACGTGGTCGACGCCTGGCTGGTCGAGGGAGGTTGCCACGTACCAGGCCTGTCCAGCGCCGAAGTGGTGACGGGTGACGGCCGGGGTGCCGGCGTAGAAGTCGGCGCCGTAGGTGGCGACCGGTTCGGCGCCGCGTAGCTGGACGAGCTCGAAGACGAGACCGGCCTGCGCCGCCAAATCCCCCAGCTGTACCGGCTGTTGGACGTCGGCGGGCCGGGCGTCCCATTCGTCGACGCGGATACCCATGAGAGGGGCCAGCGGCCCGGGGACGTCGGTGAGGAAGGCGCGGTCGTGTTCGTCGGAGCGGGCGGTGAGAAAAGTGGCGAGGACGGTTCCGCCTCGTCGGGCCACCGCCTCCAGGCGTTCCGCCAGATCTCCCTTGACGAGGTGGAGCACCGGGACGAGAACCACGTCGTACGGCGTGAGATCGGCGGTCACCGCCACGACATCGACGTCGGCTCCCGCCTCGCGGGCGGCTCGGTAGTAAGCGTGTACGACGTCCGGGTAACGGACCAGTCGCGAGGGGCCGTCGGAGATCTCCAGCGCCCACCAGCTGTCCCAGTCGAAGAGGAGCGCGGTGCGGGCCGGGGTCCGGGCGCCCAGGGTGGTCGCTCCGAGTTCGCCCAGTTCCCTGCCGAGGGCGGCGACTTCACGGAACACGCGGGTGTCGTCGCGGCCCGCGTGGCCGATGACCGCACCGTGGTACTTCTCGCAGGCGCCGCGTGAGGCGCGCAGCTGAAAGTAGAGGGCGGCGTCCGCCCCGTGGGCGATGGCCTGCCAGGTGGCGAGGCGAAGTTCGCCCGGTCGGCGCAGGGGGTTGACGTCGCGGCAGGCGGTGGTGGACGGGGTCTGCTCCATCAGCCAGAAGGGGGCACCGTCTTTGAGGCCGCGCATCAGGTCGTGGGCGAGGGCAGGGCGGGTGGACGGGGCGTCGAGGGGCGGGTAGTTGTCCCAGGAGGCGAAGTCGAGGTGGGGCGCCCAACGGTGGTAGTCGAGCGGACGGTAGGTGCCCATGAGGTTGGTGGTGACGGGCGTGTCGGGGTCGTGGGCGCGGATCGCCTCCTTTTCGCCGGTGAAGCAGCCGAGCAGGGCCTCCGTCATGAAGCGCTGGTAGTCGAGGGTGATGCCCTGGAAGGCGGTGTGGTCGGGGCTGCGCCAGTGTTCGGTGAGGGCGCTCGGTGGCTCGATCTGGTCCCAGTCGGTGTAGCGGTGCGACCAAAAGGTGGTCCACCATGCGTCGTTGAGCGCGTCGAGCGCGCCGTGCCGCTCGCGCAGCCACCCACGAAAGGCCTCGGCGCACAGGTCGCAGTAACAGGCTCCGCCGTACTCGTTGTTGATGTGCCAGGCCAGCAACGCCGGGTGTGGGGCGTACCGTTCGGCGAGGCGGCCGGCCAGAGACGTGGCGAGTCGACGGTACTCGGGTGAACTGGGGCAGAAGTTGTGCCGTTGACCGTAGCGGTGCAGGCGGCCCTCGAAGTCGGTGCGGTTCACCTCGGGGTATTTCTTCGCGAGCCAGGGCGGGAGGGCGGCGGTTCCGGTGGCGAGGCATACCTGCCGCCCCTCGGTGGCGGCGCGGTCGAGGATGCCGTCGAGGATCGTGAAGTCGTAAACGGTTTCGTCAGGTTGGGTGAGCGACCAGCTGAAGACGCCCACGGTGAGGGTGTCCACACCGGCCTGGGTGAACAGGCGGTGGTCCTCGTCCCGGACGTCCTGCGGCCACTGCTCGGGGTTGTAGTCGCCGCCGTACGGGATCCTGTCGGTGCGCGGGAGACGGCCGTCGTTTCCGGTGTCGGGCTCGGTCATACGGTGAAGTCCTCCTGGGTCTCGACGATCACCGGGCCGCTCGACCTCAGCAGGGACAGCAGCAATGGCGCGGCCAGCAGGGCGGGCAGGGCTTCCGTGAGCAGGGCGGTCAGAGCGCCGACCAGGACGAGCAGGGAGGCCGCGGCGAGGGTGGCGCGGCTCCGCCGGAGCAGGAAGTACGCGGCGAGGCGGCCGGTGTCACGGGCGCGGAAGGCGAACAGCGAGGTGAGAACGAGCGCGTGGGCGCCCCAGAGGAGCGAGGCCACGCCGATCACCCCGAGGAGCACCGCCCACCAGCCGGGCAGGCCGGTGGCGGCGAAGTGGGTGAGGGTGAACGCGATCACGGTGAGCCAGGCCAGCAGGGGTGCCCAGAGCTTCAGCGCGGGGAAGGCGTTGAGGCGCCAGCCACGCAGGTAGCAGCGGGCCGGGTGGAGGTCGGTGAGGTCGCGGCTGCGGTGGTGCAGGGCGTACAGCGCGGCGGACAGGGCCGGGCCGAGCGGCAGCAGGCAGCAGGCGGCGAGGGGCAGGTTCGCCGGTTCGGGGCCCAGGAAGAGCAGGCCGACCAGTCCGGGGGCGGCCGTCGCGAGGAGAAGGGCCTCGACGGTGAGGAGGGTGTGCAGGAGGGCGGCGGCTCGGGACAGGGGTCCGGTGCCGAATCCACCCGCGGTGATCGCGGAGCTCATGAGGCTTTCCTTGCCGTCGGTGGGCTGCGGCGGGGGTAACCGGTTCCGGAATCATTCGGCCCGCGGCCCGGGAGGCCCTGCTGCGGGGTGGTCGGCGACGGCAGGGCGGGAAACCGGTGGAGAAACCCCTCATGTGGCGGTTCATGAGGTCGTTTCACCGGACACGCGGCGGGGGTGGAAAGCGGTGTCGAAGGGCTTACCGCTTTCATGCCGCCGGCCCGCCGAGCAGCCGTCGTTCGTCCCACCAGGGAGGGGTCTCGTCGGTGACCGGGGTGAGTTCGACAAGGGTGATCTCGTGGCGGGACAAGGTGAGGTCCAGTTCGGCGCGGCCCTCCGGGGTGGGCAGCCGCCGGTGGCTTCGGGCGGGTTCGGCGGCCTCGTGCAGGATGTCCAGCTGCCCGGACCGTGGTGAACGCGGGCTGCCCATGTGCCGCCAGGCGGTGTAGGCGTTTCCGTGCTCGTCGTCGACGGTGGACCGGCGGACGAAGACCTCACACGCCACGACCGGGAGGGACAGCCGCAGCGCATGGCGCCCGGGGCCGGGGGTCTCGCCTGTCGGGTCGACGGGCGCCCAGGCCAGGACCGTGATCCGGCCGTCGGGGTGGCGGGTGACCAGGTGGTCGTGGCCGCGCGCGAGCAGGTCGGGGCCCATCCGCGCCATGAACGCGTACAGGTGGTACGTCGGTTTCTTGATCTGCCGGTGGGTGAGCAGCCCGAACCCACCGTGGAAGAGGGCCGTGGGAACACCGGCTTCCTCGAACATGTCGCTGAAGGTCCAGTACGAGAAGGAGTCGGCGAGGTCACCGCCGTGGGCGAGGACCGGCGCCAGGTAAGCGGCGTGGAAAGCGGTGTCGTGGATCGGGTTGTCCGGGCGGTAGGAGGAGTTGAACTCCGAGATGTGCACCGGTAGCTCGGCCAGCCGGGTTCCCTTGAGGAGTGCCCGGGGTGCGGCGAACTGGTCGAGCAGGCCGGAGGCCGGGGCCAGGGTCTGGTGGACGCCGAAAGGCACGTGCTGCGCGGGGCCGGAGGTGTAGGCGTGCTTAGACACGAAGTCGACGGGCACGTCCCGATGCTCCGCGAACGCGGCGAACCGCTTCAGCCAGTCGTCGGCGCCCGGGGAGATGGCCGGGCCCCCGACCTGGAGGCCGGCGTCCACCTCCTTCACCGTGTGCGCGGTGACCTCGTACAGGCGGTGATACGCCTTTTCGTCCGCGTCCTCCCAGAAGTCGGGCAGGTTCGGCTCGTTCCACACCTCGATCGGCCAGGTGCGAACCTCGTCGAGGTCGTAGCGGTCGACGAGGTGAGCGAGGGTGGAGCGCACCAGGTCGGCCCACTCACGGTATGAGCGGGGCGGGGTGACATTGCCCTGCCACCAGAAGACGGTCCGGCTTCCCGAGGCCAGTTCTGCGGGCATGAAGCCGAGCTCGAGAAAGGGGCGGATGCCGGCCGTCAGAAAGGCGTCGACGACCTGGTCGACGTAGGTGAAGGAGTGGTGGGTGCGGCGGGCTCCCTCATGGTCGTACGGGCGGTACACGCCCATACCGTCACTGAGCAGGCCGTGGCCGCGAATGTGTCGGAAACCGATTTCGCGCTGGATCAGGGCGAGGGACTCCTGGTAGTCGCGACGCAGGGCGAGTTCGATCCGGCCGGTGCCCACACAGAAACGCCAGGCCCCGGAGAGCCGACCCGTCGGCTCGGCGGGAGCCGCACTCACCCGTTTTCCTTCCTGAAGCGTTCACGCGCCTTGTTGTGCAGGCCGACCAGCTGATCCATGTTCTTGGCCTTCAACTCGGTGACATAGTCGTCCCATTCGGACAACGGGCGCTTGCCCATGACGAACTTGAGCGTGTTCTGGGTGACGTGGTCCCTCAGGGGCGTGTCCCACAGCGATGCCTGCTCCTGCTCCACGGACTGCAAGGGGTGGGCCGGGCCGATCGGCAGTTGCTCGCGCCGGGCCATAGCGTCCTGGAACTTCTTCTCGTCCGGGCTGAAGGATGAGGAGACCAGCGCCCAGCTGCCGCCGTAGGTGAAGACACCGTTGAAGAAGCCGTAGTCCTTTTGCAGGTCCTTCGGGGCATCCGGGTCCGAGCCCATGAGGGTGATGCCCGGCTTCAGCTCGTACTGGTCGCCCGCACGGGTGTAGGTGACGTCCTGGACGCCCCACTTGGCGAAACGCTGGCCCTCGTCCGAGTACCACAGCCAGTCGACGAACTGCATCATCGCGACGAAGGTGTCGCTCTTGAGGGCCTTGGCGGAGACCATGACACCGTTTTCCAACCGGGCGCCGCCCAACACCACCGGACCGGCCGGGCCCAGCGGTACCGGTACCATCTCGATCTTCGCTCCGCTGACCTGCTTCTCCAGGTTGTAGCGGTAGTTCTGGACCAGCTCCTGTGGATTGGCGCTGATCGCGAAGGATTTCTCGCCCAGCAGCTTCTGCACGGCGTCGTCATCTGTCTGGGTGAAGCTCTCCGGGTCCATCAGTTTCTCGGCGACCAGCTTTCTCAGGTACTCGATCATCTGGCGGTAGCCGTCCGTGGCACCGGTGAAGACGAACTCCCCGGCCTTCGCGTCGAAACTGATGTTGTCGTAGGTCCAGCCCGCCCTCACGCCGTACGCCTGGCCGAGGTAACTGAGCAACGCGGCTGCCGGGAACGGGGTGTTGGTGCTCCAGCGATCGGTGAACGGGTAGCGATCGGGATACTCGGCTTTGATCGCCTTGAAAACCTCGTACACCTCGTCCCACGTGGTGGGCAGGCTCAGGCCGAGCCTGTCGAGGACGTCCGTGCGCAGGGACAGCGAGTAGCCGGACTTGGCCTTCTCGTGCAGGCCGGGGAGAAGGTAGTACTTGCCGTCGGACTGCCTGATGGAATCCAGTTCCGGCTCCAGCTTCCATTTTCTGACCTTGTCCTGGAAGTTGGGCATCAGGTGCACATACTCGCTGACCGGAAGGATCGCACCCGAGGAGACGAAGGCGACCTCGGACGGGTGGTACGTCTTGGGAACCAGGAACGGGGCGTCGCCCGCGCCGATGAGGACGCTGCGCTTCTTCTCGTAATCGCTCAGCGGGACGGCAACGGGTTTCAGTGTGATACCGGTGCGCTGGGTGAGTTCCTTCCAGAACAGCCAGCTGTCCTTCAACGGGTAGACCGGGTTGTTGTTGTGCAGGACCGAGAAGGAAAGCGCCTTCGACGCCTTGAACTGCTGGCCCGCCCGGTACTCCTTCATCGCGCCGTTCTGTTTCTTGGAGAGGTCTTTGGAGTCCTCTCCGTCGTCGCCGCTGCCGCACCCGGTGAGGGTGGCGAGGCCGATGAATCCTGCGGCGGTGAGGATCTGACGTCGGGACAGCTGACCGGCGTTCTTCACGGATACTCCCTTGTTCCGTAAGAGGGACGGCTCTCAGCCCTTGACCGCGCCGAGCATCACGCCCGAGACGAAATAGCGCTGGACGAACGGGTAGACACAGAGGATGGGCAGCGATGTCAGGACGATCGTGACCGCCTGGATGTTGGCCCCCACCTGACTGAGCTGCTCCGTACCGGCGCCCGCGTTGCCGCCCGTGGTGGCGCCGGAGATGAGGTTGCGCAGATAGACGGTGGCCGGCATGAGTTCGGTCCGGTCCATGTAGAGATATGCGGAGAACCAGGAGTTCCAGAAGGACACCGAGTAGAAGAGCACCATCGTCGCGATGACCGCCTTGGACAGCGGCAGCACGACCCTGAGCAGAATGCCGTAGGTGCTCAGACCGTCGATCTCCGCGGCTTCCTCCAGTTCCGTCGGCAGGCTCTCGAAGAACGCCTTCATCACCAGCAGGTTGAAGACGCTGATCGCGTTGGGCAGCGCGAGAGCCCAGACGGAGTTCTTCAGGCCGAGGCTCGTGACCAGGACGTAGTTCGGGATCAGCCCGCCGGTGAAGAACATGGTGAACACGGCGACGCCGACGAGAACGCCCCGCCCCTTGAGGTTCCTCTTCGACAGGACGTAGGCGTAGCAGGTCGTCAGAGTCATCGCGATGACGGTGGAGACGACCGTGTAGAGCACGGTGTTTCCGTAGTTTCGCCAGAACATCGAGTCCTGGAAAACGATTCTGTAGGTGGTGAGGTTGAACCCCTCGGGCCACAGGGTCACCTCACCGGCGCGGATCTGACGTTCGCCGCTGAACGACCGGGCGATGATGTTGACGAAGGGGTAGAGGGTCACCAGCACGACCAGGGTGAGGATCACGCCGTTCACGCCTTGGAAGACGCGGTAGCCACGCGTGGGCTGGTTCACGGAGGTGCGCGGACGCGGAGCACGGGACGTCAGAAGGCTCACCACAGGCTCGTCCCCACCGTGCGACGCGACAGTTGGTTCGCGCCGGTGACCAGCACCAGCCCGATGACCGCTTCGAACAGACCGATCGCGGCGGCGTAGCTGAAACTGTTGGACTCGACGCCGGCCCGGTAGAGGTAGGTCGAGACCACGTCGGCCGTCGGGTAGGTCAGCGGGTTGTAGAGCAGCAGGACCTTCTCGAAGCCGACCGCCAGAAACGTCCCGATGTTCAGGATCAGCAACGTGATCATGGTGGGGCGGATACCGGGCAGGGTGACATGCCAGATCTGCCGCCAGCGGCTCGCGCCGTCGATCCGGGCGGCCTCGTAGAGGTCTTCGTCGATCGTGGTGAGCGCGGCGAGGTAGAGGATCGTGCCCCATCCCGCGGTCTGCCAGATCTCCGAGCCGACGTAGATCGTGCGGAACCAGCCGGGCTCCTGGATGAACCGGACCGGATCGTGGCCGAACCAGTCCAGCGCATGGTTGACCGGGCCGTCCGTGGCCAGCATCTGCATGGTGATGCCCGCGACGATGACGACCGAGAGGAAGTGCGGAAGGTACGAAACCGATTGCACGAATCGTTTCAGCGAGCGTCGGCGCACCTCGTTGAGCAGCAGTGCCAGGACGATCGGGATGGGGAAGCAGAACACGAGCGTCAGTCCGCCGAGCCACAGGGTGTTGCGGAAGACCTGCCAGAAGGTCGGGTCGGTCAGGAACATCCGCACATAGCGCAGCCCCACCCACTGCTCCCCCAGGATCGAACCGCCGGGTTCGAAGCGGCGGAACGCGATCACGTTTCCGATCATCGGCAGGTAACGGAAGACCAGGAAGAACAGCAGCGGCAGCACGGCCAGCGAGTACAGCTGCCAGTCCCGGCGCAGCGCCCGCCGCCAGCCGCGGCGCGCGGTGGCCGGACGTGCGGGACCGTGCCGGGCCTTGGGCGGCGGGTCCTGCGTTCCTGGGGGTGGGGCCGATGTGGTGGAGGTGCTCATGCTCGGGCCTCCCGGGGCGTTCTTCGAAACACTCGATTCACAGCGCGTGATCTCGAAACTTTCGTGCCCTTACCGGTAACTCTGCGGCAACGTAAGGGCTCATGGAAAGCGCTGTCAATGGGTGCTGCACGGCGGACTGGTGGGACGACGCACGGTGTTGGATTCCGTCACCGGCGGGGTAGAACCGGGAAGTTGAGTGCTACGGTCCACCGCAAATTTCTGTCTGGCCTCCGCAACGATCGATCGCCCACAACCCCTGCGAGGTGCCCCCGTGCCCGCGTTCGACCTGCCGCTGCCTGAGCTGGAACGACACCGCCCCGAACCCGACGAGCCCGACGATTTCGACGCCTTCTGGAGGGACACTCTGAAGGAGGCGGGGCAGCCGGCCCCGCTGGTGTCCGTGCAACCCGTCGAAACCGGTCTCCGCCTCACGAATACCTGGGACGTGACGTTCCGGGGCTTCGCGGGGGATCCGGTGCGCGCCTGGTTCAGCCTGCCGGCAGGCGCTCGGGAACCGCTTGCGACGGTCGTCGAATACGTCGGCTACGGACGTGGCCGCGGTCTCCCCCACGAGCGTCTTACCTGGGTGAACGCCGGTTACGCGCATCTACTGATGGACAACCGCGGCCAGGGGGACCAGTACGGCGACGGGGGCGCCACCCCCGACCCGCACGCCACCGCGCCCGGCGGCCCCGGTCCGGCCGTTCGCGGCCTCAGGTCCCCGCACGACTACCACTACCGCCGTCTGATCACGGACGCGGTACGAGCGGTGACGGCGGCTCGGGCGCTACCCGGCGTCGACGCCACCCGAACGGTCGCCGCCGGCAACAGTCAGGGCGGCGGACTCGCCCTCGCTGTCGCGGGCCTGGTCCCCGACCTGGCCGCCCTCCTGGTCACGGCGCCGCTCCTGTGCGGGATCCGGCGGGCCTTGGACCTCACCGACGCAGGTCCGTACGGCGAGATCGCCACCTACCTCTCCGTCCACCGAGGCTCCGAAGAAACCGCCTACCGCACGCTTTCCTACATGGAAGGTGTTTCCTTCGCCCGACGCGCCCAGGCCCCCGCCCACTTCGGCACCGGCCTGCGGGACACGGTCTGCCCGCCGAGCGGGGCGTACGCCGCGTTCAACCGGTACGGGGAGCTGAGCGGCGGCGCCGATCCCCGGAGGGAGATGTACGCGTATCCGTTCAACGGTCACGAGGGCGGCGAGGAAGCGCAGGTGGCACGCCAACTCCACTGGCTCGCGGCGACGTTGAGCGGCTGACATCCGCATCACGTCGCCACCCGCTCGCGACAGCCGGTGCTGTGCGTCCCGCCGATCCGGGCGATGCGGTGGGGGGACTCCACGTGTCGGGCCGAAGCAATCCCACGCCCTCCCTGCACGAGAACGTGCAAAGGCACCTGGGCACCGGCAGGCGATTCCCGGCCAACCCCTGGCCAAGTCGGTTGGCTCCTACACGCGTTGACCCGGTAGGATCGTCCACGACGTTCAGACAACGTTGTCGCATCGCGATCCCCGCTCGTGGCACCGTCCGGGCGGGGACACCCCGGACCGCCCCGCTCCCCCCTTGGGGCAGGCCCGGCTCGCGGGCCCGGTGGGTGTGCGGCTCACCACCCACCGGGCCCGCCCTGAGCTGCTGACGCTCAGCCGACCCGGCAGGGAAGGCTCGTCGCACTGTCGCCGCCCGAACCGGAGACGACGTATCCGAACGTCGCACTCTGGCCCGGACTCAACGAGCCGTTCCAGTCGGCGTTGTGGACCATCACCGCCTGCCCGTTGTAGGTAGCGTTGCCGCTCCACAGACTGGCCACCGACTGACCGCCGGGCAGCGTCCAGTCGACCATCCAGCCGAGCATCGGAACGTCGCCGGAGTTGGTGACGGTCACCTCGGACTGGTAGCCGCCGGTCCAGCTGTTGGTCGTCCGCCGAGTGGCGGTGCAGGTACCGGGAACGGGTTCGGTCGGGTTGCCCGGTTCATGGATGCCGGTTACCTCGCCGTTTCCACCGTCGAAGACGACGTCGGAGCAGGAGTAGAAGGTCTCGGCACTGTCCGAGCGCTGCCAGACCATGTAGATGATGTGCCGACCGGACTTGTTCGCCGGGAGTTGGCCGGTCCAGGAGTAGTTGGCCTCGACCGTGCCCGGACTGCCGTTGAGCGGCGGGTGGTCGACGGAAAGGAAGGGCTGGCTCTCCATCGCGTCCCAGGTGAGGGTCTGGGTCGGGTCGAAGCCGTCCTTGGTCACATAGACATAGAACCAACCCGGGTGCGCGGCCCAGGCGTTGTAGGAGAAGTCGACGCTCGCGCCCGACGTGAGATGGGTGAGCGGCCAGTCGCTGCGGGCCGCGTTGAAACCGGTGAAGTTGGTGTTGCCGCCGCTGCACAGCTGCCCGTCCGGTACGAAGCCGCGGGTGCGGCCGGCCCCGTCGGAGCGCAGCACCGAGAACCAGTTGTAGAACGGCGTGGTACCGCTTACCTGCTGTGCGTTCTTGCAGGCGGGGTTGACCGGCTTGATCTCACCCGTGTCGGTCAGCCCGTCCTGCCAGCACAGGAACGTGCGGCTGCCGGGTTTCATGGGGGTGCCGTGAGCCTCGGCCCTGCCGCCGGTCGTGACGATCAGGCCCAGGGCGGGGACGGTGGCCAGCAGGGCGAGGAGGACGAGGAGGAGGGCTCGGGTGCGTAACCTCGACCGCGACTTTGGCGTGATCATGACAGTTTGCATGGCAATGAGTCCGCCTTCCGTGTACGGACCGTGCGTGCATGGGGTGCACTGCGGATGCGGGTGTGGGGGCGTGAAGCGGGAGCCTCCCGGACTCGAGCCCGACAGGTTCCGGTCCGCCGGACGCGAGCAGATGTGGGAGCGCTCCCACTTCACCTGTGGCGGAAGGTAGCGCCGTACGGCCCACTTGTAAACGGGCGCGTACGGCGCTGCTGCGAAACGTAGCCGAGCAGCACGGGGCGGCTGAGCGTGGTGATCGGGCTGAGGGGAGTCCCCGGGTGGTGTGGCGGGGCTTGCCGACGCGAGCACCTCGGCGGCGCTCAGTTCATCGCACCGACACCCGTGGACTCCAGGTCAGGGCGTCCACGCCGGTCTCCCCCGCAAGCGGCAGCTCCACCGTGAACTCCGTGCGACCCGGTTCGCTGTGCACGTCGATGTGACCGCCATGGGCCGACGTGATCGCCGCGACGATGGCGAGGCCGAGGCCGGCGCCGCTGCCCGCGGTGGCGCGGGCCCTTGACGCGTCGGCGCGGGTGAAGCGTTCGAAGACCGTCGGGAGGAGATCGGGCGGGATGCCGGGGCCGTCGTCCCGGACACGCACCGCGCACATCCCCCGTCGTGCCTCCACCACCGCCACGACACGCGTGCCAACGGGAGTGTGCACACGTGCGTTGGCCAACAGGTTGGCGACCACCTGGTGGAGGCGGGCCTCGTCACCGAGGACCAGGGGCGCCTCGTCGAGGCACAGCTCCAGTTGCCAGTCGTGTCCGCTGCCTGCGGCCCGGGCGTCCCACACCGTCTCGGCCACGAGCGCCGCGAGGTCCACCTCGGCCGATTGCAGCGGTCTGCCCTCGTCCAGCCGGGCGAGCAGCAGCAGGTCCTCCACCAGCCCCGTCATACGCGCCGACTCGGCCGTCACCCGGCGCCAGGCCAGTCCTGGTTCGATGCGGTCCGTGCCCCGGTTCATCAGCTCCGCGTATCCGGCGATGGAGGCGAGGGGGGTGCGCAGTTCATGGCTGGCGTCGGCCAGGAAACGGCGCATGCGTTCCTCGCTGCGGCGCATCCTCTCCTCGCTGCGCTGGCGTTCGGCGAGCGAGGACTCCACGTGGTCGATCATGCGGTTCAGGGCGGCGCCCACCTGACCCGCCTCGCTGCCGGGATCGGTGTCCCGTTCGGGAACCCGGGTGAGACCGGTTACCTCGCCGTGGCAGAGCGGGGCGTGCGAGACCTCGACGGCGGTGGCGGCGACCCTGCCGAGGGGGCGCAGTTGGCGTCGTATGACCACTGCGCAGACGCAGCCGGCGACCGTGAGTCCCGCCGCGGCGACGACCGCTTCCACTACCACCAGGCCGCTGATCATGTCCTGGACGTCGTCCATCGGGAGCCCGGTGAGAACGCGTACACCGTTGTTGTCGAGCGCGGTGAAGCGGTAGATGCCCAGGCCGGGGACCGTCCTGGTGTGCAGGCCGCCGTCGGTCGCGATGCCTTTCAGGGCCTCGATCTGTGTTTCCGTGAGGTTCTGTGGCGGGGCGTCCTGGCCCACCGTCGCCGCCGCGAGGACGGTTCCGTCCGCGTCCAGACGGGCGGCCAGCATCCCGGCCGGGTGGCCGCTCTCGTTGAGGAAGGTGAGGTCCCGCGTCAGGTCCGGGTGGAGGGAGGCGCCGCCCAGGCTGCGTTCCGAGGCATTGGTGACACGGTCGTCCAGGTTGCCCAGCAGGTAGGCGCGCTGTGCGAAAACGGTGGTGAGTGCCATCACGGCGCACACGGCGACGAGAACGACGCTGATGAAGATCAGGAGACGAGTGCGCAGGGAACCGCCCCGCGGACGGGCATCCGCCCTACGGAAGTCCCACGGGCCGACATCCTCGGGACGGACATCGCCAGGACTGACGTCGGTCGGACGGGCGTCTGTCGGATGGGCGTCGACTGCACGAGCATCGGTCGGACGGACATCCCTCAAACCGGCGCCCTGCGGGCGGACGTTACTCGGACGGATACTCATCCTCCGTCCCCAACCGGCCTGATGGCGTACCCCAGCCCCCGTACCGTGTGGATCATGGGTGGGCGGCCGCGGTCGAGCTTGCGGCGCAGGCTCGAGATGTACACCTCGACGAGGTTTCCGCCGCCGTCGAAGGAGCTGGTCCAGACATGGTCGAGGATCTGGGTCTTGCTCAGGACCTGCCGCGGGTGCTCCATCAGCAGGCTGAGCAGTTCGAACTCCTTGGCGGTCAGGGTGATCCGCGAACCGTCCCGGTGCACCTCACGGGACTCGCCGGTCAGCACCAGGTCGCCGAGGACGCGTACGGAGTCGTCGGTGCGGGTCCGTTCGGCGCCGGACCGGCGCAGCAGTCCGCGCAGTCGCAGCACGACCTCCTCCAGTGAGAACGGTTTCGTGACGTAGTCGTCGGCCCCGTTCGCCAACCCGTTGATGCGGAACTCCAGGGCGTCGCGGGCGGTGAGCATGAGGATGGGCAGTTCGGGGTTCTCGTAGCGCAGACGGCGCAGCACCTGGATGCCGTCCAGGTCGGGCAGCATGCCGTCGAGGACGACGGCATGCGGTGCGCAGCCGCGCGCGATCCTGAGCGCGCTGTGTCCGTCGGCGGCCGGGTAGGGGCGCCAGCCCGCCTCGGTGACGGCCACGGAGAGCACTTCGGTGAGCGCGGGCTCGTCGTCGACGATCAGAACGCGGACCCGTCCGCTTCGGGTACCGGAGATGCCAGCCATGTCCTGATCCTGTCCCGGTTGGCTGAGGGAACCCTGTGCTCCGACTGAGCCGAAGCCGTGCGAACCGGGATTCTTCCCACCCGGGCCGACCCATGGCGGCGCACGACTTTCTGTCCCGGGCCCCGGGCGGGGGCCGCCGAGTGCCGACCAACTGCCCTCTGACCGCCGGCCGACCGCCCGCCGACTGCCCGCGGACGGCCGTGATGGAAAGGGGCATCGGCACTGGTCGACCACGGGGCTCGGCGTCCGGTCGGCACGGCGGAGGGCCGCACCCCCGCTGACGGGGATGCGGCCCTCCACTACCGTGCCGTGCTGCTTGTCCTACCGCTTGCTGAACCGCTGCTCGATCGTTTGCGGAACCGCTTGCCCGATCGGTTACTTGCGGATCAGGCTGCGCAGCACGTACTGCAGGATGCCGCCGTTGCGGTAGTAGTCCGCCTCACCGGGGGTGTCGATGCGGACGACCGCGTCGAACTCCACGCCGGTGTCGGTGGTGACCTTGACCGTGGCGGGGGTGGTGCCGTCGTTCAGCTCGGTGATGCCGGCGATGGAGAAGGCCTCCTCGCCGGTCAGCCCGAGGGTCTCGGCGGACTGGCCCGCCGGGTACTGCAGCGGGATGACGCCCATGCCGATGAGGTTCGAGCGGTGGATGCGCTCGTAGGACTCGGCGATGACGGCCTTGACGCCGAGCAGCGCGGTGCCCTTGGCGGCCCAGTCGCGGGACGAGCCGGAGCCGTACTCCTTGCCGGCCAGGATGACCAGCGGGATGCCCTGCTCGATGTAGTTGCGCGAGGCGTCGTAGATGAACGACACCGGCGCGTCGGCCTGGGTGAAGTCGCGGGTGTAACCGCCTTCCGTCCCCGGCGCGACCTGGTTGCGCAGGCGGATGTTGGCGAAGGTGCCGCGGATCATGACCTCGTGGTTGCCTCGGCGCGAGCCGTAGGAGTTGAAGTCACGTCGCTCGATGCCGTGCTCGGTGAGGTACTTGCCCGCCGGGGTGTCGGCCTTGATCGCACCGGCCGGGGAGATGTGGTCGGTGGTGACCGAGTCGCCCAGCTTGGCGAGGACGCGCGCGTCGGCGATGTCGGAGACCGGGGTGGTCTCCATCGTCATGCCCTCGAAGTAGGGGGGCTTGCGGACGTAGGTCGACTCGGCGTCCCACTCGAAGGTGTTGCCGGTCGGGATCGGCAGCGCCTGCCACTGGGCGTCGCCCGCGAAGACGTCCTTGTAGGACTTGTTGAACATGTCCTCGCCGATGGCGTTCGCCACGACGTCGTTGACCTCGGCCTCGGAGGGCCAGATGTCGGCCAGGAAGACCGGCTTGCCCTCCTGGTCGACACCGAGCGCGTCGCGCGTGATGTCCACCTTCATGGAGCCCGCGAGGGCGTACGCGACGACCAGCGGCGGGGAGGCCAGGTAGTTCATCTTGACGTCGGGGTTGATCCGGCCCTCGAAGTTCCGGTTGCCGGAGAGGACCGAGGTGACCGCGAGGTCGTGGTCGTTGACGGCCTTGGAGACCTCCTCCGGCAGCGGGCCGGAGTTGCCGATGCAGGTGGTGCAGCCGTAGCCGACGAGGTTGAAGCCGACCTTGTCGAGGTACGGGGTGAGACCCGCCTTGTCGAAGTAATCGGTTACGACCTTCGAACCCGGGGCGAGCGTGGTCTTGACCCACGGCTTGCGGGTCAGGCCCTTCTCCACGGCCTTCTTCGCGACGAGCGCGGCGGCGACCATGACGTACGGGTTGGAGGTGTTGGTGCAGGACGTGATGGCCGCGACCGTCACCGCGCCGTGGTCGATCTCGTACGTCGAGCCGTCGGGGGCGGTCACGGTGACCGGGTTGGACGGGGCGCCGTTGGGGTGGTTGGCCGGGGCGTCGGAGGCCGGGAAGGACTCCTTGCCCGCCTCGTCGGCGGAGTCGACGTAGTTGAGCACGTCCGTCTTGAACTGCTCGGCGGCGTTCGCGAGGACGATGCGGTCCTGCGGGCGCTTCGGGCCGGCGATGGACGGGACCACCGTGGAGAGGTCCAGCTCGAGCTTCTCGGAGAAGTCCGGCTCGGCCTGCGGGTCCAGCCAGAGGCCCTGCTGCTTGGCGTACGCCTCGACGAGCGCGACCTGCTGCTCGGAGCGGCCGGTGAGCTTGAGGTACTTCAGCGTCTCGTCGTCGATCGGGAAGATCGCGGCGGTGGAGCCGAACTCCGGCGACATGTTGCCGATGGTGGCGCGGTTCGCGAGCGAGGTGGCGGCGACGCCCTCGCCGTAGAACTCGACGAACTTGCCGACGACACCGTGCTTGCGAAGCATCTCGGTGATGGTCAGCACGAGGTCGGTGGCGGTGGTACCGGGGGTGAGCTCACCGGTGAGCTTGAAGCCCACGACGCGCGGGATCAGCATCGAAACCGGTTGCCCGAGCATCGCGGCCTCGGCCTCGATGCCGCCGACGCCCCAGCCGAGGACGCCGAGACCGTTGACCATGGTGGTGTGCGAGTCGGTGCCGACCAGGGTGTCGGGGTAGGCCTGGCCGTTACGGACCATGACCGTGCGAGCGAGGTGCTCGATGTTCACCTGGTGGACGATGCCGGTGCCCGGCGGGACGACCTTGAACTCGTCGAACGCGGTCTGGCCCCAGCGCAGGAACTGGTAGCGCTCCTTGTTGCGGCCGTACTCCAGCTCGACGTTCTGGGCGAAGGCGTCGTTGGTGCCGAACTTGTCGGCGATGACGGAGTGGTCGATGACGAGCTCGGCCGGGGCCAGCGGGTTGATCTTCGCCGCGTCACCGCCGAGCTCCTTGACGGCCTCACGCATGGTGGCGAGGTCGACGACACAGGGCACGCCGGTGAAGTCCTGCATGATCACGCGGGCCGGCGTGAACTGGATCTCCTGCGACGGCTGGGCCTGGGAGTCCCAGTTGCCGAGCGCACGGATGTGGTCGGCGGTGATGTTCGCGCCGTCCTCGGTACGGAGCAGGTTCTCCAGCAGCACCTTCAGGCTGTACGGAAGGCGAGCCGAGCCTTCCACCTTGTCCAGCCGGAAGATCTCGTACGACTCGTCGCCCACCTGCAGCGTGCTGCGGGCGTCGAAGCTGTTCGCCGACACGACAGTCTCCTTCATTGATGTGCGCTTACCACCGCATCCTGCCGCCACGCAGACTTGGCCGATCCGCTAAGGCCAGGCTAAGTTAGGTAACCCTTACTGGGGTGGCGGCTGCGGGGCGCCTCGGCAGATATCTCGATGTCGAGATAACTCTAGTACATGGGGGCTGAATGGTCATGCCCGGGCTCGCTGTCCGCTCCCGGGGAAAGCCGGATGCCGTACTCGGCCAGCCAGGCCGACAGCTCCCGCCGGGAAGCGCTGACGAGTATGCCGCCGGTGAAGCGCACGTCGTCCGTGACCTCGGCCACGCACTGCGCGGGCGGCACGAAGGCCAGCGCCTCTTGGTCGTCCGAGAACTCCGCCTCTGCGAGAACCAGGCCCGCCAAGGGACCCTCGAAGACGTCGACACCCAGGGGCGGCACGCTGAACCGTGTCTTGGACAGCACCGCCGCCGGCAGTGAGGCGAGGAGGTCGTACTCGGCCTGGGAGAGACAGGTGTTCGTGATCAGTCCCTGGACGGCGCCCGGCTGGTTCGCGGGCACCTTCTGCGTGAGCTTGAGCACCCGGGATCCGGTGTCCGGGCATTCGCTTCGTCTGAGCCGTAACCGCGTTCCCTCCAGATAGCGGTCCCGGATCAGCCGGGTAACCGTTATCGACGAAGGTGACGGAGGAACGGCCAGCAGAAACCGTCTCTCCCGCTCGATCCGCGCGTACCCCTGCTCGCTCACGAAACCAGTTTCCGTCCGGCCGCTCCGATCCGGCCCCTCCCGGCCGTAAAGGATCCGAACCGTCCTCCCGGAAGGGAGGCTCCCCCACGGGTGCGTACGGAGATCAGCCGGCCGAACGGAACCTCCGGCGCCGTCAGGACGACAACCGTGCGACCTGGCCGGGCTCGTGCCCGAGGCAGGTGCGGATCCTCGACGGGCGAGCGGGTCGGCGGCATGCTGCGGCGCAACACCTCACACCCTCTCGCCCGACCGAGAGCCGAGACCACCCGGCCGATCGCCGAGTCAGCCTGATCGAAGGCCCCACAGCTCGCTCACCCCTCAGCCCCCACCCTTCGCCCTTCGTCTCTCAGCCCTCCCCCTTCGTCTCTCAGCCCTCACGCCTGGGCCCTCAGCTCTCAGCCCTCGCGCACCACCCCGCCCACCACCGCCGTCACGACCTTCACGACCTCCGTCATCGCCGGCGGCTCGGTGTTCCTCGCGCTCGCGAAGAGCAGGTGGGTCGCGCCGATCAAGGTGGGGGCGAGGGTGTCGACGTCGGCGTCCGGCGCGATGCGGCCGTGGGCCTGCTCGGCGGTGAGGTAGGCGGCGATCACGGCCGCCGCCTCGGTGAGGAGCGGGATGCCCTTCGAGCCGGCGGCGCGCAGACGGGCGCGCAGTTCGTCGCGGGAGATGACGAGGGCGACGATCGCCACGGCGACCGAGCCGAACAGGTCGGCCAGGACGACGGCGAGATTGGCGACGACCGTGCCGGTCCCGGCGGATTCACACAGGCCCTCCGCCCGGAGCCGGAGGCCGCCGATGCGGTCGAGGACGAGCTCGGCGAGGAACGCGTCGAAGTCGGCGAAGTGACGGTGCAGCACGCCTTTGGCGCAACCCGCCTCAGTGGTGACCGCCCGGCTGGTCAGCGCGGTCACCCCGTCCCGTAGCAGGACGCGCTCGGCGGCCTCGAACAGTTGCTCGCGAACATCGCGGATAGCCACTCCGGTCGGCGCCATGAGTCGCGGTCTCCTTTTTCGATTGCGCAGTCGGTCGGTTACTCGATCGGCCGGTCGGCAGGACGGTCTGCCGGTCGAGCGGTCTGTTGCTCAAGCGGATACTCGGCGACCTCGCCCTATTGTGGCGAGTGAGCATGCGCCCACTAGAGTGGGCGCATGCCCACTTTACCCACGCCCTCCGGCGACCAGCCCCATGCCCAGTCCCGAGCCCAGCCTCACACGCATCGGCAGATGGCCGAGTCCTTCGGCGTCGACGCCGGACGCTACGACCGGACCCGTCCCCGATATCCCGTTCCGCTGATCGAGCGGATCGTCGCCGACCGGTCCGGGGCCGAACCCCTGCGCGTACTCGACGTCGGCTGCGGCACCGGGATCGTCGCCCGGCAACTCCAGGCGGTCGGCTGCCTGGTGCTCGGGGTCGAGCCCGACGAGAGGATGGCCGAGGAGGCCCGCATCCACGGGGTGGAGGCCGAGATCGCCACGTTCGAGTCGTGGGAGCCGGCGGGCCGCGCCTTCGATGCCGTCGTCGCCGGCCAGGCATGGCACTGGATCGATCCGGTCAGGGGGGCCGCGAAGGCCGCACGGGCACTGCGAGCGGGCGGACGGCTCGCCGCTTTCTGGAACGTGCCCCGGCTCCCTGACGATCTGACGACGGCGCTGACCGTCGCCTACCGGCGAGTGGTGCCTGATTCGCCGGTCGACCTCGGGGCGGCCATGCGGCCCGGCACGGACGGCCATCAGGCGCTGGCCACGAAGGCCGCCGACGCCATCAGGGAGACGGACGGGTTCGGCGAGCCGGAGCAGTGGCGGTTCGACTGGGAGTGGACCTACACCCGGGACGCGTGGCTGGACCAGATGCGCACCCACGGCATCCTCACCCACCTTCCGTCCGACCAGGTGGCGGAGGTGCTGGCCGGGGTCGGGGCGGCGATCGACGCGAGGGGCGGCAGCTTCACCGCACCGTACGCGACCGTGGTGGTGACGGCCGTTCGGGGCGTCGACGTCCCGAACGAGCCTCATGGTGAGGGGTATTGGAGGCGCAGCGGTCATGGGCCCGCCAAGTCGGGGTAGACGTGTGCGAACGGACGCCACGCGACGAAGGAGGCTCGATGCCCCTCACCTTCCGCAAGAGTTTCCGCATCCTCCCCGGGGTGCGACTCAACATCAATCGCCGTTCCTGGTCGATCACGACCGGCGGCGGCAAGCACGGACCGCGTCACACGCACAGCAGCACCGGACGTCGTACGACATCGGTTGATTTGCCCGGACCTTTCGGGTGGCGGCGTACCCGTAAGGACAGGCACCATTGACGAGACGTCACCCGAATGAGCCCCCCAAGAGGTGCCATCTCATATCTGAGATAACCTCAACCCCATGGCAGACGACTACCTCGTACGCATCGGCAAGCTCATCCGTGACGCCCGACAGCACCGGGGCTGGACACAGGCGCAGCTGGCCGAGGCGCTCGCAACCAGCCAGAGTGCCGTCAACCGCATCGAGCGAGGCAACCAAAACATCAGCCTTGAGATGATCGCTCGAATCGGTGAAGCCCTGGACAGTGAAATCGTCTCTCTGGGCTATGCGGGACCGATGCACCTGCGGGTGGTGGGCGGCCGCCGGCTGTCCGGCGCGATCGACGTGAAAACCAGCAAGAACGCTTGCGTGGCCCTGCTGTGCGCCTCGCTGCTCAACCAGGGGCGCACGGTGCTGCGTCGGGTAGCCCGGATCGAGGAGGTCTACCGCCTCCTCGAGGTTCTGAACTCCATCGGCGTACGGACCCGTTGGATCAACGACGGTGTCGACCTGGAGATCGTGCCGCCGGCCGAGCTGGACATGGCCGCGATCGACGCCGAGGCCGCCGTACGCACCCGTTCCATCATCATGTTTCTCGGTCCGCTGCTGCACCGGATGAACCACTTCAAGCTGCCGTACGCCGGTGGCTGCGACCTCGGTACGCGGACCATCGAGCCGCACATGATCGCGCTGCGCCGGTTCGGTCTGGAGGTCGCGGCGACGGAAGGGCAGTACCACGCCGTCGTCGACCGCGCCGTCCGCCCTGACCGGCCGATCGTGCTGACCGAGCGCGGGGACACGGTTACCGAAAACGCTCTGCTGGCCGCCTCCCGGTACGACGGGGTAACCGTTATCCGCAACGCCTCCTCCAACTACATGGTCCAGGACCTGTGTTTCTTCCTGGAGGCACTCGGGGTACGGGTCGAGGGCATCGGCAGCACCACGCTCACGGTGCACGGCGTGCCGAACATCAACGTCGACGTCGACTACTCGCCGTCCGAGGACCCGGTCGAGGCGATGAGCCTGCTGGCCGCCGCCGTCGTCACGGAGTCGGAGCTGACGGTCCGCCGGGTGCCCATCGAGTTCCTGGAGATCGAGCTGGCGGTCCTGGAGGAGATGGGGCTCGACCACGACCGCACGCCGGAGTACCCGGCCGACAACGGCCGCACCCGTCTGATCGACCTCACGGTCCGGCCCTCCAAGCTGGAAGCGCCGATCGACAAGATCCACCCGATGCCGTTCCCCGGGCTGAACATCGACAACGTCCCGTTCTTCGCGGCCATCGCGGCCGTCGCGCAGGGCAAGACCCTCATCCACGACTGGGTCTACGACAACCGCGCGATCTACCTGACCGACCTGAACCGGCTCGGCGGACGGCTCCAACTCCTCGACCCGCACCGAGTGTTGGTCGAGGGCCCGACGCGCTGGCGGGCCGCCGAGATGATGTGCCCGCCGGCCCTGCGTCCCGCGGTGGTCGTGCTGCTGGCCATGATGGCGGCGGAGGGCACGTCGGTGCTGCGCAACGTGTACGTCATCAACCGCGGTTACGAGGACCTGGCCGAGCGGCTGAACTCCGTCGGGGCGCAGATCGAGATCTTCCGGGACATCTGATCGGCGGAGTGTCGTGCCCCTAGGAGATGAGGGGCACGACACTCCTAAATGCCTGCCGACCTGCTGTTACAAACTTGCTGGATCCTCCATTGATCATCGCTGTTTTTCATCACCTTGTGCAACGCGCGTGCAAGATGCTCTCAAATTGGTGACGATGTATCAGAGATATCTGAGTATCCGCCAGCCTTCACAGAGAGTGCTTGCCAAAGGGGCCTCGCAATGTCCGCACCGACGGTGCCACTGGCGTTCCTGAGATTCGGAGTTCAGTCCTCGCCGCGCACGCGCATCAAGCGCACTACACCGCTACGGCCAGTTCCAGCCCGGACCTCCACGAGCACCGGCGCTCCTTCGATCATCCGGCTGACCCCCACGTCCGGGTCGGCGACCTGCTGACCGACGCGCCCGCCGCCGAATCATATAATCACCGCAACGATCCCCAGGGGCTTTGATATTCCGTGAACCCTCTGGAGGAGATTCTCGAAATGGCCCACAAATTCATCTCCGGCGAAGATCGATCAATAGATTTCGTGGCGCCCATGGAAGGCTTTACCGTCGAGCATTTCCTAGATTCTGAAGTGGTTGAATTTCTTGCAGAGGGGATGTCCCTATATCGCCCATGGGAAGGGACGCCTTACTGGTCGGAGAGGGAAATGCTTCAACTGCTCGAAGATTTCGTGAGGGAATTCGGGACCGCCGGGGAATCCCGAATTTAGAACTCCGTTGGCCTTGATCGGTTATGAGTCCCCGGCGGCAAGGTGCCGGGGACTCATGAACCGCTCCGGGCTCGGTGGACGCTCTAAGCGCTGACTCCAACTGTCGGTTGGGGCTGGTGTTGAGCGCTCCGTTTTGGCTTCCCGAGAAGGACCGAGTCGACGAGAACGAATCGGGCTGCCGACGATGGAAAACGACGCCCACAACCCCGCCGAACTGTGCCTCGGCGACGCCGGAGGCGTCTACCTCTTCGAGTGCCGTATCTGTCCTGAGCGCCCCATCGGGCACTGGTTCGACTGCTCGTAACAGCCAGGCGGTCTCGAGCAGCTCCAACCGCTCCAAGAGCGACTAAGTCTGGGCCGCAAGCGCGATGGCCTGCACTGGTCCGGTCGCGATCGTGGGCGGGCAGTAGTCTCCGATCCCCTTCTGGGACAGTGCGGGTGGCTCTACGCTCAATGGCATGGGGCAGAGGAAGAAGCCCCTCCCATGTGCTGCCGGGGGACAACGTGACGGTGCCGATGCTGATCTTGCTAGGGGCTGCAGGAGGCGTGCTGCGTGGGCTCCTCGACGTCTACGCCCGATTTCTTGACTGGCAGTCGGACCGCCGCGCCCACCGACAATTATCATCCGGCCAGGAGAACGAACCACCACGGTTCCAGCAGTACTTCGACCCGGTCGGCGACCCTGTCGCAGCGGTGGTCCACAGCGGCCTGGGCGCCGCCGCCGCAGTACTGTTCGGCACCACAGGACAGATCAGCGGGGCGTACGCCGCCATCGTGGTCGGGATCTCAGCACCGGTCATCTTGACTCAGCTCGGCCGCGTCCAGTCGGTAAGCGACGCGCTCACCGCAGGCGGCCCTCCGCCGGACATGGTCCCCGGCGGCGCGATGATGGAACCCCCGGCAGGCCGTGATTCGGTCGCTCCCGAGCTCCCGGTGCCTTCCACAGCGCCCGGTTCCTCGATGGTGGCACAGCCCCAACCCCAGGCGCCTCCGCTGACATTCGTGCACCCCAGCGAGTCAATCCGGGCCGAGAGACGAGGAGACGGCCTGCAGGCGCAGCCAAACGGTCGGCCGACGGATGCCGTGAACGAACCGGCGGCCGGGCGCAGCGGCCCCGATGTACCGTCGCCGCCTCGCGTGCGGCCCCTGAGAGAGGAGGGGACGACGTGATGGTTCGCCCCTCCTGGACTACGCGTGTCGCCGCGAGTGTTCTGGGCGTCGGCCGCCCAGGACCCATCCCACCGACGGTGGAACAGCGGCTCAGCCTCACCCTTCGGCGACGTCTCTTGGCCTCAGTCCTTGGGATCCGAGTGCGTCCGGGCCTTCCAGCAACCTCCATCACACCTGCCGCGCTCCCGGCTTCCGGCAAATCCAACACCGGAGCCGTGGAAGCGCCCCCGGCCGACGACCGTCGGAACAACGCCCCCGAGCCGGTTCGCGCCCCGTCCCCGGCCGACCGCAACGGACCACAACGGCCGCGCGCTACAGGCCGCATGAACAGTCTTCCCCACCTGCTCGACGAGGACCGCCCCGAGTACGAGCGAATCCTCGACGAGGTGCTGCGCTCCGCCCCTACCCGCCCGGAACTGACCGCTGTCGATAAGCGGCTCAACCCCGAACAGCTGCGCACCATGGCGCTGAACGCCACCACACTCATCACGGCGGCCGCGGCGCCCGAATATCAGCACTACGTGAAGGTCCGCGAGGAACTGCGCCATCCGCCGTCGCCCACCCCCTCACCTGTCCGCGAACCCGGCTCCGCAAAACGGGATACGGACGCGAAGGGGCTCGCAACCCCCCTGGGCGAGGTAGCCGAAGACGGAGGAGCCGTCTTTGGCGCCGCGATCCTCAGCTCGCTCCTTGCCGCGACAGCCACCGCGATCTTCCTGCTCGCGGGCTACATCCTCAAGCTGCTCAACCCCGAGCTTGCGCTCGCCAAGACCATGCTCACCGCCGGCTGGGTGTTCGGCGCCACGACCGCAGCGGCGGTCCTCATCGCCACCGTCGGCCTGTTGTTCACCGCCCTGCACAACGGGCCCTCTCCCGACACCGGTGCGAACCGCGTGTCGGGCGGTGAAGTGGCCCGGGCCAGGGAGGCCTGGCACCAAGCTCTTCTGGAACGCGGCCTCCTGCCGTTCCTTCAGGAGGCGCCGACCTTCCAAGCGGCGCTCGCGCATGCAGGTACGGCAGCACCGCACAGTCCAGCAGCCCCGACGCCGACCGGTCGCATGCCCCACCTCGGCTACAACCGTCCGGACTTCACCAGTCCCGACTTCTCAAGCCCGGCCTTCGAGGAGCCCGAACGCCGACCGGAGTAGCGGGGGTCGGTGGGCGTGACAACCTCCAAGGCACACGCCTCCGACGGAACGAGGTCGGCGTTAGCAGTGATCTGGGCCGGCGAACGTCGGCCGACCGACGCAGTCCTCGGGCCCAGTACGGGCGCGCAGGCCTTGGAGGGGGCTGCGGGCGGCTGCTCGGAACTGGTTGGTGACGTCAGCCACCAAGTCGCGGTCCGGGAGCTCCAGCAGTCGCATGAAACGTGAAGGCGCCGGGGTCCTCGAGGGCGTCCTCGGCGAGCCGGGTGAAGGCGAAGCCGATCGGTGTACGGGCGAGGACCTGGTACCGCGGCCCTGGACAACAGCGCGCTCGCGGAGCGTCGGCCTCGACCGGTTTGCGCGCGTCTTTCCCCTCGAGGCACTCCTCAATGAGATCGGGCGCAGCGCAAACGGGACCAAGCAGGCGTACACCGACGACGTGCTCGCCGTCATCGACGATATCGCCGCTCGCCTGGCGCCCGCCGATCCGCGCTCGGTGCACACGATGGCCCTCGGCGTGGCCGGTCATGCGGGCTCCGGGGCAGTCGGGGGCGAGAGCGGCGGCCGTCGGGGGCGCGGCCGATCTGGCGGGCGACGGTCTGGATCTCGCTGCTCGTGTAGGCGGTGCGGATCCCGGAGGGTGTCATGCCGCTGGCCTGGGCGAGGGGTTCGAGCTTGTAGGGGCGGTCTCCTCGTCGATGAGTCCGTTGAGGTATTCGACGTATCCGGCCGGGGCGGTGAGGGAGCTGGAGCGGCTCGCGGCTGCAACGGCCACATCGCTTTCCTCAGCGAAGGCACCGCCGGAGATCCGGTTCCGGCGCTGCGTGCGCTGTCGCCGTAGAGGATGAGCGAGCCGAGCTTCGGGCCGGTTCGTCGCCAAGTGGGATGCCACCGACACCTGAACGCGAATATGGGGCCATGGCCGGGCTCAGCCACCCGGGGAGTCAGCCGAGCCAGGCGAGTGGGTCTTCCTCGTCGTCCCCGGATTCCCGGACCGTCGTAAAGGTGACAGGCACTCCCAACTCTGCAAGACCTGCAAGAACGGCCGGCGAGATGTGGAGTCCCGTACCTGACTCGGCGATGCCTGAAACATCGACCTTCACCGTTTTGCCCGCCTCCTTCAGCGCGTCGAGCGCCGGTTTGCGGGGGCTGAGGAGTCCGATGAGTTCCACGGCCTGTTCGTCGGCGCTTTCTGAGTGCCGCTCGTCAACGGTGAGCGTAGCCCAGCCGGGGCCGGAATAGATGTCCACACCGTCGGACGAAGAGAACTCTTCACTGGCGGCGAGTTGCAACTCGGCACGCAGAAAGGCGGAATCCACTTCCCGACCTCAGACAACCAGGGACGTGCTCAAGTTAGCCCACGGCTTCAAATTCGCTCCAGTTTCCATGACCGTTCTTTCAGCGTTCGTTCATATTGGCCGCGACCCGGAGAGGGAATCCCAGGAGTGCGATTCGCTTGAGTTCTTCCGGCTGGAGGGCGAGAGTGCAAGCGTTCCCGGCGAATCCATACACTTCGACGGTCACCTCATACCCCCGTCCGGCCAGTTGCGCGAGCTCGGTCCGCTTGCTTTCCATGATGGAAAGGATGTTGTTCATCTGCTCGTGAAAGTCCCGGCTGACGTGCTCGTCGCAGCTGATACTCCACAGTCCGTCGACGTCGCCCGGCCGAGCCCATTTGCTGGGACCCGGGTTGCGCACGCCAGTGGGCTCCAGCCCGAGAAGGGACGTCATCTCCCCGGGCTGGAGATTCCCTCCACTGATCATGACTGTCACATCTGTCAATACCCAGTCGCGCTTCTTTACTACATCCATGTATGGTTCCTCACAGGTCGAGACATCCTACGTAATCTCGCGGCACGCCGCCCAGTGAACATTTCCCATGCCTGGCTCCAATAGATCTTGCAGCGTGGCTCGTTGGCCGACGGTCGTCGAATTCTCAAACACACTGAAACATCCGGTCCCGGGGCAGGTGCGGCTCCTCGTTCACCACCTGGCAGCGAACACCTCAGGGCCTTCAGGTAGTTTCTGGGCGCCGCCTGCTGTCCCAGCGGATACCTGCGACGCCACGCCCTGTTGTACCGATCCAGAGCGTCCTGGGTGTTCCTCTCGGCGTCAGCCAGACGGACAAGCGCCGCAGCACGTTCAGCCGGATCGCTTGCGTTCAGCCCGAACGCCCACCCCAGCCGCTCGTGCCACACGTCGGCACCATCGACACCCACGCCCGTATCCGCGTCCCTCTTCGCCCGGCAGATCATGCTCTACCTCAAGCCACCATCGCCTTCATTTATCCCAGTCATGCACAGCGCCGTCCGACGCGCGGCCGCGAGGCGGGCCTGCGTGATGCCGGCGGCATCACGCAGCCAGGCGCGCTCCGCCAGGGGCGGGAGCTGCGGCTCCTCCTGGAGCACGGCGTCCACCGACGCGAACAGGTCTTGGTGGCCGTCGTGAACTACGAGGTAGAGATAGCCGGGCTTTGTGGGGTCTGTGCCGCGCTCTGCGCAGGTGGCGCATCCTCCCTGCGAACCACGGATGTTGTGCAGTGTCGGACCTGGATCCAGGACCGTCTCGCACTTCATGCAGCGAGTTTTCCAGGAGAGATCTGTGCTGCCGGGATAAGGCACAAGCGGATCGAGACGCCGAGCCACACCCCGGCTCATGACAGTAGGGCTTGGTCAGCTTCACTCGGGGGTGGCGTGTGGGCATTGCCGGTAGCGTGATCGTCTGCCGCATGGAGGGTCCATGTGTCCGGCCGGCCCGTGCGAGGGGTTCCGGTGGCGAGCGATGGGACCGTGATGAGCGAACTGACGAAGCCCAGAATCGAGGTTCCGGAGGGTGGTGCGCCCACCGAGCTGACGATCCGGGACCTCGTGGTCGGGGATGGAGCCGAGGCACAGCCGGGCCGGGTCGTCCGGGTTCACTATGTGGGTGTCACGTTCGCGTCCGGTAGAGAGTTCGACTCTTCCTGGGAGGAGGACCGGCCGTTCGAGTTCGCTGTGGGCGGTGGCAGGGCCATCAAAGGCTGGGACCGGGGTGTGAGGGGAATGAAGGTCGGCGGCCGACGCGAGATCATCGTTCCCCCGCGTCTCGGATACGGCAGGCAGTCGCCGTCTCCGTTGATCCCGGCGGGCTCGACACTGATCTTCGTCGTGGACCTGCTTTCGGTCGTGGGCGGGCCCGCCGGAGCGAGCCCGGGCTCGACCGGCTCGGCCTGAGCCTGGCGCCTCTGAGGAAGACGGGACACCCCGTCGCTGCCATGTACTTGTTGCCAGGGGACTCGCGGGCCGTCACGAGAGCTCTTGGAACGGACCGAAACCCGTTCAGGTCGCCCCCACGGAGCAGCCCGGCCCGGCCCGGCCTGTCGATCGACCACACCGCCGTGGACGACGTTCGGATGGTCCCTCTGCGCGGCGAGACCGATCACGCCGTCACGAAAAAAAATGAGCTCACCGAGGCCCTGCTGTCCTACGGCAGCGTGACGCGGCCGCGGACCGTGGTGGACCTCAGCGGCGTGACCTTCATGGACTCCAGCGGCATCAACGCCCTCACCGCATGATCGGACAGCTCTACCACTGCCTCCAGAAGCACGAACTCTTCGACGAACAGTCCGCGTTCCCCACGCTGCCCACGTCCTTGGAGGCAGCAGCTGCCTGAGCCAGGGCCAGGCGAGCTCCTACCAACCCATGTCTGAACTTCCACAAGACGACGTTCTCCGACAGCTAGGTGACCTTCGGCGCGACGTTCACAGGCGGCACGGTGGACTTCCATGATGTGACGGGTCCGAGGGCGAGCGCGCAGAAGCGCCGCGCTTCGGCGGCCGTGCCGTCGCAGGTCCAGTACCCGACGTCCGGAGTGCGCCCGAGCAGGTAGACCAGGGCTTCGACTACCTCTTGGCGCTGCAGATGGGTGGCGACGCCGCTGCCGCCGGGCGGGCGGAATCGGACCTGGAGCTAGCGTTCATCCTGCTGCGGCTTGCCGAGGACATCGTCTGGCCCGTGACGACCGTGGACGGAGAGGCAGACCCGTGCGCGGACTCGTTCGCACTGGACGAGATCGGATGAGTACTGGTGTCCGCACTGCGGGAATGGGCGCGGGGCTTCCCCACCACGGCGGCGTTGGGCATTGCCCGCAGCATCATCCGGTTCACGGTGAACGTCATGTGAGCCGTGGAGCTTCGCGGTTCGGAGCCTCCGAAGCTCAGGGGAACCGGGCCTGGGCTCTTCCCGGCGTCGGGGGATGCGCATGCGCACCCCTGCGCACGGTCGGGTGGCCGTTGATCGCCTATCTTGGCGCCTATGCAGTCCTACACGATCGGCCAGGCGGCGCGTCTGCTCGGGGTGAGTCCGGATACCGCGCGACGGTGGGCGGACGCGGGCCGGGTGGCCACGCACCGGGACGAGGGCGGACGGCGCCTCATCGACGGCCGGGATCTGGCTGCCTTCTCCGTGGAGCTGGCCAAGAGCGGTGGCGGCGAGGAGGGTGCCTCGTACACCTCGGTCCGCAACGCGTTTCCCGGCATTGTCACGGCCGTGAAGCTCGGTGATGTCGCCGCCCAGGTGGAGATCCAGGCCGGGCCGCACCGGCTGGTGTCGTTGCTGACGCGGGAGGCCGTGGAGGAACTGGGGCTGGAGGTCGGGGTGGAGGCCACCGCCCGGGTGAAGTCGACGAACGTGCACATCGACCGGACCTGAGAGCGCGGAGCAGCCGTGGCCGCCACCGTTCGCGCAACGTGGCGGTGACCGAACGGACGTCGGCCGCCGGGCCCGTGCCGGGCACACCCCGGCGCCGCCCGTCGCAGCTTGCTCGGCCAGTGCCTCGATTTCGTCGCGATGCTCGACTTCGCCACGATCTTCGGCTTCATCGCGATTCTCGGCTTCGTCGCGATTCTCGGCTTCGTCGTAATCGTCGCCGTCCTTGTCCCCGTCGCCGCGGCGCTGGTATCGCTCGGTGTCCCGCCCATGTGGTGTAGCCGCCGTCCACGCTGATCGTGCTGACGCCGCTGATGTGTCGGGCCCCGCAGCGGTCCTGCGGAAGGACGAGCTGCGGTCCGGAGCCGTCGAGCGGAGAGTCGTCGGTGGTGACCGTGAGGAGGACCGGCGCGCGCCCGAAGTCGGGGGCGATCCGCCCAGGACAGCAGGGCGCGGTGACCATCCGCGCCGGACACCGCGATCAGGAAGCGCAGACGGTCCTGCGCCGGACCGGGTCGAAGCCGGGGCCGGCGTCCACGAGGATCTCGTGCAGCAGCGGTCCGGTGAAGCGGTGGTGCCGGACGCCGCTGGTGGCGCATTCGAAGGTCACCTCGGCCTGATGCTGCGGCGGCCGGCCGAGCAGATCGGGCACGGTGAGTGTGGCCGGCCGGGTCAGATCGCCGGCGAGGACGAGTTCCGCCACCGGGCCGACAGCCGTACCGACGGCTGTTTCAGCAACGGTTTCAGCGATGGTTTCAGCGGCTGCTTCAGCAACAGTTTCGTCGGCTGTTTCAGCAACCGCTTCAGCATCTGCTTCACCGGCCGTACTTGGCGGTCGTACCGGCGGCTGCGAGGGACCGGGTCACGGGCTACCACCTCCTGGATGACCGTACCCGGACCCGTCTGCCGTGCAAACGCACATGCCACCCCTGCCGATCCTGGTTCCAGCTCATGCGAAGCCACAGGAGACTTTCACCTTGCATCTGCGGCAGTATCATCAGCGCATGCACACCTACCGGATCGGGGACGCTGCTGCCTTACTCGGTGTCAGCGCCGACACCGTGAGGCGCTTGGCGGGAAACCCACCGCCGAACGCGACGAGCTGGGCCGCCGGATCATCCCGGGGCCGGCCCTCGCGGCCTACGCCCGGCAGGTGCACCGTGCGGGAGGGGGGTCCACCGGCTCCTCGGCCCGCAACCGCCTTTCCGGCATCGTCACCGACGTGCTCTCGGCGACGTGTCGGCGCAGGTGGAGATCCAGGCCGGACCGTTCCGGGTGGTGGCGCTGGTCAGCCGCGAGTCGGCCGACGAACTGGAGCCGGAGCCCGGTGTTCCGGCGGTTGCCGTGATCAAGTCGACCGACGTGGTCGTCGAGAGACCGTGAATGGTCCGTCAGGACCAGGACGTGATTGTGTCCGTCAGGACCAGAGGGAGTGGACCCGTGATGACCCGTACCGTCCGCCGGACCGGCCGAACGATGCAGGTGGCCGCCCTGGGAGTCACCGCGCTGCTGGCCCTGAGTGCCTGCTCGTCGTCCGACGACTCCTCGTCGACCGACTCGGGCTCCTCCGCGTCCGCGTCGGACCAGCTGTCCGGCACGGTCACCGTGTTCGCCGCGGCCTCCCTCAAGGAGAGCTTCACGACGCTGGGCAAGGAGTTCGAGAAGGCGCACGCCGGCACGAGGGTCACCTTCAGCTTCGGCGGCAGCGACTCCCTCGCCGCGAGCATCACCGGCGGTGCCCCGGCGGACGTGTTCGCGTCCGCCAGCCCCAAGACGATGAAGATCGTCACAGATGCGGGGGACGCCTCGGGGACGCCCGCCACGTTCGTCCGCAACCAGCTGGAGATCGCCACCCTGCCGGGCAACCCCGACAAGATCGCCACCCTCGAGGACCTCACCAAGTCGAGCCTGAAGGTCGTGCTCTGCGACAAGACGGTGCCCTGTGGCGCCGCCGCCCAGAAGGCCCTCGACGCGAGCAAGCTGAAGCTGACCCCCGTCTCCTACGAGCAGGACGTCAAGGCCGCCCTGACCAAGGTGGAGCTGAAGGAGGCCGACGCGGCCGTCGTCTACAAGACGGATGTGCACGCCGCGGGTGACAAGGTGGAGGGCGTGGAGTTCCCCGAGTCTGCCGACGCCATCAACGACTACCCGATCGTCCAGCTCAAGGACGCGCGGAACACCGACGCGGCCAAGGCGTTCATCGCGCTGGTGCAGTCCGCCGAGGGCCAGAAGGTCCTGACCGAGGCCGGGTTCCTCCAGCCGTGACCCTCCCGACCGACAGGTCCGACGTCGCGGCCGACACCGTCCGGGGTGGGCCGCGGCGCCGGCGTGTCAGGGCCCAGGTGCGCGGCGTGCCGCTGCCCCTGCTGGTGCCCGCGCTGATCGGCGTGGCGTTTCTGGTCGTGCCGCTGATCGCCCTGCTGGTACGGGCCCCGTGGCGCAGCCTGCCCGAGCTGCTGACCAGCGCCGAGGTGTGGCAGGCACTCCAGCTGTCGCTGGTCTGCGCCACCGCCGCCACCGCCGTGAGTCTGGTCGTCGGCGTGCCGCTGGCCTGGTTGCTGGCCCGGGTCGAGTTCCCCGGGCGCGGCCTCGTCCGGGCCCTCGTCACCCTGCCGCTCGTCCTGCCGCCGGTGGTCGGCGGTGTGGCGCTGCTGATGGCGCTGGGCCGCAACGGCATCGTCGGCAAGACACTGGACTCCTGGTTCGGCGTCACGCTGCCGTTCACCACCGCCGGGGTCGTGGTCGCCGAGGCGTTCGTCGCCATGCCGTTCCTCGTCATCAGCGTCGAAGGCACGCTGCGCGCCGCCGACCCGCGCTACGAGGAGGCGGCCGCCACCCTCGGCGCCTCCCGTTTCACCGCGTTCCGCCGGGTCACGCTGCCGTTGATCGCGCCGGGCATCGCGGCCGGCGCGGTCCTGGCGTGGGCCCGGGCGCTCGGCGAGTTCGGCGCGACGATCACCTTCGCCGGCAACTTCCCCGGCCGCACCCAGACCATGCCGTTGGCCGTGTATCTGGCCCTTCAGAGCGACCCGGAGGCCGCCATCGCCCTCAGCCTGGTCCTGCTGGCCGTGTCCGTCGCGGTGCTGGCGGGCCTGCGCGACCGTTGGATGACGGCCGGATGACCGATCCCGAGCCCGAGGAGACCGCGGCCGGCTCCCGGGCCGTCACCGACGTCCACGGCGTCCACGGCGTCCGCCGTGCCGGCATGCTCCCGGACGGGCTCGATGTCCGCCGCGCCGGTGACCCCGCGGACGGGCTCGACGCCCACCTGGTCGTGGAGCGCGGCGCGTTCCGGCTCGACGTGGCGCTGAGCGTGGCGCCGGGTGAGGTGGTCGCCCTGCTCGGTCCGAACGGCGCGGGGAAGACCACCGCGCTGCGCGCCCTCGCCGGTCTGACGCCGCTCACCGACGGTCGGCTACGGCTGGACGGCCGCACGTTGGACGGTACGCCGCCGGAGTCCCGCCCGGTCGGTGTCGTCTTCCAGGACTACCTGCTCTTCCCGCATCTGACCGCCCTGGACAACGTGGCCTTCGGGCCGCGCTGCCAGGGCGCGACGAAGGCGGAGGCCCGCGCCCAGGCCGCCGAGTGGCTGGACCGCCTGGGTCTGGCGGCGCACGCCGGCGCCAAGCCGCGCAGGCTGTCCGGGGGCCAGGCCCAGCGGGTCGCCCTGGCCCGCGCGCTGGCGACCCGACCGCGGCTGCTGCTCCTCGACGAGCCGCTGGCGGCCCTGGACGCCCGCACCCGGCTGGAGGTCCGCGCCCAACTCCGCCGCCACCTGGCGGAGTTCGAGGCCGTCGCCGTCCTGGTCACGCACGATCCGCTGGACGCCATGGTGCTCGCCGACCGACTCGTCGTCGTCGAGCACGGGCGGGTCGTCCAGGAGGGCGTGCCGTCCGACATCGCCCGCCATCCCCGTACGGACTACATCGCCCAGCTCGTCGGCCTGAACCTCTACCGGGGGGACGCCGACGGTCACACCGTCCGCCTCGACGCCGGCCCGCCCATCACCACCACCGAGGTCCTGTCCGGCCCCGTGTTCGTAGCGTTCCCGCCGAGCGCGGTCACCCTCTACCGCGACCGCCCGACCGGCGCCAGCGCCCGCAACCTCTGGCAGTGCGAGGTCGCCGGCCTGGAGACCCACGGCGACCAGATCCGCACCGACCTCACCGGCGAACTCCCGCTCGCCGCGGACCTCACGACGGCCGCCGCGGCCGAACTCGATCTGCACCCGGGGGCACGGGTCTGGGCCGCGGTGAAGGCCACACAGACCCACGCTTACCCGGTCTGAGACGACGCCGGGAGCGGGCCCTCCCGAGCCGGGAGCGGTAGGGAGCGGGCCCTCCCGAGCCGGGTGCGATTGGGCGGGCCGGGAGCGGTCGGAGTCGGTCGTGAGCGGTCAGTTGTCGGTCGCGAGCGGTCGGGGATCCGGTCGGGGATCCGGTCCGGCATCGCCTCGGCGAGCGGCCTCCGCGGGCCTACGACGCCAGAAGCGGCGAGCCCCGTGACGGGCCCGCCGCTCAAAACGCGGTCCCCGTCAGGGGGCCCGCCACCCAGGACCTGCCACTCAGCCGGCGGTCAGCGTGATGTCCCGCTCCTGCGCCGCGTGGAAGCGGGGCAGCGGCAGGCTGCCCTGGGGGCGGAGCTCCATCAGCGTGGCCTCGACGTGGGCCGCACCGGGTTCGAGGTCGGCCGGACTGGCCTTGCCGGTGTTCTTCCAGGCGTGCACGGCGCCGTCGCACACGGCACGGGTGCCGCCGATGCCGTGCCGGACCTTGCCGGAACCCTGACCGACGGAGGAGCTGACGAAGACGGGACCCGTGCTGCCGAGACAGCGGTAGGTGCCCGAGAGGGTGACGGTGCCGTCCGAGGCGATGCTGCCGACCTGGTCGACGGTGACGGACTCCGACGGATCGGCGGTGGCCGTGACCGTCGGGGCGGCGAGCAGGAGCAGTACGGCACCGACGGCCGCGGAGAGGGCGGGACGCAACGACATGGGAGAACCTCCTGTTGTGGGGGCCTCCACAGGTACCGGGCGGGCGCGCCCGGGGCGGTGATCGTCACTCCTTCGGTGGCGAGTCCGCACCTGTCGTCGACGAACGGTCCCGGAGTTGTCCTGGTGCTGTCACGCTTGCGGGCACCCTCTGGAGATGCGGGCGGGACGGGCGCATGGTCTGTCCATGGGGGCCGACCGGACGGCCGACCCCACCGACGTGGAGGTACTCCATGTGTTCCCATCAGCTTCCCAGCGCTTCTGCCGACGCCCGGCCGGTCCACCTCGCGCACATCGTCGCCGCCCACCCCGAGCAGGGCTGGAACCTGCTGTGCGACGGCACCATCGTCTTCGACGACTCCGGCGAACTGCTGCCCGACGGCCGGGTCGTGGACCCGCACCGGGTGACCGCCGGAGCGCTGGCCGTCGCCGCCTGACCTTGATCATCGAGGCGGGCCCGACGACCCCCTCCACCGAAGCCGGTTGCTGATACCGGTTACCGATGCCGGTTACCGAACCTGGTTGCTGATACCGGTTACAGAAACGCGTCGCGATACCCGTTACGGAAACGGGTCGCTGATACCGCTCACGGAAACACGTCACGGAATCGGGTTGCTGTTACCGGTTACGGAAACACGTCGCGACACCGGTCACGGAAACGCGTCGCTGGCACCGATCACGAAGTCGGGTTGCTGATACCGGTCACGAAATCGGGTTGCTGATACCGGTTACTGGCCCGGTTCACTCGAGTACCGCGAACCCGTCCAGTTCGACGAGTGCCTGCTCGTCCCATAGGCGCACGATCCCGACGACCGCCATCGCGGGATAGTCGCGACCCGCCAACTCCCGCCAGATCGCGCCCAGCGCAGAGGCCGCCTCCCGATACGCGGCGACATCCGTGACGTAGACGGTGACGCGCGCCAGGTCCGACGCCGTACCGCCCGCTGCCCTCAGCGCTGCCAGCAGATTCGTCAACGCGCGGGTGAACTGCTCCGGCAGCGACTCCCCCACGATCTTTCCGTCGGCGTCGAGCGCGGTCTGGCCGGCCAGGAAGACGATCCGCTGACCGGCGGCGACGACGGCATGGGAGAAGCCGAGGGGCGGGGAGAGTTCGGGCGGGTTGACGCGATCGATGGTCACCTTGCCTCCAGGTCGGCGAGTTCGGCGTACAACTCCCTCGCGATGATGCCGCGTTGGACCTCACTGGCACCCTCGTAGATCCGCGGCGCGCGCACCTCCCGGTAGAGATGCTCGAGCAGGTGGCCGCGACACAGGGCCCGTGCGCCATGGAGTTGGACGGCCGTGTCGACGACGTACTGCGCGGTCTCGGTGGCGAACAGCTTGGCCATCGCCGCACGCTTCGGGACGTCCGGGGCGCCACTGTCGTACGCCGACGCCGCGGCGTGGACCATCAGACGCGCGGCCTCCGTGCGCAGGGCCATCTCCGCGACCTGGTGGGCCACCGTCTGAAGGTCGCGCAACTTGCCGCCGAAGGCGTCCCGTCGCGCGGTGTGGTCCAGGGTCGCGTCGAGGGCGGCCCGCGCCATACCGACGGCGAAGGCTCCGACGCTGGGGCGGAACAAGTTGAGCGTGCCCATGGCGACCCGGAAACCGCCGTCGGGTTCGCCGAGCACGTCGTCCACCGTCACCGGGACCGCATCGAAGCGGAGAGCGCCGATGGGATGCGGGGAGAGCATCTCGAGGGCGGAGCCGGTGAGGCCGGCGCGGTCGGCGGGAACGAGGAAAGCGGTTACGCCCCGGGCACCTGCTCCCGGGGTGGTGCGGGCGAAGACGGTGTAGAAGTCTGCCTCGGGAGCATTGGAGATCCAGCACTTCTCCCCGGTGAGCCGCCAGCCGTCCGGTCCGTCCCGCTCGGCGGCCAGGGCCAGGGCCGCCGCGTCCGAGCCCGCGCCCGGCTCGCTCAGAGCGAAGGCGGCTATCGCGGTGCCGTCGGTGACGCGGGGCAGCCAGTACTGCCGCTGGGCCGGGCTGCCGTGGGCGTGGACCGGATGCGCGCCCAGCCCTTGCAGCGCGAGCGCGGTTTCCGCCTCCGTGCAGGCGTAGGCGAGGGACTCGCGCATCAGGCAGAGGTCGACGGCACCGGACGTGAACAGTCGCGGCAGCAGGCCGAGCCGGCCGAGTTCGGCGACGAGCGGGCGGTTGACCCGACCCTGCTCGCTCTTCTCGGCGAGTGGGCGCAGCCGTTCGGCGGCGAGGGCACGCAGTTCGGCGCACCAGGCGGCCTGTGCTGGTTCGAGCGAGAATGCGGGCATCGCCTGTCCCCTCTGCCGTACGTAACCTGCTGTTCCTGTTTCCGCTGTTCCAGATTCTGCTGTTGCTGTTTCCGCTGTTCCTGTTCCTATTTCTGCTGTTCTTGCCGTGACTGTTTCCGCTGCGCCTATCTCTGCCGTTGCCGTTTCCGGTTGACTGTTTCCGCTGCGACTTTCCCTGCCGTTCGTGTTTCTGCTCTACCTGTTTCTGCACTCCCTGTTTCCGCTCTGCCTGTTTCCGCTCCGCCTGTTTCCACCCTGTTTCCGCTGTGCCCTGCTTGCCGCAACGGCGTCGACTTTCCGCAACCGTTTCCGCCGGGCCGGGCCGGGCCGAACTAGACCAGGCAGGGCCAAGCCGGGCCGGGCCGGTCGCGTCTGGTCCTGCCGTGTTCGTGCCCCGCATGTCCTGCCCGGCCGGCTACCTCTCCTCTCGACGGTATCGCGTACCGTTGACTGTCGTCACCAACGCGCTACGCTCCTTGCGCGACCCCAAGACGACGCCCGCCCGGGCAGCCCAGCCGGACAGTCCATCCAGGCAAGGGGGCGAACGCCCATGAACGTCTCGGCCCACGTCGACACCTTCGCGCGCGACCACCTTCCGCCGCCCGGCCACTGGCCCGACCTCCGTTTCGAGCTGCCCGAACTGGACTACCCCGATCGGGTGAACTGCGCCGCCGAGCTGCTCGACCACACCACCCCGGACCGACCCGTGTTCCACACCAGCTCCGGGCCGTCCTGGACGTATGGCGAGCTGCGGGCCCGCGTCGACCGGATCGCGCATCTGCTCAGCGGGGATCTCGGAGTCGTCCCCGGCAACCGTGTGCTGCTGCGCGGTCCCACCACGCCCTGGCTCGCGGCCTGCTGGCTGGCGGTGCTGAAGGCGGGCGCGATCGCGGTCACCGTTCTGGCCCAGCAGCGGCCGAACGAGCTGCGCACCATGTGCGAGATCGCGCGGGTGGAGCACGCGCTCTGCGACATCAGAGCCGTGGACGACCTCGCCAAGGTTGAGATACCCGGGCTCCGGATCACGACGTACGGCGGTGACGCCCCCGACGACCTGCTGAACCGGTCGGCGCCGAACGAGCGGTATCAGGCTGTCGAAACCGCTTCCGACGACGTGGCGTTGATCGCCTTCACCTCCGGCACCACCGGCCGGCCGAAGGGCTGTCTGCACTTTCACCGGGACGTACTGGCGATCGCCGACACCTTCTCGCGGCACATACTGAAACCGCTTCCGGACGATGTCTTCGCCGGCAGTCCCCCGCTCGGCTTCACCTTCGGCCTCGGCGGGCTGGTCGTCTTCCCGATGCGGGCCGGCGCCAGCTCGCTGCTGCTCGAACAGGCGGGCCCCCGGCAGCTGTTGCCCGCGATCTCCGCACATCGGGTGACCGTGCTCTTCACAGCCCCCACCGCCTACCGCGCGATGCTCGACGACCTGAACGGCGGAAACGGCCTGAACAGCGGGAACGGCCTGAGCGGCCAGCCCCGCCCCGACGCGCACGACGTCTCCTCGCTGCGCCGTTGCGTCTCCGCCGGCGAGAACCTCCCCGCCGCCACCTGGCGGGCCTGGCACGAGCGGACCGGGCTCCGGCTGATCAACGGCATCGGCGCCACCGAGCTGCTGCACATCTTCATCTCGGCCGCCGACGAACACATCCGACCCGGCACGACCGGTGTCCCCGTCCCCGGCTGGCACGCGCGCGTGCAGGGCCCCGGCGGCAGGCCGGTGCCCGACGGCGAGCCCGGACTGCTCGCCGTGCGCGGCCCGGTCGGCTGCCGCTACCTCGCCGACCCGCGTCAGCAGCAGTATGTGCGCGACGGCTGGAACGTCACCGGCGACACCTACGTCCGTGAGGCCGACGGCTACTTCCGGTACGTAGCCCGCGCCGACGACATGATCATCTCGGCCGGGTACAACATCGCGGGGCCCGAGGTCGAGGAGGCGCTGCTGCGACACCCGGAGGTGGTCGAGGCTGCGGTCGTGGGACGGCCCGACGAGCAACGGGGGCAGGTGGTCGTCGCGTTCGCCGTCCTGCGGGCAGGCGCCCGGCGCGACGCGGAGGCACTGCGCGCCTTCCTCAAGGCGGAGTTGGCCCCGTACAAGTGTCCGCGCGAGTTCGTCTTCCTGGACGCGCTGCCGCGCACGGCGACCGGGAAGCTCCAGAGATTCAGACTGCGCACCGAAGGCCACCTCGCAGGCCGCCTCGCGGGCCACGCCGAAGCCCACGACCACCGCCACGACGAGGGCCGCACCGAGGACCGCACCGACGACCGAGGCGGAGACAGCACCAAAGACCTCACCGAAGACCGAAGCGACGACCACAGCGAAGATCACGTAGGTGATCACACCAATAGTGACCAGCGCTGATACCGAAGACCTAAGATGATCAACGTGTCCGACCAGCCCGCACCCCGGTCTCTCATCGTCACGCTCTACGGCGCGTACGGCCGCTTCGCACCGGGCCCGGTGCCCGTCGCCGAGCTGATCCGGCTGCTAGCCGCGGTCGGTGTCGACGCGCCCTCCGTACGCTCCTCGGTGTCCCGGCTGAAGCGGCGCGGACTGCTGCTGCCGGCCCGCACGGCGCAGGGCGCGGCCGGGTACGAACTGTCCGACGAGGCAAGACAGCTGCTCGACGACGGCGACCGGCGCATCTACGCCACGGCCCCGCCGGCGGACGAGGGCTGGGTGCTGGCGGTGTTCTCCGTGCCGGAGTCGGAGCGGCAGAAGCGGCACGTGCTGCGGTCACGGCTCGCGGGCCTGGGGTTCGGTACCGCCGCACCGGGGGTGTGGATCGCGCCGGCGCGGCTGCACGACGAGACACGGCACACCCTGCGACGGTTGCGCCTCGATCCGTACGTCGACCTCTTCCGCGGTGAGCATCTCGGCTTCTCGCCGACCGTCGACTCCGTCGCCCGCTGGTGGGACCTGGCGGCCATCGCCAAGGAGCACGAGACGTTTCTCGACGGCCACGCGCGCGTGCTGAACGCCTGGCGGCAGCGTCCGGACACGCCGCCGGAGGAGGCCTACCGGGACTACCTCCTCGCCCTGGACTCCTGGCGTCACCTGCCCTACACCGACCCCGGCCTGCCCGCCCACCTGCTGCCCGAGGACTGGCCGGGGACCCGTTCGGCGGCCGTGTTCCGGGGACTGCACGAGCGGCTGCGGGACGCGGGGGCGCAGTTCGCGGGACTGACCCCGCCCGCGCCATGAGTCACTCAGTCGAACCTCAGCTTCTTTGACCGGTCCTCTCAGATTCCTTACCTACCGTTCCACGGGTGGGACGACGGCAGGAAAGAGGACTGTTGCGCATGACCGACAAGCCCAGGACACGGGGGGCCACGGTCTGGCTCACGGGGCTGCCGAGCGCGGCAGGACGACGATCGCCCGTTTCCTGGGCGATCGACTGAGGGCGGAGTGGCATCGGGTGGAGGTCCTCGACGGTGACGAGATACGCCGTTTCCTCTCCGCGGGCCTCGGCTTCTCGCGGGCCGACCGGCACGTCAACGTGCAGCGCGTCGGTCTTGTCTCGGAGGTCCTCGCCCGTAACGGCGTCCTGTCCGTCGTCCCTGTGATCGCGCCCTACGCCGACAGTCGCGAGGCGGTGCGGCTCCGGCACGTGAGGAGCGGCACACCGTACGTCGAGGTGCATGTCGCGACCCCGGCCGAGGTGTGCCGGGAGCGGGACGTGAAGGGGCTGTACGCCCGGCAGGCCGCGGGCGCGCTGACCGGACTGACGGGGCTGACGGGGCTGACGGGGCTGACGGGCGTCGACGACCTGTACGAGGCCCCGGTCGACCCCGAGCCGGCGCTCACGACGCAGGACCGGACCCCGCCGGACTCGGCGGACGCGGTGTTGGCAGGTCGGGGGCTGGTGTGAGCGCGGCGGTCCCAGCTCCCGGACCGGCTCCTGTGCCGGTTCCCAGGCCGATTCCGGAGCCGGCTCCCCTGCCGGCGCACATCCCGGCTCCCGGGGCAGCCCTCCAGGCACCCCAGGCCCCCAGCTCCCCAGGCCCTCGGGCCCCCGAGCCCTCAGACCCCCAACTCGACCTCAACTCGACCTCAACTCATAAGCGTCAGGCGGGGTTTGGGAGCATCCGCGCGTCCGGTGCGCGGTGGTCTGCTACCCGCTCGATAGGGGGCCGGCCAGTCGGCGCCCGGGCCGGTGTAGCCCTGCTCGGCGGCCGCGTGCAGGGTCCAGTTCGGGTCGTAGAGGTGCGGGCGGGCGAGAGCGCAGAGGTCCGTTCGGCCTGCCAGGATCAGTGAGTTGACGTCGTCCCAGGAGGAGATCGCGCCGACCGCGATCACGGGCACCCTCACCTCGTGCCGGATCCGGTCCGCGAACGGTGTCTGGTACGAGCGGCCGAACTCGGGCCGTTCCTCGGCCACCACCTGGCCGGTCGACACATCGATCGCATCGACGCCGTGCGCGGCGAAGGCTCGGGCGATCTCGACGGCGTCGTCGGCCGAAGTGCCGCCCTCGGCCCAGTCGGTGGCGGAGATCCGGACGGTCATCGGGCGTTCCGCGGGCCATGCCGCGCGGACCGCGTCGAAGACCTCCAGCGGGAAGCGCAGCCGCTTGGCGAGCGAGCCTCCGTAGGCGTCGGTCCGGCGGTTGGTCAGCGGGGAGAGGAAGCCGGACAGCAAGTAGCCGTGGGCGCAGTGCAGTTCGAGCAGGTCGAAGCCGGACCGGGCCGCGCGCGCGGCGGCTGCGGCGAACTCCTGCCGGAGGTCGGTGAGTTGGGCTCGGGTGAGTTCGCGGGGCTGTTGGCCGGCCGGCTTGTACGGCAGTGGGGAGGCGGCCACGAGCGGCCAGTTGCCCTCGGGCAGCGGCTCGTCCATCCCCTCCCACATCAGCCTCGTCGACCCCTTCCGCCCGGAGTGGCCGAGTTGGACGCCGATCGCGGTGCCGGGCGCCCGGTCGTGCACGAAGTCGGTGACGCGGCGCCAGGCGTCGGCCTGGCGGCCGGTGTAGAGGCCGGTGCAGCCGGGCGTGATGCGTCCCTCGGGTGACACGCACACCATCTCGGTCATCACCAGTCCGGCGCCGCCGAGGGCGCGGGCGCCGAGGTGGACGAGGTGGAAGTCCCCGGGGAGGCCGTCGGTGGCCGAGTACATGTCCATGGGCGAGACGACGACCCGGTTGCGCAGGGTCAGGCCGCGCAGCCGGAACGGGGTGAACATCGGGGGCGTGCCGGGCGGACAGCCGAACTCGCGCTCCACGGCGTCGGTGAAGTGGGGGTCGCGCAGACGCAGGTTGTCGTGGGTGACGCGGCGGCTGCGGGTGAGCAGGTTGAAGGCGAACCGGCGGGGCGGCTGGTCGAGGTAGAAGCCGATGTTCTCGAACCACTCCAGGCTGGCACGAGCGGCCCGCTGGGTAGAGGCGACGACGGGCCTGCGCTCCTCCTCGTAGGCGGTCAACGCGGAGTGCAGATCGGGGTGTTCGCGCAGGCAGGCCGCGAGCGCCAGGGCGTCCTCGACGGCGAGCTTGGTGCCGGAGCCGATGGAGAAGTGGGCGGTGTGGGCGGCGTCGCCCAGCAGGACGATGTTGCCGTGCGACCAGCGCTCGTTGACGACGGTCCGGAACGTGGTCCAGGTGGAGTTGTTGGATGTGAGCGGGCGTCCGCCGAGGGCGTCCGCGAAGATCTTGGCGCAGCGCTCGACCGACCCCTGTTCGTCGAGTTCGTCGAAACCGGTTGCCCGCCATACCTCCTCGCGCATCTCGACTATCACGGTCGAGGAGCCGGGCGCGTAGGGGTATCCGTGCAGTTGCATCACGCCGAGCGGGGTCTCGGCCACCTCGAAGCGGAAGGCGTCGAAGGCGAAGTCCGCGGCGAGCCAGATGTAGCGGCAGTGGTGGCCGGCCACCCGGGGGCGGAACACCTGGGCGTACGTCTCGCGGGTGGTGCTGTGCACGCCGTCGGCGGCGATGACGAGGTCGTACTCCGTCGCCAGCCGGGCCGGGTGCGGCGCCTCGGCGCGGAAGCGCAGGTCGACGCCGAGGGAGCGGCAGCGTTCGTGCAGGATCTCCAGGAGTCGGCGCCGGCCGAGGGCGGCGAAGCCGTGTCCGGTGGAGGTGTGCCGGGTGTCGCGGCGCACGATGTCGATGTCGTCCCAGCGGACGAAGTCCTGTTGGAGGGCGGCGTAGACCTGCGGGTCGGCGTGTTCGATGCCGCCGAGGGTCTCGTCGGAGAGGACGACCCCGAAGCCGAAGGTGTCGTCGGGGGCGTTGCGTTCCCAGAGGGTGATCTCGCGGGCGGGGTCGAGGCGTTTCAGCAGGGCCGCGGCGTAGAGACCGCCGGGGCCGCCGCCGATGACCGCGATGCGCCGGGGGTGGCCGGTGCCGTCGTGCGGCGGTGGGCCGCCCGCTGCCGGTCGCGGCCCGCCGTGGAGCCGCGGTTCGGCGCCGCCCGGTTCCGTGGACGCGGGTGTCCGCCCGTCGGTCGTCATGGTCACCGCCCCCGCCACTTCGGCGGTCGCTTCTGTGTGAACGCCTCGTGGAACTCGGCGTAGTCCTCGCCGTTCATGAGCAGGGCCTGGGTGGAGGCGTCCAGTTCGACGGACGCGGCGAGCGGCATGTCCAGTTCGGCGGTGAGGAGCGCCTTGGTCTGGGCGTACGCCAGTGCGGGTCCGTCGGCCAGGCGGCGGGCGAGCGCCTGGGCGGCCTCGTCGGATCGGCCCTCGTCCGTCAGTTCGCTGATCAGACCGATGCGCTCGGCCTCGGGGGCGCGGACCGGCTCTCCGAGCATGAGCAGCCGGGTGGCATGGCCGAGGCCGACGACCCGGGGCAGCAGATAGGCGGCACCCATGTCGCCGCCGGAGAGGCCGACGCGGGTGAAGAGGAACGCGAAGCGGGCGCTGGGGTCGGCGATCCGGAAGTCCGCGGCCAGGGCGAGGACCGCGCCGGCGCCGGCGGCCACGCCGTGCACGGCCGCGATGACCGGGAACGGGCACTCCCGTACGGCGCGTACGACCTGGCCGGTCATCCGGTTGAAGTCGAGAAGCCGGGCGGTGTCCATGCCGAGGGTGGCGCCGATGATCTCGTCGACGTCTCCGCCGGAGCAGAAGCCGCGGCCCTCGCCGGCCAGCACCAGGGCGCGGACCGACCGCTCCCGGGACAGCTCGGCGAGCAGATCGCGCAGGTCGGCGTAGGCGCCGAAGGTGAGGGCGTTGAGTTTCTCGGGTCGGGCCAGGGTGACGGTGGCGATGCCGTCGGTGTGTTCGACGCGCAGGTGGTGCCAGTCGGAGGTGCGGGCGGCGGAGCCGGTGAAGGGACTCATGAGGGCGGCCTCCTCGACAGTCACTCCCGAAGTTATCACCTTCTCGTGACTGTCGTCACGAGTACGCGATAGGGGTCCCGGGAAGAATCGCTGTGTCACCGCACGGCATGTTCTCGTCACACACGTCACCGGTCGTCGATAAGGCGGTAACAACGGGATCAGGTGCGCGAGAGGGACCGTTGACCCGGGTAAGTCGCCGGGCAGGGGCCGAAGGTCCCGTACGGCGCCCGACGAGCGCCTCTGCCGGAGGCCGCCGTACCATTCCTAAAGTTGAAAGCAGGACCGCCTGATGTCGATCATCGGAACCTGCGCCATGAACGGACTCGCCTTGTACGAACGCCCCTCCGAGCCGGCCGCCTCCTGGCGTATCGCGCTGCCGCACTCCGCCGCGGCCGTGCCGGTGGCCCGCGCGCTGGTCCGCACGGCGCTGGCCGAGCTGAAGCACGGGGCGGACAGCGACACCGCGGAGCTGCTCACCGCCGAGCTGGTGGCCAACGCCGTGGAACACACCGCCGGGGACGCCCCGATAGAGCTGGTGGTGGAGCTGCAGCCGACCGGCTGCCAGGTCGAGGTGCACGACCCCGACCCGGTGCCGCCCGGCGATCTCACCCGGCCTTCCGGGGAGGAGCCCGACCCCTGGCAGGAGCACGGGCGCGGGCTGCTGCTCATCCGCACCCTCAGCTCGTCCTGTGGACACCGGCCCACCGAGCAGGGCAAGGCGGTGTGGTTCAGGCTGGCCGCCGTTCCGGCGCAGTGGCGCCCGCACCCGGCGTGACGTCGGCCGCCCGCGGCCGCGACGGGCGCGCCTCGCGTCGACCGTGAGCCGTCGACCGTGCCGTCGTCCATGAGTCGCGGCGCCTGTGGCGGGCGTGGCGCGTGAGTCCGGGCCGCCCGCTCAGGCGAGTGTCGCCACCAGTACGGCCTTGATCGTGTGCAGGCGGTTCTCCGCCTCGTCGAAGACGACCGAGTGGGCCGACTCGAACACCTCGTCCGTCACCTCGAGGGAGTCCAGGCCGTGGGCCTCGTGGATCTCGCGGCCGACCTTGGTGCCGAGGTCGTGGAAGGCCGGGAGGCAGTGCAGGAACTTGACGTCCGGGTTTCCGGTGGCGCGCAGGACGTCCATGGTCACGGCGTACGGGCCGAGGGCGGCGATCCGCTCGTCCCAGACCTCCTTGGGCTCCCCCATGGAGACCCACACGTCGGTGGCGACGAAGTCGGCGCCCGCGACGCCCTCGGCGAGGTCCTCGGTGAGCAGGATCGCGGCGCCGGAGTCCTCGGCCAGCTTGCGGGCCTGTGCGATCACCTCGTCGGCGGGCCAGTACGCCTCGGGCGCGACGATACGGACGTCCATGCCGAGCAGGGCGCCGGTGACCAGGTAGGAGTTGCCCATGTTGAAGCGGGCGTCGCCGAGGTAGGCAAGGACGAAACGATCGTCGCCGAGGTTCTTGGCGCAGTGCTCGGTCATCGTGAGCACGTCGGCGAGCATCTGGGTGGGGTGCCAGTCGTCGGTGAGGCCGTTGAAGACGGGCACGCCCGCGTGGGCGGCGAGCTCCTCGACCTTCTGCTGGCTGGACCCGCGGTACTCGATGCCGTCGTACATCCGGCCCAGCACCCGGGCGGTGTCCTTCACCGACTCCTTGTGGCCGATCTGGGAGCCGGAGGGGTCGAGGTAGGTGGTGGAGGCGCCCTGGTCGGCGGCGGCGACCTCGAACGCGCAACGGGTGCGCGTCGAGGTCTTCTCGAAGATCAGGGCGATGTTCTTGCCGCGCAGGTGCTGGACCTCGGTCCCGGCCTTCTTGGCGGCCTTCAGCTCGGCGGCCAGCTCGATCAGGCCGCGGAACTCCTCCTCGGTGAAGTCCAGCTCCTTGAGGAAGTGGCGGCCGGCGAGGGCGGTCGGGACTGTCGCCATGGGGGTCGCTCCAGAAGTGCGGTGAAGAGATGCAGTGCACGGACTGCGGTGGCAAGGACCCTCGGAAGTCTATACGACACCCGGCATTTTTATACAGACGCCCGAGCGACACCCGTATGCCCATACGCCACACCCGCACGACATGCCCGTACGGCGCGCCCGTACGACACGCCCGTAAGGCACAGCCGTAGAGCGCACCCGTACGGCACGCCTCTACAGCACGCCTATACGGCACTCCGTTCGACCGGGCAGCTCATACAGCGCGGTCCGCCCCTCCCCCGGCCCAGCTCGCTGCCGGGGATCTCGATCACTTCGATGCCCTGTTTGCGAAGGTGGGTGTTGGTGGTGACGTTGCGTTCGTAGGCGACGACGACGCCGGGCTCCACGGCGAGCACGTTGCAGCCGTCGTCCCACTGCTCACGCTCGGCCGCGTGGACGTCCTGGGTGGCGGTGAGCACCCGGATCTCGCTCAGCCCGAGGGCGGCGGCGATCGCGCGGTGCATGTGCTCCGGAGGATGGTCGGTGACCTTGAGTTCCTTCTCGCCGACGCCCGGTTCGATGGTGTACGAGCGGAGCATGCCGAGGCCCGCGTACTGGGTGAAGGTGTCGCCGTCGACCATCGTCATCACGGTGTCGAGGTGCATGAAGGCGCGCCGTTTCGGCATGTCGAGGGCCACGATGGTCTCGGCCGAGCCCGCAGCGAACAGCTTGTGGGCGAGCATCTCGACGGCCTGCGGAGTGGTGCGCTCGCTCATGCCGATCAGTACGGCGCCGTTGCCGATGACGAGGACGTCACCGCCCTCGATGGTGGACGGATAGTCCGCCTGGCCCTCGGACCAGACGCGGAAGGTCTCGCCGCGGAACAGGGGGTGGTGCCGGTAGATCGCCTCGAAGTGGACGGTCTCGCGCTGCCGGGCCGGCCAGCGCATGGCGTTGATCGCGACACCGTCGTAGATCCAGGCGGAGGTGTCCCGGGTGAAGAGGTGGTTGGGGAGCGGGTCGAGGAGGAAGTCGTCGAGGTCCATGACGTGGAAGCGCACGGAGGTCGGTTCGGGATGCGCTTCCAGAAACTCCCTCTTGGTCATGCCGCCGACGAGGGCCTCCACCAGTTCCGGGGCGGGAAGTGTCTCGAAGGCGGCGCGGAGGTGGTCGGTGGCGAGCACCCCGTACTCCTTCTCGTCGAAGACACGGTCCAGGACGAGCGCTCGGGCCGCCGGGATCTCCAGGGCCTCGGTGAGCAGGTCGCCGAAGAGGTGTACGGCGACACCGCGGTCGCGCAGTACGTCGGCGAACCCGTCGTGCTCGGCGCGCGCCCGGCGCACCCACAGCACGTCGTCGAAGAGAAGTGCGTCCTTGTTGCTGGGGGTGAGCCTTTTGAGCTCGAGATCCGGCCGGTGAAGGATGACGCGGCGCAGCCGCCCGGCCTCGGAGTCGACTTGGAATCCCATGCCTCCATCCTGACCATCGGGGACCGCCTTCACCCCCTACTGGACCGTTTCCGCACGAGCTTGTTCCCGCCCTCGTCACTCTCCGCCGCCCTCTCCCTCCTTCTCGTCCCCTTGACGACAAAAGGAATCCGCGACTATCGTTTTCTTATCGTCGCACTGACGAGAAACGGAACGAGGGGGGCCACTCATGGCCGACATCACCCGGCGCCTGGGCTGGCGCCATCTGCGCGGCGCCCCGACGGCGCATGTGCGCCACCACCGCTCGGGCAAGCTGGCGCACGACGGTCCCGGGCTCAGCTTCTGGTTCCGCTCGCTGAGCGCGGCGCTCTCCGAAGTGCCGGTGGACGACCGCGAGTTGGCGATGACCTTCCACGCCCGTACGGTCGACTTCCAGGACGTGGCGGTGCAGGCGACCGTGACCTACCGGATCAGCGATCCGGCCGTCGCCGCCGCCCGCCTCGACTTCTCCATCGACCCGGACACCGGGGTCTGGCGCAGTGCGCCCCTGGAGCAGCTCGGCACTCTGCTGACGGAGACGGCGCAACAGCACGCACTGGACGTCCTCGCGCGTACGTCACTGGCGTCGGCGCTGGTGGACGGCGTGAAGTCGGTACGGGAGCGGGTCGCGGCGGGGCTGGCGGCGGAGCCGCGACTGCCGGCGACGGGCATCGAGATCGTGGCCGTGCGGGTCGTCTCGCTGCGTCCGGAACCGGAGGTGGAGCGGGCGCTGCGCACCCCGGCGCGCGAGCAGATCCAGCAGGAGGCCGACCGGGCGACCTACGAACGGCGGGCGGTGGCCGTCGAGCGGGAGCGGACGATCGCCGAGAACGAACTGGCCAGCAAGATCGAACTGGCCCGCCGTGAGGAGCAGTTGGTCGAGCAGCGCGGCACGAACACCCGTCGTGAGGCGGAGGAGAACGCGGCGGCGGACAAGGTGCGGGCGGAGGCGGAAGCCTCCCGGTCCGTGCGGCTCGCGGAGGCGGAGGCGGCGCGGTCGGTCAAGCTGGCGGAGGCGGAGGCCGACACGCAGGTGCGGCTGGCGGACGCCGAGGCGCAGCGCTCGGAGCGGCTGACCCTGGCGGAGGCGGCGCGCACGGTCCGGCTCGCGGAGGCGGAGGCGGCCCGCTCGGTCCAGCTCGCCCACGCCGAGGCCCAGGCGGCGCGTGAGGTCGGCGAGGCGCGCGCCCAGACGCAGGCGGCCTGGCTGCGCGTGCACGCGGACGTCGACGTGTCGACCCTGCACGCCCTCACCGGGACGCGTCTGGCCGAGAACCTGCCGCACATCGACAGCGTGACGATCTCGCCGGACGTCCTCACCGGGCTCCTGTCGAGGCTCGGCGCCGGGGAACGGGAATGAGTCTCGCCCCGCGGGCCGTGCTGGTCCATCGCACCACGGAATACGAGGAGTTGGTGGCCCGGCACGGCACCCACGGCCAGGCCGCCTTCTTCCTCTCCTCGCGGGGCCGGGACATCGAGGAGGTCGCCGAACGCCACCGGCGCACCAGGCGGGCCATGGCGGAGGTGACAGCGGCGATTCCTCTGACCTGGCGTCAGACCCGGGTGGAACGGGCGGACTTGGACCGCTTCCTCTTCGCACCCGAGGATGTGGTGGTCGTGGTCGGCCAGGACGGACTGGTGGCGAACGTCGCCAAATACCTGGCCGGTCAGCCGGTGGTGGGCATCGACACCGATCCCGGCCGCAACCCGGGCGTCCTGGTCCGCCACCGCCCGGCTGACGCCCGGCTGCTCCTGCCCTCCGTGTTCGCCGCGGGCACCGGCACGGACGGGCTGACCATGGTCGAGGCGGTGGCCGACGACACCCAGCGGCTGCTGGCCCTGAACGAGATCTATCTGGGCGCCGCGGGCCACCAGACCGCCCGCTACCGCCTGGGCCTCGACGACGACGGGGGTGCCGCCGAGGCCCAGGCCTCCTCGGGGGTGCTGGTGGGCACCGGCACCGGGGCGACCGGCTGGATCCGGTCGGTGTGGCAGGAGCGGGGCGGCGACGGGGGCGCCACGGGCCCGCGGCTGCCGGGCCCGACGGAGGACCGGCTGGTGTGGTTCGTGCGGGAGGCGTGGCCGTCGCCCGCGACCGGCACCTCGCTGGTCGCGGGCGAACTCGCGGCCGGCGGCCGCCTGACGCTCACCGTCGAGTCGGAACGGCTCATCGCCTTCGGTGACGGAATCGAGAGCGATGCGGTGGAGCTGACGTGGGGGCAGCGGGTACGGGTGGGGCGGGCGGAGACGGCGCTGCGGCTCGTCGGATGAGCCACAGCGTCGACTCCTGCCCGGCGGTGGCGGGTTGACCGTCCCGCCGGCTCCCGCCCGCCGGTGCTGCCCAGGGACGGCAGCCGGTCGGTCGTAGCGGTGGGACGGTCCGGCCGGGTGACGAGCACCGGCTGCGCCCCGTCCAGCCGGACGAACGCGGCGCGGCACAGTTCTTCGCCCGGCGCGTGGCAACCACGCCCCGCTCACAACCGCGGGTCCACCGGCTCCGACTCCAGGGCCAGCACGCCGAAGACCGCCTCGTGGACGCGCCACAGGGGCTCGCCCTCGGCGAGGCGGGCCAGGGCCTCCAGGCCGAGGGCGTACTCGCGGATCGCCAACGACCGCTTGTGGTTGAGGAAGCGCCCGCGCAGTCGGGTGAGGTTGTCGGGACGGGTGTACTCCGGGCCGTAGATGATCCGGAGGTACTCGCGGCCCCGGCACTTGATGCCGGGCTGGACCAGTCGGCCCTCGCCGCCGCGGACCAGGGCCCCCAGCGGCTTGACGACCATGCCCTCGCCGCCTCGGCCCGTCATCTCCAGCCACCAGTCGACACCGGCCCGGACCGACTCGGGGTCGGCCGTGTCGACGTACAGGCGCCGGGTCGTCTGGAGCAGACCCGTGTTGTCGTGTTCCACCAGCCGGTCGAGGAGCGACAGCTGCACGTCGTGGGGCAGGTCGGCGAGGCTGCGGCCCTGGACCGCGAGGATCTGGAACGGGGCCAGCCGTACGCCCTCCAAGCCGTCCGTCGTCCAGCAGTAGCGTCGGTACGCCTCGGTGAACGCGGCCGCGTCCGAGGCGCGTTCACGCTGGCGGGAGAGGAGGTCTCCGACGTCGACACCGCGTGCCGCCGCGCCTTCCAGGGCGGACAGGGTGCCCGGGAAGACCGCGCGGGACGCGGCGCCCACGGCCGCGTACTGCGAGCGGAGCAGCCCCGAGGCCTTCAGCGACCAGGGCATCAGCTCGGCGTCCAGCAGCAGCCAGTCCACCGTGCCGGAGGCGCTGTCGGGTGCGGCCAGCTCCGACCAGAGGCCCGCCTCGTCCACCGCCGTCCGTATCCGGCCGAGGATCTCCTCCGTCACGCTCTCGTCGTCGAAGAACGGCCGGCCCGTGCGGGTGTAGAGGGATCCGGTGGGGCCGTCCACGCCGAAACGCTTGCGCGCTGTTTCCGCGTCCCGGCACACCAGCGCCACCGCCCTCGAGCCCATGTGCTTCTCCTCGCACACGACCCGCGCGACACCGTCCTGCGCGTACTGCGCGAACGCCTCCGCCGGGTGCTCCAGGTAGCCCTCGACGTGCGAGGTGGCCGTGGGGGCCATCGTCGGCGGCAGGTACGGCAGCAGCCGCGGGTCCACCGCGAAGCGGCTCATGACCTCCAGGGCCGCGGCCGCGTTCTCCTCGCGGATCGAGACACGGTTCTGACCCTCGTAACGGGTTTCGACAATGCGTCGGCCGTGCACGTCCGCCAGGTCCAGCGGGCGGCCGTCGTGCCCGCCGGGCGCCTCGGAGCGCAGCGGCTTCGTCGGCTCGTACCAGACCTGCTCCGCCGGTACGTCGACCAGCTCGCGCTCCGGCCAGCGCAGCGCGGTCAGCTTGCCGCCGAACACGGCGCCGGTGTCCAGGCAGATGGTGTTGTTCAGCCAGGTGGCCTCCGGGACGGGCGTGTGGCCGTAGACCACCGCCGCGCGGCCCCGGTAGTCCTCCGCCCACGGGTAGCGCACCGGCAGGCCGAACTCGTCGGTCTCGCCGGTGGTGTCGCCGTACAGCGCGTGCGAGCGGACGCGCCCGGAGGTGCGGCCGTGGTACTTCTCCGGCAGACCGGCGTGGCAGACCACGAGCCTGCCGCCGTCGAGGACGTAGTGGCTGACGAGGCCGTCGATGAACTCCCGTACCTCGGTGCGGAACTCCTCGCTCTCGCTCTCCATCTGCTCGATGGTCTCGGCCAGACCGTGGGTGTGCTGGACCTTGCGGCCGCGCAGGTGACGGCCGTACTTGTTCTCGTGGTTGCCGGGCACGCAGAGGGCGTTGCCCGACCCGACCATCGCCATCACGCGACGCAGCACGCCGGGGCTGTCCGGGCCCCGGTCGACCAGGTCGCCGACGAACACGGCCTGCCGGCCCTCCGGGTGGACGCCGTCCACATAGCCCAACTTGCCCAGGAGACATTCGAGTTCGAAGGCGCAGCCGTGGACGTCGCCGATGATGTCGAACGGGCCGGTGAGGTGGGTCAGGTCGTTGTAGCGCTTCTCGGTGACGACCGAGGCGTTCTCGACGTCCTCGACGCCCCGCAGGACGTGTACCTTGCGGAAGCCCTCGCGCTCCAGGTGGCGCAGCGAGCGGCGGAGTTCGCGGGTGTGGCGCTGGATGACCCGGCGGGGCATGTCGGCGCGGTCGGTGCGGGCCGCGTTGCGTTCGGCGCACACCTCCTCCGGGACGTCCAGCACGATGGCGATGGGCAGCACGTCGTACTGCTTCGCCAGTTCGATCAGCTGACGGCGGGCGTCCTGCTGCACGCTGGTGGCGTCGACCACCGTGCGGCGGCCGGCCGCGAGCCGCTTGCCCGCGATGTAGTGCAGGACGTCGAAGGCGTCCCGTGTCGCGCTCTGGTCGTTCTCGTCGTCGGAGACCAGACCTCGGCAGAAGTCGGAGGAGATGACCTCGGTGGGCTTGAAGTTGCGGTGGGCGAAGGTGGACTTGCCGGAGCCGGACGCACCGATCAGCACGACCAGGGAGAGGTCGGTGACGGGCAGTACACGGCCCTGCTTCGTGGAAACCTGAGTCTCGGTCATGCTGCCTTCGCCTCCTTCTCGTGCACGCTGCTCATGGTGAAAACGGCCATCTGGGTGGGCGGGCCGACCTCCGGGTCGTCCAGGCCGACCGGGACGAACTCGACGCCGTAGCCGTGTCGTTCGGCGACGGCGGCCGCCCAGCCGCGGAACTCCGCACGGGTCCACTCGAAGCGGTGGTCGCCGTGCCGGACGTGTCCTGCCGGAAGGCTCTCCCAGCGGACGTTGTACTCGACGTTCGGGGTGGTCACCAGGACCGTGCGCGGGCGGGCCGCACCGAACACCGCGTACTCCAGGGCGGGCAGCCTGGGCAGGTCGAGGTGCTCGATCACCTCGCTGAGCACGGCGGCGTCGTAGCCCTTGAGGCGGGTGTCGGTGTAGGCGAGCGAGCTCTGGAGGAGCTGGACACGGGAGGCCTGCCGCTCGCCCATGCGGTCCAGCTTGAGCCGCCGGGAGGCGATGGTGAGCGCGCGCATCGACACGTCGACACCGACGATCTCGGTGAAGCGCGGGTCCTTCAGCAGCGCCTGCACCAACTGGCCCTGTCCACAGCCGAGGTCGAGGACCCGGGCGGCCCCGGACGCCGTCAGCGCCGTGACGATGGCCTCGCGGCGCAGCACGGCCAGCGGGGTCGGACGCTCCTCCGTCTCGGCCTCCGCCTCGACCGCGTTGTCGATCTCCTCGACCTCGCTGTCGTCGGCCTCGGCGAGCCGGACCAGCTCCAGCCGTTCCATCGCCTGGCGGGTCAGCGACCAGCGGCGGGAGAGGTAACGGCTGGTGATCAGTTTCTGCTGGGGGTGATCCGACAGCCAGCCCTCACCGGCGCGCAGCAGCTTGTCGACCTCGTCGGAGGAGACCCAGTAGTGCTTGGCGTCGTCGAGGACGGGCAGCAGGACGTACAGGTGACGCAGGGCCTCGGCGACGGTGAGCGTCTCCGCCTCCAGGACCAGGCTCACATACCGCGAGTCTCCCCACTCCTCGAACTCCGTGTCGAGGGCCACCGGTTCGGCGCTCACGGCCCAGCCGAGCGGCTCGAAGAGACCACGCACGAGGTCGACGCCGCCACGGGCGGGCAGTGCGGGTACCTCGATACGCAACGGCCTTTTCTGCGACGGGAGTTCGGGCTTCGCCGTGCACACACCGCGCATCGCGCTGGAGAACACGCCGCTCAGGGCGACCGCGAGCAGCGAGGAGGCCGCGTAGGGGCGGTCGTTGACGTACTGGGCGAGGGCCGCGTCCGGAGCACCGCCCCGGCCCTTGCCCTTGCCGCGCCGGACCAGCGCCACGGCGTCCACCTCCAGCAGCAGCGCCGCCGTGCAGCGCTCGGCATCGGCCTCGGGATAGAGGACGTGGGCCTTGCCGTAGGAGGTGGAGAACGCCTGCGCCTTGTCGGGATGCTTGTGCAGCAGGAAGCCCAGATCGGTGGCGGGACGTTCAGGGGTGCCGGTAGTGCTGATCGTCAGGAACACGTGGGTGCCTCGGTGGGTTCGGAAGAAGGAGCGAAAGCGCTGATCCCGCGCTCACGCACCCCTACAACGTACAGAGAACGCTTCCGCGCCACTCGCGATTTTCCCGGCCGACCGTCGGCCGTCCGCGCTGGTCAGGCACCGGGCGCCGGGGGCGGAGGCGGAGGTGGGCCGTCCCGAAGCGCTACTCCGGGGTGCTTCGCCACGGGCTGACGCCCAGCTTTCCGGTGGTGCCGAGGTCCAGGTGGGGGGTCACCATCACCGGCTCGGCGTCGGACTTGGCTCGTACCCGGACGTACGGGACGTCGACGGCGGTGCCGAAGCCGGTGGTGTTGCGCCACATCAGACCGGCGTTCGCCCGTTCTCCGGGCTTCAGGGTGACCGGCCGGGGCGGGTCGTCGAACCCGGTGACGGTGGAGATGCCGCCGCTGCCCTCGAAGATCTTGACGCCGTCGATCGGCTCGTGGTCCTCGTCCAGGAGGGTCACCTGGGGGTAGCCGTCCACCGTGTAGTCCCGATCGCCGCAGTTCTCCAGGATGAGTCCCACGACGCGCAGCCCCATCGCGGCGTCGCCGTCGTCGGCGGAGACGCGGATCCCGGAGGGCGGGCAGCCCCCGGCCTCGCTCGGCGCCTCGTCCGCCGGGACCTTGGTCACCTCGCCGACCTTCACCGTCGTCACCGCCGACGCTCCCGGCACGAGCGCCCCCGGTCGTACGGTGCCCCGTACCGTCCGGCCTGCCCCCACCGAGCGCACGGTCACCCGCTCGTTGCCCATGACCTCGCCCGCGCTCGTCGTGAAGTCGAAACGGACGGTGTACGTCAGCGCTTCGGTACCGGAGTTGGTGACCTCGTACGCGGCCGAGACGCCGGAATCGGCGGCGAGTCCGGTCGGGAGGCGTTCGGCCTTGACGAGGCCGCCGTCGGATGCGCTGGGGCTCGCGAAGGCGGCGGGGAGGGTCACCGAGGTGATCCGGACCCCGTCCACGGCGGGCTGGGTGACCTGTGTCCGCGGCGTCGAGCCGCTCGCGCCGACGCCGCCGTTCCGGGTGCCGGCCTGTTCCGATCCGCACCCGGTGAGGAGCAGCAGGGCGGCCAGGGCCGGGAGGAGCGGGAGGGGTCTGCGCATCCGGCCACCTCATCAGGGCCGGACCATGCCGACCGTGACGGAAGCCACACCTCCGGTCACAGCCGTGTCACAGATGATCGGCGACGCGTCCCGGCCGTCCGGATAATGGAGACAACGAAGACAACGATGTCCAAGCCGGGCCGGGCGCGCCGCCGTTCACGTCCTCGATCGCCGTACTAGGTCAGCTGCGCCTGCACCTGCGCGGAGATCAGCTCCAGGTGGTCCAGGTCGTGCAGGTCGAGGACCTGGAGGTAGAACCGCCGGGAGCCGGCCTCGGCATAACGGCCGATCTTGTCGACGACCTCGGCCGGAGAACCGGCCAGGCCGTTGGCCTTCAGCTCGTCGACCTCGCGGCCGATCGCGGCGGCACGACGGGCGAGCTCCTGGTCGTCCTTGCCCACGCAGACGACGAGGGCGTTGGAGAAGGTGATCGCGTCGGCCGCGCGGCCCGCCTCCTGCGCCGCGGCCCGCACCCGGCCGAACTGGCGCTCACTGTCCTCGATCGAGCCGAACGGCATGTTGAACTCGTCGGCGAACCGGGCGGCCAGCCGCGGCGTGCGGGTCGCGCCGGTGCCGCCGATCAGCACCGGGATCTTCGCCTGCGCGGGCTTGGGCAGCGCGGGCGAGTCGGTCAGGTCGTAGTACGTGCCGTGGAAGTCGTACGTCTTGCCGAGCTCCGTCGCCCACAGGCCCGTGACGATCTCCAGCTGCTCCTCCAGCCGGCCGATCTTCTCCTTCGGGAAGGGGATCCCGTACGCCGTGTGCTCCTCCTCGAACCAGCCCGCGCCCAGGCCCAGTTCGACCCGCCCGCCGGACATCTGGTCCACCTGCGCGACCTGGATGGCGAGGACACCCGGCAGCCGGAACGTGCCGGCGGTCATCAGCGTGCCGAGGCGGATGCGCTTGGTCTCGCGGGCGAGTCCGGCGAGGGTGATCCAGGCGTCCGTGGGGCCCGGGAGGCCGCTCACGTCGCCCATCTTCAGATAGTGGTCGGACCGGAAAAAGGCGTCGAACCCGAGGTCCTCGGTGGCCTTCGCCACGGCGAGGAGGGTGTCGTAGGTCGCCCCCTGCTGGGGCTCGGTGAAGATACGCAGATCCATACCTCCATCCTGCACTCCGGCTTCCCCGTCAACGCCACCGGTCCCGTCTCCCCCGGCCGTCCCCGGCCGGGTGAACATCGCCCGTGCCGTGCGTGGGGGGTTGCCCGGGCCAGTGACCCGCCCCTCCGGTGATCGTTGGGCGGGCGGAGCCGGACCGGCCGGCGCCCGTGCCGGGCTGGTCAGCGCCGGGACGCCACCCGCAACGGCCCTCCTCACGGGGGGCCAGGGCCGAGGAGGCCGTTATGTCCGAAGAGAGCGTGCCGCAGCAGGGCGGGGCCCCCGCCGCAGCCCAGCCGAAGGGGTTGTTGCAGCAGATGGAGGAGCTGATGGCGGCCCTGAACGCGGATCTTTCCGCGCTGGATGCGGATTTCCAGTCGACCGGGGGTGTGCGGCGGGGGCCGAGAGAAGAAGGTGGCACGGCGGGCTGAGCCTCCGCCCCAGTCTCTCCCCCCTCCCCCCCACCCACCCTCCCGCCCCTCCTCCGCTTCTGCCGCTTCACCGGCCGCCGGGCGCCCAGCGCGGGACGTCGAACGCCGGACGTCGAACCCCGAACGCCGGACGCCGGACAGGGCGGCTTTCCTCACCTCTCCGGCAACGCGCCCTCTCTCTCCTCCCGTTCCTCTCTCGCCGCCAGCTTGCGCAGCATCTCCAGGACCCGGTCCCTGGACTCGTCCGCCGCGTCGATGGCCTCCATGCACTTCCAGTACGTGCCCTGGTCGTCCGCCGAGCTCGCAAGGCCGACCAGGGCTATGCCGACCTCGCCCAGCAGGCCGCTCAGGTCGAGCAGCGCCCGGCGGGCGTCGTCCAGTTCGGTGAGCCGGGCGGCGAGCAGGTCCCCGGGATCGAGGTCCGGCGCGCCCAGCACACCGCAGCCTCTGCCCGCCAGCTCGGTCAGTCCCAGTGCCTCACCGCGCAGTTCGGGCGGGCCCGAGACGGCGAGGCGACTGCCGATCGCCTGCGCCAGGGCCTGCGCCTGCCACACCTCCTCGAGGATCCTTGCTCCCTCGCCGCTGCCCGCGAGCGCGCGCCTGCTCGTCAGGATGAGCCGCACCGCGTCCATGCGCTGCCCCCGTCTGCCCGACGTGCTGCCCGCACGTCCGCCCGAACACCCGTGTCCACCAGTCCACTACCCAGAGTGAGGGTCTGTGGGGCGAAAAGCCAGAGGAAGACCGAAATCTGTGGACAACAAATCGATTTCGGTCCGCCCACTGACTGCGGAGAGTGAAAACGGACTGTTCGGCTCCCTCCGGAAGCCGCCCCGGCGCCGCTATGTCACTGCCGGGTCACCGCTGGGCCGTCTCCGGGCCTCTGCCGGGCCACTGCCGTCCCGCCCCGGGCCGCCCCGGGCCGCCGCTACGGCGCCGGGAACCTGTGCTCGTTGCGGTCGATCTTCGCGTTCAGCGCCGCCAGCGGATCGACACCGAGCACTTCGCAGAGCTGGAGCAGGTAGGCGAGCACGTCGGCGACCTCGTCCGTCACCCGGTGAGCGGTCTCCGGGTCCTCCATCACGTCCGCCGACTCCTCCGGCGTCAACCACTGGAAGATCTCGACCAGTTCTGACGCCTCCACACTGAGCGCGGCGACGAGGTTCTTGGGGGTGTGGAAGGGCTGCCAGTTCCGCGCGGCCGCGAACTCGGCGAGTCTGCGCTGGAGCTTCGCCACGTCGAGGTGTTGTTCTGTCACGGACCCAGGTGTACCACCGTCACTCCCTCGGTCCGGGCGGCCCCGTACCCGTCGCCGACCGCGCCGACGCAGCGGATGTGCCCGCGCTCGGCCATCCGCACCGCCAGCCGCAGCAGTTCGGCGCGCTGTCGGACGTCGAGACCACGGTCGAGACCGTCCGCGAGCAGGGTGAGGGTCTGCATCGCGGCGGGCACCTCGCCGACCGGGTCCACATCGAGGACGCCCGGTCCGGTGAGCAGCACCAGCGCGAGGGCGACGTAGCGCAGTTCGCCGTACCCCAGCCGGGCGAGCTCCGTGCGGCTGCCGTCGGCGCGGTGGAGCAGTGCGCGGACCGTCCCGTCGGTCAGCGGTTCGGCGCGCAGGTCCACGACCGGTCCCGTGGACCCGGCGGACAGCGCGGCCACCAGTTGCGCGTGCCGCCGTCCGCACTCCTCGCGGGTGCGCCAGAGCACGTCGGCGAGGTTGTCGCAGCCGGCGAGCAGTCGGCCGGAGCCGGTGGGGACGGGGACGCCCATCCAGTCGGGTTGTGGATCGCAGGCGAAGACGGACCGCAGGGCGACGACCATCTGTTCCGCGGCGGCGAGCACCTGCCGCTGTCCGTCGGTCTTGCCGGCCACGCGCAGCGGCAGCAGTGCGGTGCCGAGCCGGTCGTCGGGCAGGGGGGCGCGGGTCACCGGTGCGGAGCCACCGGTGTGCCAGGCCGCCTGGACCGCGCGGCGCCCGGGATCGCGCAGCGCCGTCTCCAGCAGCACGACGCCCGCCGCGCTCAGCCGCTCCCCCACGATGCGCAGTTCGGGTTCGGCCTGCACGGCGACATCGAGCAGAACCGGGCCGCCGGGTCCGTCGGCCGTGCATCCGATACGGAACCCCCGACGACGCTGGGCATCGGGTTGCGCCCCCTGCGGCACACACGCGGCCGGATCGGCGAACACCTCGCCCAGCGCGGCCCCGCCCCCCAGCCTGGCCAGCGCCTCGTAGGCCCGCAGCGCACTGCTCTTGCCACTCCCGCTGGCCCCGGCGAACAACGTGACCGGCCCCAGTGGAAACCGGGCCCGACGATGCCCCGCGAAGGCGGAGAGCCGCAACTCGGTGACACAGGGCCGGACGTACCGCACCTGGGCGGACGCCGTACGGAGACCCGGCGCGGGAGACGGACCATGTCGCTCCGCCACGGACGGCGCCTGCGCGGGCACGGTACGGGAGACGTCCCCGGACGGCGGCTGGTCGGACACCGGTTGAGGTAAGGCCGAGTGAGGTAAGGGCGTGGAGGAAGCGGTGGAGGAGCCGACGGAAGCGACGAAGCCGGAGGACGCGGAGGAGCCGGAGGACGCGGAGGAGCCGGAGGACGCGGAGGAGCCGGAGGACGCGGAGGAGCCGGAGGACGCGGAGGAGCCGGAGGAGGAGGCAAACGGCGAGGACATATCCGGACCGTAGGACTCCGCCACCAGACGAACCGTTCCGCCCCGCAGAGCTTCCTACGATCGAGCGACCCGCCAATCACTCCGAGCTGCCGACCACGCCAACCACCCCGACCTGCCGACCACCCCGACCCGGCGATCTTGAGGGCCCGGCGATCTTGAAGACCCGGAAAGCCTGGAGGCCCTCGATGATCGGGTACGACTCCGACGATCGTCGCGAGGAAGACAGCGGCGGGGGCGACGCGGGTGGCGAGTCGGCGCGCCCGGGTGTCGCCGAGCGCCGCGCTGGGTGCGGGCGCTCGACACCCGAGGGCCGCTCAGACTCCGGGGACCCCCGCCCCCTCCATGATCCCGCTGACCTCGGTGCCCGGCGGGGTCAGCAGGAAGACGTTGCGGTCGACCCGGTGCATGCCGCTGGCCAGGCCGAAGACGACTCCCGTGGAGAAGTCCAGGACACGCTTGGCGGTGTCGGTCTCCGCGCCCGTCAGGTCGAGCAGCACCGGGATGCCCGCCATCAGCGTCTCGGCGACCTCGCGGGCGTCCGCGAAGACGTTGACCCGCAGCACGACGAAACGGCGCCGGGTCTCCGTCTCCGCGTCGGGGAGCGAACGGTGGCTCACCGCCGACGGCCACGCGTCCCGGCCCCGCAGCGGAACAACCTGAGCGAGCCCTTCCCACTGTTCATCGGTGACGTCGTAACGGTTCACCGGCACCCCCCGAACTGACTCGCCTTCAATGCCTGCACCAGCCATTCTTACGCCAAGTCACCCGTTCAGCCCAACAGCGACACGGTCCGCCACCTCCTCCGAGTGCCCCGCAGCGGCTTCCCCACGTGGCCGCACCGGAATCCTCACGTCCAGGCGCACCCCGCTCACCAGCCCCGATAACGTTGCGAAACGCCTTGCTCGGCAGAAACAGCGCTGGTAACACTCGCGAAACGGGGATCCTGCGACATCCGCCGGACAGGAGCGAGCGGCGCGCGGTATGTGCACGCGAGCATTCTGACAGCGGCGGTGCCGGCGCTGTCAGTGCTGTCGGCATCGCTGTTCGTGCGGCGCTTGGTCCGACCGGAACCGGTCCACCCCGGTCGGTCCTCTTCGTGGCGATGTGACCCCACGGCCGCTACAGCCTGTTGATGACACCGGCTCGGCTTACTGCCACGTTCACCGCGCTCCCGTCGGAGCAGGACCGTGCCTGCCTGCCGCGCCCCGGCCCGCCGACGGGAGCGCACCGGCGGCCGGTGCGGTCGGCCGACCGGACCGGCCGACCTGGATTCCCGCGTCGGGTCCCCGCGTCGGATCCCGGCGGCCACAACTGATAGTCGGCCCGCCGCTCATGAGGGATCACTGACGTCGCGTCAGGCAATATTCACTGGTGGTACCTCAGGCGACCGTGCGCGTGAAGCGGAGCGTGGTGGTGATCGTTGTCAGGCCGCCCATCATGCCGAGCTGGTTCATGGTGATCCCGAACTCGTTCCGGTCCACGGTGAATGTGGCGTCCAGGGTGACCGCGTCGGCGTCCGCCTGGCTCAGGCGGGCGTTGAAGTTCTGCGGCCGGCTGATGCCGTGCACCGTCAGCTGGCCGGACACCTTCACGGCCCCGTCGGCGCCGAGTTCGGCGGCGCGCACCGCGAAGGTGATCTCGGGGTACTTCTCGACGTCGAAGAAGTCCGCGCTGCGCAGGTGCGTGTCCCGCTTGGCGTTCTTGGTGTCGATGGAGGCCGCGTCCAGGACCAGGGTGCCGGTGACGGTTCCGTCGGCGGCCACCTCACCCCCGCCGCTGACGATGCCGAAGGCGCCCTTGGCGGCGACCAGGCCCCACATCGCCTTGTGCTTCAGGGCGACGGTGGAGGCGCCCCTGTCGAGCTGCCACTGTCCGGTTTCCACGGCGACGGTCATGACCGTTCTCCTTGATAATCCAAATTTGGATGAAGCTGGGACGACCCACGCTAGCCGGTAATCCAAACCTGAACAACCTGGTCGTGCAAATTTGGACCACAGATACACTCGTAGCTATGGCAGATCCCGCTGAGCACCCCACCAACCTGCCCTCATGCCCGTCCGAGCAGGGCCCCGGTCTGCTGCCGGCCGAACTGCGCGGCTGGATGCTCCTGCTGGCCGCGACCGGGGCGGTCGAGCAACGGCTGCGCTCGGTGGTCAAGGAGCGGCTCGACGTATCGCACGACGAGTTCCTGGTCCTGTGTCTGCTGGCGGAGCAGCCCCGGGAGGGCCTCCGCATGACCCGCATCGCGGAGTTGCTGGGGCGGCCCAAGACGCGGCTGACCTATCAGATCGCCTGCCTTCAGCACGCCGGCCTCGTGACCCGCAAGTCGGTCTGCGGCGACAAGCGCGGCGTTGAGGTGGCCCTCACCGACAAGGCCCGGGGCATGCTCCGGGAGGCGTCCGGTGCCCTGGCCGAAACGGTGACGGGGGCGCTGGCCCATGTCATGGGCCCGGAGCAGTGCGCCGCGATGAGCGGACTGATACCGAAGACTGCAGCTGCCACCGCCACCGCTACCGCCACTGCCACGGCTCCGGAGCCGGCGCCAGAGGGAGAGGGACAGGGAGAGGGAGAGGAAGAGGGAGAGCCGAAACCGGCTCCGGCGGCGGAGCCGGAGCCGGAGCACTCCACCGTCTCCGACTGAAGTCCGGACGCCGGACGCCCCGCCGGCGGGGTTCCGAGGAACACCACGGCAGGGCGGGGCGAGCGGGCAGCAGGGCAGCGGGGCGAGTCGTCCTACCGGGAAGCGTCGGAGTACTTCTCCGCGGACGCGGCCTCCTCCGACCCCGTCGGCTCCTCCGCCCTCTCCGACCCCTCCGACCCGTCCGCCCCGTCCGCGTCCCCTGCGGCCTTACGGCCGGGCAGGACCGCGAAGACGATCAGCGTGCCGACGGCCATGATGATCCCGCCGACCATGCTGGTCTGGGCGACTCCGTGCGCGAAGGCCTCGTGCACCGCCTCGACCAGGGCCTGCGCCTGCTGCGCCCCGCCGGCGGGGTCCTTCGCGACCTGCTCGGCGACCGCCAGGCCACCGCCCACCGAGTCCTTGGCGGTCTCCAGCGCGGCGGCCGGAAGGTTGCCGCCGACCAGGTCGGTCAGCTCGTCGCGGTACGCGGTGCCGAGGAGTGAGCCGAGGATCGCGATGCCGAGCGAACCGCCCAGCTCCAGCGCGGTGTCGTTGGCGCCGCCGCCGACACCCAGCTCGTTCTCCGGGAACGACCCCATGATCGTGTCGGTGGCCGGGGACACGCTCAGGCCGATCGCGAAGCCGAGCATCATCATCGGCGCGAGGAAGTCCGTGTACGTCGAACCCGTGTCGACCCGGGTGAGCAGGAAGACGCCCGCCGTGCCGATCACCATGCCGGACACGACCATCGCCCGCACGCCCAGCTTCGGGGTCAGCTGCCCGGTCACCGCGGCGCCGACGAAGACCGCACCGGCCAGCGGCAGCAGCCGTACACCGGTCTCCAGCGCGTCGTAGTTCAGCACGAACTGGAGGAACTGGGTGGAGTAGTAGATCGCGCCGAAGGTGCCGAAGAAGAAGAACAGCACCGCCAGCATCGAGCCGCTGAAGGGCCGCAGCCGGAACTTGCGGACGTCCAGCATCGGGTGCGGATGACGCAGCTCCCAGGCCACGAACCCCGCCAGACCGACCCCGGCGACCACGGCCGCGGCGATCGGGCCGGTGCCCCAGCCGAAGTGCGGGCCCTCGATGGTCGCGTACACCAGCGAGCCGACGGAGACGATCGACAGCAGTCCACCGACGTAGTCGATCCGGCCCATGCCCGCCGCCTTGGACGGCGGGACCAGTGCGAGCGCGCCGACGACGGCGATGACCGCGATGGGGACGTTGATCAGGAAGGTCGAGCCCCACGCATGGTCCTTGAGCAGCCAGCCCGCGACCAGCGGACCGACGGCGATGGCCAGCCCCGAGGTGGCCGTCCAGGCCGTGATGGCCTTGGCCCGCTCGCGCCGCGGGAAGATCGCGACCAGCAGCGACAGCGTGGCCGGCATGACGACCGCGGCACCGACACCCATGATCGCGCGGGCCGTGATGACCAACTCGGTCCGGTCCACCAGGCTGCCCATCACCGAACCGCCCGCGAAGACCAACAGCCCGGTGACGAGCGCGCCACGACGGCTGTACTTGTCGCCGATCGAACCCAGCACGAGCATCAACGCCGCATACGGGACCGTGTAGCCGTCGATGACCCACTGGAGGTCACTGCTGCTCAGGCCCAGGTCCGTGGTCATGTCCGGCGCGGCCACGATCAGCGAGGTGTTCGCCATGACCACGATCAACAGGCTCAGGCAGAGCACGATCAGCGCCGACCAGCGCTTGGCGTACGGCCCGGTCATCTTCTCGACGGGTGTGTTGACGGGGAAGGGCATGGGGGGCTCCTAAGAGGACGAGTTAATTGCCCGCTGATGTGCAGACTAGTTTATTGCTCACTGGTGTGCAAATATTCCGATGACCACTGCTCCGAGGCACGAGCCCTGAGCCCTTGAACCCTTCAGCCCCTGAGCCCTTGAGCCCCTGAGCCCCTGAGCCGCGAGCCCGAGCCCCGAGGAGGCGAAGTGACCGGCCCACCGCCCCGGGCGAACCGCAGCACCACACCTCCACACGCGCCACCCCCGATCCGCCCGCCCCCCATTGCCCGCGCCCGGGAGACGGCCGGCGGAACCGAGCCGCGCCCCGATGCCACCGGCCTCACCGAGATCACCGGCCTCACCGGGGTCGCCGGGGTCGCCGGGATCGCCGGGATCGCCGGGATCGCCGGGATCGCCGACGCCACGAGTGCCCTGGCCCGCTCGGTCCTCACCTTGTGCACGGTGGAGGACCGGTTTCGCACGCTCGTCGGGCTCGCTCATCCGGGCTCGTCCACCGTGCTCGTCCACCGTGCTCGTTCACCGTGCTCGGTCACCGGGTTCGCTCATCGGGCTCGCTCATCGGGCTCAGGACCTCGACGCCGACCGGCTCGGCGAACTCCTCACCGCCGCCCGGGACATGACCGTCCCGTACCGGCGTCGAAGGCGACACCAAGGTCTCGACCGTCCGTCGCCTGCGGCCCGCCCGGCAGGCGAAGCCGCCTTCCACGAAGGAGAGTTGATGTACCAGTCCACGTACGAGACCGGCGCGTCCCACGACACGACCGAAGCACCCCGCACCCGACGCAGGTGGTGGCCGGCCGCCACCACCGTCGCCCTCGCCGCCCTGCTCACGCTGACCCTGGTCCCCGTCGCGGTCGACCGGCTGGTGACGGCACGGGTGGAATCGCGAACGGCGGAGGCGTTCCAGGAGGGCATGAACACCCCGGCCAGGCCCGAGGTCCACGTGCGCGGGTTCCCCGTCCTGACGCAGGTGGCCTCCGGCACCCTGAGGCGGGTGGACATCACCGCCCACGACATCCCCGCCGACGGGTCGGCCCGCCCGCTGCCGCTGTCCGAACTCGACCTACGGCTGGACGGCCTGACCAGGTCCGACGACGGCAGCGAGGCGCGGGCCCGTTCGGCGGAGGCGACCGCCCGTCTGTCCTACCCGGACGTGTCCGAGGCCCTCGGTCTGGAGGTGTCGCAGGGCAACGGGCGGGGCCGGATCAGGGCGGACATCCTGCTGCCCCTCGGCGGAGGACGGGTCACTGTGACGACGACCGTCTCGGCGGCGTCCGGCAACCGGATCGCGTTCGCCGACTTCCAGGTCGAGGGCGGCGCGCTGCCCTCGGCGGCGGAAGCACTGCTCGACCAGGTCTTCGACCAACCGATCCAGCTGCGGAACATCCCCGACGGCCTGAACCTGCGCTCCGTGACCACCACCGCCACCGGCCTCGACGCCCGGTTCACGGGAAGGTCGGTCACCTTCCGACCGGACGAAGCACCGTCGGACCAGGACCAGGACCAGGACCTGTGAGCGCAGAACGGAGATGCGGGGGAACTGAGGAACCAGGGACCGAGCCAGGGAACCAAGGAATTAGCGAATGAGGAGCTGAGTAACTGCGGAACCGCGCAACTGGGGCACCATGGTGATCCGGACGCCTCAGGCCCCCGGCTCAGCACCCGCTACCGCCGCCGCTGCCTCTGCCGCCGACACGACCTCGCCGACCACGGCCCGGGCCCGTTCCTCCGGCACCCCCGCCGCGACGAGCGTCACGACGGCCGTCCGGGTCCCGTCGTCCTCCAGCGCCCCGGTGTTGACCTCCTCCAGCAGCGCGACCTGCATCGCCTCGAGCCCCGCGCTCAGCACGGCGGGCGGCAGCTGCGTGTGGAAGACACCGTCGCGCTGCCCGCGCGTCAGGATGGCGGTGACCTCGTCGCGGGCGGGGGCGAGGATCTCGGCGACGCGCTCGTCGCCCAGGTCACGCCGGGCCAGCGCCAGGAGCAGCCGGTAGCGGTCGCCCACCGGCCAGATCGTGTGCACGAAGTGCGCGAGCGCCCGCTCGGCCGGCTCCTGCGGGGCCGTCGCGACCGCCAGCGCGCCGCACAGCGCCTCGGACGCCTCCTCCGCGAGCGCCTCCAACAACGCCGCCCGCCCGGGAAAGTGGCCGAAGAGCGTCCGTCGTACGACGCCGGAGGCCCGCGCGATCTCTTCCAGGGTGACGTCCGGGTTCCGGCCGAGCTCCTGCCGGGCCGTGGCCAGAATGCGCGCCCGGTTGGACCGCGAATTACGCCGCTGCGGCTCGCGGGCCACGGAGTGGGTCACGGGAAACCTCGGGTGGTTCGGTACGGACGAACGGACGAACGGACGACGGGCGCCCATTGTGGCCGATCTCCGCCGCGGGGGCGACTCGACTGCGACACTCGTCTACCCCTGCTGTTCCCGAGCCGCGCCCCGGCTGCTCCCCAGCCACGCCCCGGCCGCTCCCCGGCCGCTCCGCGAAACGAGGGCAGCGTCCCACCCAGAGCAGCGTCAGGCCCACGACACCGTCACGCCGACGGACGGCATCGCAGCGACAACGGCTCCAGCACCAGCACCAGCACCGACGACACCCTCACGCCGACACCCCCGTCAGACCGAGGCGGTCGGTTCCCCGTGTCCCTGCCACGGCCGGGCCAGCCCGACGAGGGCGAGGCCGGCCCCCGCGGCCGCGACCAGCATGATGAGGGCCATCGGCAGGGAGCTGTCCTCCCCGAACAGCCCCACCAGCGGTGAGGCGACCGCTCCGAAGAGGAACTGGAGGCCGCCCAGCAGCGCGGACGCCGCTCCCGGCGCCATCCGGCCCACCGCCTGTCCGATGCTCATGCCGCCCGGAAAGACCAGCCCGATACCGCTCGCGGTGACGAACAGCGTGACCCACGTGCCCACGAGGCTCTCCCCCACGGACAGGACGAGCAGGACCTGCGCCAGCGCGCCCGCCAGCACCAGGCCGACACCGGCCGTGAGCAGGGTGTTCAGCCGCACGCCCCGCCCGGCGAGCCGGGAGAAGACCGTGCCGGCGAGCAGCATGCCGACCGCGTTGGTGGCGAAGATGAGGGAGTACGTCGTCGAGGAGACGCCGTGGAGGTTCTCGAAGACGAAGCTGGAACCGCTGATGTAGGTGAACAGGGCCGCCGCGACGAAGGCGACGACCAGGACGTATCCCATGAACGCCCGGCGGCCGAGCAGCGTTCCCATGGCACGGAACGTGTTCACGAAGCCGCCGCTCTGACGCCGCTCGGGCGGCAGGGACTCCGGCACCCGGCGCATCACGGCGAGCAGCAGCAGTCCGCCCAGCACGGCCAGCACGGCGAACACCGCACGCCAGGTGGAGACGCTCAGGATCACCCCGCCGAGCACCGGCGCGGCGATCGGCGCCACGCCCATGACCTGGGAGAGCACCGCGAAGTGGCGCGGCAGATCGGCGCCGTGGAAGCGGTCGGTGAGCACAGCCCTGGCGAGCACCATGCCCGCCGCGCCGGCCACGCCCTGGAGGAAGCGGGCGCCGGTCAGCAGACCGACGTTCGGGGCGACGGCGCACAGCAGGGAGAAGAGGACGAACCCGGCCGACCCGGATATCAGCAGCCGGCGCCGCCCGAGCCCGTCGCTGAGCGGCCCGATCAGCAACTGCCCGACGACCAGCCCGGCCAGGAACGCGGTCATCGTCAGCTGCACGGCCGAGCTGCTCGCCCCGAGCGTGTCCCCCATGGCCGGGAAGCCGGGAACGTACATGTCGGTCGCGAGCGGGGCGACCGCCGTCAGGGCCCCGAGGACGGCGACCAGGGCGACGGCCGAACGTTCCTTGGGGCCGGGGGAGGGAACATCGGCGGTCGGCAGAGCGGCGGCACGGGAGGATGACGGAGGTACCATGAGAATAAAGATAACCAATAGTTCACTAGCTAACAAATAGCGTCAGGTCAGAAGGCGAGCCGCATGCCCACCTCCCCCGCCTCCCCCGCCGACGTCCGCGCCCAGTGGGCCGCGCACAACCCGGGCCTCGACACCTCCCCCATGGAAGTGGTCGGCCTGCTCAAGCGCGCCACCGGCCTGCTCGACCGCGCCGTCGAACCTCTCTACGCGGGCGCACCGCTCACCGCGCCCGAGGTCGACATGCTCATCCCCCTGCGCCACGCCACCGGGCCGGTCATCGCCCGCAGCCTCGCCGAACGCCTCGGCCTCTCCCGTGCGGGTGTCAGCAAGACCCTCGCCAGACTGGAGAAACGCGGCTTCATCACCCGCACCCCCAACCCCGCCGACCGCCGCGCCGCCCTGCTCACCATCACCGAGTCGGGCGCCAGGGCCGTCGACGACCTCTTCCCCCGCCAACTCGCCGCAGAGGTCGACCTGTTGGCGGGCCTGGGGGACGACCGGGACTGGGTCCTCAGGGCGTTGGGCCGGCTGGTGGAGGCGATGGAGGGCCAGGGACGGCACGGCTGAACCCGGGTTCGGCCGAGTGGTGGCCCGGCCTGGCTGACGGGGGAGGTCGGACCTTCCGTTTCCGGAAACCGGTGATCGCCCTGTTCCCAGGTCCGGCGGGAGCCCGTCCTCGGAATACGCCTGCCGGAGCGGCCGGGCCGGCCGCACCAGAACCGTCCGCTTCTTTGCGCGCGTCCTGCTCTACGGTGCCATCAGTCACCTACGACCGGGGAGGTACTGTGCAGCAGCCGAAGGCGGCGCTCGCCGAACGCATCGCCGAGCGGAGAAGCGGAGGCGACGACCCACGTGCTCTGGTCGGCGAGATGCGACGCTCGGTCCTCCTGGTGCCGATGGCCGACGGAGGTCTGTGGTCGGTGCGTTCGGGCGGGGTGCGATGGATCTGCGGGTTCACCGACGAGGCCGCCCTGGCCCGGTTCGCCCTGCGCCACACGCGCGGTGACCGGCCCATGGACTACGCGGCACTGTTGGGCGCGCGCATCGTCGACGAGCTCGTGCCCGCCCTGGGCGAGCCCGCAGGTCTCGCCGTCGACATCGCCACCGAGGACGGGTCGATGTTCTTCCCGCCGGTCGTCGGCATCGTGCCGGACGCGGTCGCCGTCGACGCCGGAGCGGCGGGAGAGGGGCCGCGGTCATGAGCGGTGACGGACCGGACCTGCGGCTCGACAAGGCGTCCGTCGCCAAGTTCACCCAGGGTGTGGGCGCGACCATCGACCAGCTCGGTGAACTCGGCGGCGCCACCGGGTCGGTGCTGGGAAAGGGTTTCTCGGAGCTGGCGATGACCGGGATGGAGGCCGGGCACCACGGTCTCGCGGTCGACTTCGAGGACTTCTGCGAGCGTTGGGAGTGGGGCGTGCGGGCCCTGGTGCACGACGCCAGTGCGCTCGCGAACCGCCTCGGCCTGGCAGCGGGCACCCAGTGGGAGCACGACCAGTACGTCGCGGCCACGCTCAAGGTGGGCGCCAACTCCCTGTTCGGCGGGAACCCGCACGCCGGTGAGGAGGAGATCGCCCAGCAGAACTGGGGCGACATCTTCACGCCGGACTACCTGAACCCGGACTGGAGCGCCGAGTCGTTCGACAAGGCAGGTCAGGACATGGAGCAGACCTGGAAGGACACCGGCCGCACCGTTCTCACCGAGGGCCACGGCGGTCAGCAGTCGCAGGTGCTCAACGACGCTCTCGGCATCTCGGACGACCAGTGGAACCAGGCGCTGGACGACACCTTCGGCCCGTCTCCGGAGGAACGTGCCCAGCAGGAGCAGCAGCAGGGTGAGCACGGGGGGAACTGACGGTGGGCATCGGCGACTTCATCAGTGACATCACGCCCGACTCGGTCGAGGACGCGGTCGAGGACGGCGTCGAGTGGGTGGGCAACCGGGTCGAGGACGCGGGCAACTGGACCGCCGACCGGTTGGAGGACGTCGGGTGGGAGTCCGGCGCGGACTGGGTGCGCGAACAGTCCCGTTCGGTCGCCAACCGGCTGGGCGCCGAGGTCGACGAGATGGACCTCGGGCAGACCGAGGACAAGACCAAACTGATCTACGGCAGCCCCAGCGAGATCACCTCCACCGCCACGAAGCTCCGCGCCTTCCAGTCGGCCTTCGACAACGCCGGCGACGGGCTCAAGGGCCTCGACTCGTCCCGGCTCAAGGGGGAGACGGCCGAGGCGCTGCGCACCGCGGTGAGCACCCAGCCGCCCAAGTGGTACGCCGCCGCCGACGCCTGTACGAAGGCGGTCGGTGCGCTGGAGGCGTTCGCCGGCACCGTCACCTGGGCGCAGGGACAGGCGCAGACGGCGATCGACCAGTGGAAGGAGGGCGTCAAGGCCTCCGAGGACGCCGCCGACGCCCACCGCAAGAAGGTCGACGACTACAACGGCGCCGTCGATCGCTACAACGCCCAGCCCGCGGACAAGCGCGATCCCTCCTCGCTGCCGCCCAGGCCCGCGGCGACGTTCGAAGATCCCGGCAAGAAGCTGATGCAGGACGCTCAGGACCTCCTCGCGGAGGCCCGCAAGCAGCGCAACTCGGCGGCGGAGACCGCGCGCACGGCGGTCCGCGCCGCCCGCGACATGGCTCCGCAGAAGCCGTCCTACGCCGAGCAGTTGGGCGACGGGATGCAGGAGCTGCAGCTCATGGGCGACCACGTCGGGGGCGGTGTCATCAAGGGCACGGCGGGGCTGCTGAACTTCGTGCGCAGCGTCAACCCGATGGACCCGTACAACATCACGCACCCGGCCGAGTACGCCACCTCCCTCAACAGCCTGGCCGCCGGCCTGGTGGTGGCCGCCAACGACCCGGTCGGCACCGGCAAGCAGATGGTCAGCGACTTCATGAAGGACCCGGCCGAGGGCTTCGGCCGGCTGCTGCCCGATGTCGCGCTGACCGTGGCCACCGGGGGCGGCGGCGCCGCGGTGAAGGGCGTGCGGATCGCCGAGGAGGCCGCCGACGCCGCGCGGCTGCGCCGGCTGATCGACGACGCCCCGGACGGCACCCACCGCCGTCCGGACGGCGAGCGCCCCACCGACGGCACCGACCCGGTGGACCTCGCCTCGGGCCGGATGTTCCTGCCCCAGACCGACCTCACGATCCCCGGCATCCTGCCGCTGGTCTTCACCCGCCGCACCGAGTCCGGCACCGCGACCGGCCGCTTCCTGGGGCCCGCCTGGACGTCCACCGTCGACGAGCGCCTGGTGATCGACGCGATCGGCGTCGTCCACGTCACCGCCGAGGGACTTCTGGTGCCGTACCCGCACCCGGTCCCGGGCTCGCCCACCCGGCCGGAGGCGGGCCGGGCCCGCACGCTCCTTGCCCGGGACGGTGACGGCGACTTCACGGTCACCGCCCTCGACAGCGGCCTGACCTTCCGGTTCACCGCCCCGGCCGGTGGCGAACCGGGGGCCGACGGCGTCGCCTGGCTGGCGGGCATCACCGAACGCAACGGCCACACCGTCGAGGTCGACCGCGGCGAGGACGGACTGCCGCGGGCCCTGGTCCACTCGGCGGGTCACCGGGTGAACCTGTCCGTCGCCGACGGCCTGGTCACCGGCCTGTCCCTGGCCGGCGGGGGCGAGGGCGGGGCGGATCTGCCGCTGATGAGCTACGGCTACCAGGACCGCGACCTCACCACGGTCACCAAGCCGTCGGGCGCCGTCACCACCTTCGTCTACGACGACCGCCGCCGCGTCATCGCCTGGATCGACTCCAACTCGAGCCGCTACGACTACGTCTACGACGACCGCGACCGCGTCGTGGCGGAGGGCGGCGAGGCCGGCCACGTCCAGATCACCCTGTCCTACACCGAACCGGACGCCGAGACCGGTCACCGCACGACGGTCCTGACCACCGCGGACGGGCGGGCCACCCGGCATCTGATCGGCCCCGGCTGCCGCGTCCTGGCCACCACCGACCCGCTCGGCCACACCACGCGGTTCCGCTACGACACGAGCGGCAACCTGCTGTCCCGCACGGACCCCCTGGGCAGCACCACCGCGTTCTCCTACGACGATGAAGGCCGGCTCGGCACGGTCACCCGACCCGACGGCACCGAACTCCGTGTCGTACGCGGCCCGTCCGGCCTGCCCACGGAGCGATACGACCCGGACGGCGCCCGGTGGCTGCAGGAGTTCGACGAGCGGGGGAACCGCACCACGGTCACCGATCCGGCCGGCCGCACCACCCGTTACACCTACGACGACGCCGGCCTGCTGACGTCCGTCACCGACGCCCTGGGGGCCACCACCGTCGTGCGCTGCGACGCGGTGGGCCGGCCGGCGGAGGTGGTCGACCCGGCCGGCGGCGCCACCCGCCTGGAGCGCGACGCCCTCGGCCGTCCGGTCCGCATCACCGACCCGGTGGGCGCCGTCACCCGACTGGACTGGCACGCCGACGGCCAGCTCGCCCGGCGCACGGGTCCCGACGGCGCCACCGAGTCATGGACCTATGACGGCGAGGGCAACTGCCTCACCCACATCGACGCGGCGGGCGGTGTGTCCCGCTTCGAGTACACCCACTTCGACCTCCTCGCCGCCCGCACCCGACCCGACGGGTCCCGGTACGAGTTCGAGCACGACGCCGGCCTCCGGCTCAACCGGGTCACCGACCCGCAGGGGCTCGTGTGGACGTACGGGTACGACCGGGCCGGCCGGCTCGTCTCCGAGACCGACTTCGACGGCCGTGCCGTCACCTACGGCCTCGATGCCGCCGGCCGGCTCACCACCCGGACCGATCACCTCGGCGGCGTGGCCGCGTACGCGTACGACGAGCTCGGCCGGGTGATCCGCAAGGAGGTCGCGGGCCGGGTCACCGTCCACGCCTACGACCGTGCCGGACGTCTGATCCAGGCGTCGGATCCGGACAGCGAACTGGTGCGCCGCTACGACCGGTGCGGCCGGCTCAAGACCGAACTCGTCGACGGCCGCGCCCTCGACCACGCCTACGACGCCGTGGGCCGCCGCATCCGTCGCACCACCCCCACGGGACTGGTCACGAGCTACGCCTACGACGCCGCGGGCCGCCCCACCCGGGTTACCTCCGGTGGCCACGACATCACCTTCACGCACGACGCGGCCGGACGCGAAGTGGAGCGCGTCTTCGATGACATCATCACCCAAACCTCCGCCTGGGACGAGGCCGGCCGGCTGTCAGCCCAGCACCTCACCGCCGGTTCCCGCACCCTCAACGAGCGCACGTACGCCTACCGCGCCGACGGCCGTCTCACCGCGATGTCCGACCGGGCGTCGGGGGCGCGCACCTTCGACCTCGACCCGGTCGGCCGGGTCACCGCCGTCCACGCGCACGGCTGGAGCGAGCGGTACGCCTACGACGCGAGCGGCAACCAGACCGCGGCCGCCTGGCCCGGCTCACACCCGGGCCACGAGGCCACCGGCCCCCGTACCTACACCGGCACCACCGTCACGCGCGCGGGTGACATCCGCTTCGAGCACGACGCCCTCGGCCGCGTCACCCTGCGACAGAAGGCCCGGCTCTCCCGCAAACCGGACAACTGGCGCTACATATGGGACGCCGAGGACCGCCTCACCTCCGTGGTCACCCCCGACGGCACCCGCTGGCGCTACCGCTACGACCCTCTGGGCCGCCGCACCGCCAAGCAGCGACTGGCGGCGGACGGCGAGAGCGTGACGGAGGAAATCTCTTTCAGCTGGGACGGCCTGACCCTCTGCGAACAGACCACCGTCTCCGGCGACCTCCCCCGTCCGGTGGCGCTGACCTGGGAACACCGCGGCCTGGTGCCCCTGGCGCAGACCGAGCGCATCCTTACCCCGGACGCCCGTCAGGAGGAGATCGACCGGCGCTTCTTCGCCGTGGCCACCGACCTGATCGGCGCCCCCACCGAATTGGTCGACGAGTCCGGGCGCATCGCCTGGAGCACCCGCACCACGCTGTGGGGAACCACCGCCTGGTCCCGCTCCAGCACGGCCTACACCCCGCTCCGCTTCCCCGGCCAGTACTACGACCCGGAGACCGGCCTCCATTACAACCTCTTCCGTCACTACGACCCGGAGACCGCCCGGTACGCGTCTCCGGACCCGCTGGGGCTGTCGCCGGCGCCGAACCCGGTCGCCTACGTGGACAACCCGCACACCGTCTGCGACCCCTTCGGCCTGTCGCCGTACAAGGACGGCGAAGGCCCGACCATCGGCGAGTACACCTCCAAGGGCGAGGGGCAGGATCTCAAACGGTCCGCCATGGTGGGCGACGACGCCTGGCACTTCAACACCGGCCACGGCTACGACCGCGCCCACACCGGACCGGGCGGAACCACGAACGATCTGCGCACCACCCAGTTGAAGCCCGACCAGATCGAACAGGCGATCGTCTCCGACGTGTACGGATACATGAGGGACGGCGGGGCCGTCCCCCGCGCCGGAACGCCCGGTTTCGCAGGCCCGCTCGACAGGTCGGTGACGATAGACGGGCACGACGTCGGCTACCGGGTCATCCAACGGCCCGATGGTGCCTACCAACTGTCCACATACTGGCTCAACCCGTAGCGTCGCCCCGGCTGTTAAGGTCTCGCCCGGCCCCCTGCCTGCGAGATGCCCCTCAGGAGAACCGAAGAAGATGCCCGATCCGACCCCCGCGGCCAGAAGCCTCAGCCAGGCGATCGACGGCGCCGACAGCCGTCAGGTCACCGAAGCGACGCGTGACTTCGTCGAGAAGCTCACCTTCGCGACGGCCGACGAGATCCTCACCATGCTCCGGGACGTCCTCACCGAGGACTGGATGGCCCTCCCGCCCTGGGCCCGCAACCTCGCCTACCGCCTGGCCTGCCTGCAACGCCCCGACGACCCGCAACTGCTCCGAGAGGCAGCCGCGGACCTGCTGTCCTTCGGCCCCGACTGGGACCCGTTCGCCGAGGATCTGAAGAGACGCGCGGCGGAACTGGAGTAGGGCCCGGCTTCGGTGATCCTGACGTTCGACGGCGACCGGCGCGCAACGGTGACGGACGATCCGCTGCCCATCGCCCCCGTTATCTTCTTCGCGGTCCTGCAAGAGGGCCGCTGGCCTCCGGACCCGGCATGACTGTTCCCCCCTGTCGAACCGATGACCTGGGGGGTGGTGTCACCGGGCCTGAGAGGTGCCGTTGGAGACGCTGTCGGCAACCCTGCTCACACCGCTGATTGGACAGTCGTCGGACCAAGCAGAGTCCCGCAGGACCATCCGCACCGTGATCACCCTGCCTGGACTCTCGTCCTGCGGGACCACGGGGAGCGGGAAGGGCGGTGCGTGTGGAGGACGAGCAGGGCCAGGGCGCCGGTCGCTGCGGACCAGGTGAGGGAGAGCAGCCCGTGGGACCAGGGGATTTGCGGGGTCAAAGCTGAACTCAGCGCCAGCTGGTTCACGCCGTACAGAGGAAGCGCGGACACGCCCGCCACATCCATGAGTGTGTTGAAGACGGGATTCTGCAGGCCGGTGTCGACCAGGCTGAGCATGATGATGAGGAAGAAGCCCTCCAGCTCGCCGCGGACCAGAGAACCGAGCAGAAGACCGATGCCGCCGTAGGCGAGGCCGGCACCCGCAAGGGCCAGCGCCAGGGGTGCTGCGTGGCGGACGGGCAGAGAGATCCACAGCAGGATCGTGGTGTAGAGGGCCAGTAGGGCGGCAGTGAGGGTGACGGCAGCAAGCTTCGCCAGCAGTATCGGCAGCCGAGGGTACCCGGCCAGCAGCAGACGGCGGTCGATTTCCCGCGATTGGAAGGTCTCGGTGAAGGTGATGAAGCCGGCGACCATGGTGATGGCGCCCAGCGCGCTGGCCACCTGGCCCACCTGGCTGGCCGGGGCGGAGACGGGGCCGCTGATGGCGTCCAGCCAGATACGCACCACTTGGTCGGAGGTGCACAAGCGCGCCACGAAAATCCAGATGGGGATGAACGCGACCGCCAGAACCAGGGCCAGCCGGTTGCGCAGGTGGCCCCGAAGAGTGCAGCGCAGCAGTTCGGTGAATGCCGTCCAGGAGAGCCTCAACGCTTCGACTCCTCGAAGTGCAGACGCCCTTGGCGCAGGTGAGCGATCGCGTCGAAGTGGTGCAGGTCGTGCAGCAGGTGCGAGACCACGACGATCGACCGGCCCTGATCACGCAGATCGGCGGCCAGGGCCCAGAACCGTTGATGAGTGTCCCAGTCGAACCCCTGGTAGGGCTCGTCCAGGACCAGCAACTGCGGATCGTGCATGAGAGCGATCAGCAGGTTCAGCTTCTGTCGCGTGCCACCACTGAGTTCACCGGCCTGTTGTCGCTGGCAGCCGGTCAACGCCAGCAGCTCCATCAGCTCGCCGGCGCGCTCCAGTGTCGGCAGCCGATAGGCCATCTGGAACAACCGCAGATGCTGTCCGACGGTGAACGCATCGTTGAGCACCGCCTGTTGTGGGCAGTACCCGACCGCCCCGGTCCGTGTCACCGTTCCGCGGTCGGGTGCGAGGTGTCCCACGGCGATCTGCAACAGAGTGCTCTTTCCCGCCCCGTTCTCGCCGACGACTCCCACCAGCGTCCCGGCAGACACATCGAGATCCACATCGCGCAGGACCTGCCTGCCGCCGAACGACTTGCAGACTCCGCTGATCCGCAGCCGTGGCCGGTGGCGCGTCGTTACTGCCTGCACAAGAGCCCCTCGAAAGATCGGACAGGTGTAGTGAGCCGACCCGGAGCCCGCCGCAGGGGCCGGGGCCGCGCAGGCTCATGTCCCCTGGCCTGCCCGGCTCATGACCGCTCAGCCGCGCCCGGCCCGGACAGTCCCGACGGTCCGGCCCTGGGCGGACCGATCCCCCGCGCAACGGCTGCTGCCCGGTGTCCAACGAGTCCGTACCGCTGCTGTAACGGCGGTCACCCGCTCTTCCACACCTGCCAGTTGGGCGTGACGTGTGCCGCGGTCTGCCGTTGTAGGAGGCGATGCCCCCGACACCACAACGAGACCTCAGCGCTCCCACGATCGTCATCGGAGCCGGCCCCCACGGCCTGGCGGCCGCCGCGCTACTGAACCGCTCCGGAGAGCCGACCGTGATCCTGGAACGGTCGGACCGCGTGGGAGCGAGCTGGGCGCAGCGCTATGACCACCTACGCCTGCACACCACTCCCAGCACGTCGAAACTCCCCGGCCTGTCGGTGCCTCGCCAGGCGGGCCCGTGGGTGAGCCGGGACGACTACGTGCGCTACCTGGAGCGCTACGTTGCCCATCACCGACTGGACATCCGGGTGACCACCCCGGTGGAGCGCATCGAACGGGCCGAGCCGGGTTCGGGAGCACAGTGGCTGGTCCACACCCCCGACGGTCCGGTGCCCGCTGGCGCGGTCGTGGTGGCCACCGGCCGCTGCCATACCCCGAACCTCCCCCGCTGGCCCGGGCGTTCGACGTTCACCGGCACCCTGCTGCACTCGGCCCACTACCGCTCTCCGGCCCCCTACCGCGGGCGGGACGTCCTGGTGGTCGGCGCCGGTAACAGCGGTACCGAGATCGCCAGTGTCCTCGCCGGGGCCGGAGCCGGGCAGGTATGGATCGCAGTCCGTACCCCACCCAACATCCTGCCCCGCTCCAGCGCCCGATGGCATGCAGTCGGCCGGCTGACGGAGGCCCTCCCCCTTGCGTGGCGCGATCGCACCTCCCTGCTCACGCAACGTCTCGCGGTGCCTGACCTGACCTCACGGGGACTGCCCCGGCCCCGCATCGGCCTGTACTCCCGCAATGCCCGTGAAGGGGTCAACCCCGTGCTCGACCACGGCTTCGTGGACGCCGTCCGGTCCGGTCGGGTCGAGCCGGTCGCGGCCGTCGAGGCGTTCGACGGCCCCGACGTGGTACTGGCCGACGGCACCCGACTGCGACCCGACACGGTCATCGCCGCCACCGGGTACCAGCCCAACCTGCACGACCTGGTCGGGTCCCTGGGCGTACTCAACGAGGACGGGCAACCCCTCGCCGTAGGCGCACTGACCCATCCCGAAGCCTCGCGCCTGTACTTCACCGGATACACCAATCCCCTCACGGGTGTCCTTCGCCAGGCCGGCATCGAAGCGCGCGCCGTCGCGCACGCGCTACGACGCGAGAAGGTGCGGGTCCCCCTTCCCTCGCCCCGCGTTGGCGACCGCACGGCCGACACACTCCACAGAGGGCACGCTTCGAGTTGACGGGGCCTTGGAAGCTCGGCCCTTCAGCGGCGTGCCCCGCAGAGCAAGTGGATGGCGACGCGCCTACGGCGACACAGTCCCTGTCCTCCTAGACCGCCGGCAGGGGCGGAACTAGCAGGTGCGGTGACCCATAAGGCTCCTCCAGGACCTGCCGGCTCCTTCTCGTCAGCTGACGGCGACTCGGTCTCGCGCGCGAGGACGGTCAGGATCAGCAGCGGGTCGATCATGTGGTGCGGGGCATGGTGGTCGAGGTCGACGTCCAGGACCGGGGTGTCCGCGATGAACAGCAGCTGGATCTTGCCGCGCTCGGCGGCCTGCGCGTAACGCACGAACTGGTCCATGTCCGTGTAGCTGTTCAGGTTCGCGCCCGGCAGCCGCCAGGCCCCGGGCGCGGCCCCGTATCCGCCGCTGAACTGCATGCCCAGGACCATCTGCCGGCTTGTCACGGTTACTTCTCCTGACTGAGCGATGAAAAGCGGAGAACACCTCCACTTGATTTCTCGAGGGCTGAGGCATCTTCGGGGTTGTCAAACGCCGTGCGGATGCTTGGGTCTGGGGCCGGCAAGTGTCGGCCCCGGACCCAGGCACGGCACCGGAAGGTTCCTGCGAGCGGAGGAACTACGGCCTGTCGAGGACCCCGGGTGTGTCGTGCAGGACCACGCTCCGCTGCAGCGGAACCCGCTCCGTGCGGAGCGTGTTCACCGGTGCCGCCGGGTCAGTCATGCCGAAGGAGATGCCGAACAGCAGCTTGAGCTCTGCGGGGACACCCAGGAACTCGCGGACGGTGTCGGCGTAGACGCCGAGTACGGTCTGCGGGATGCCGGCCAGCCCCCGGGCCGCCAGCGCGAGCAGGAAGTTCTGCGCGTACATGCCGATGTCGCCGGCCGTCCGTACCCCGTCGCCGAGTGCCGGCATGAACAGGAAGGCGGCGTGGGGAGCGCCGTAGAACTCCAGGTTCTCGCGGACCGCCGCCCTCCGGCCGTCCCGGTCCGAGCGCTCGACGCCCCGGGCCCGGTAGACATTCGCGCCCAGGGCCCGCGACCGCTCGACGTAGATGCCCTCCTCGCCGTAGCCATCGGTGAAATCCTGCGAGGTCCGCCCCTCCTCCTCGGCCCGGAGCAGCTCCTTGGCCAGGGCGTCCCGTGCCGCACCCGAGACGACGTGCACCGTCCATGGCTGGGTATTGCTGTTGGAGGGGGCCGTCTGTGCGTCTTCCAGCACGCCGCGGATGTCCGAAGGGGACAGGGCGGTGGGCAGGAACCGCCGGGGGGAGCGTCGGGAGCGTGCGAGGTCGGTGAAGGGTGATGCGGTGCCGGGCAAGGCGGTTCCTCTCCGCGGCGCGCAGTCACCGCCACGGCGGCCGCGGCACAGCGCGGTACGGCAGGCCGTGCGACGAGGCAGCTGACGTAGGGGCCGGGTGCGGGAGGCACCCTTCGCGGGTACCGGCGGGCATGCGGATGCTCGCAGGCAGCGGCGTGCCGAGGCCGCAGGTCGCAGCGTGGGGGACTGTGCGCTCTTCGTTTTCGTCGTGTGTGTTCGCGGCGTGCCGGCGCTGTCGCTCTCGTGCCGTTGGGCGCGCGAGAGTTGCGTCGGGTGTCTCAGCGGTGGGCGGCGCGGTTCATCTCGACGACGTCGTCGACGGTGGGGTTGGCACCGAGGGAGGCGATGCGTTCCGGGAGGCTGTCGCGGACGGCCGCGTCCTTGGCGCGGTCGGCCGCGGCCAGGGCCGCCGGCAGCTCGTTCAGGGTCAGCTCGGTGCAGTAGGCGGGGCTGTTGGGCTGCTGGCGCCAGGAGTCGGCCAGTGTGCCGGCGTCGTAGGGGTCGAAGCCGGTGTCGTCCACCAGGCTCATGGCCACCTTCCGCGCCTCCTCGGAGTCGCCGGCGACGGGGATGGCGAGGCGGCCGGGCGTTCCGGCCGGGACGCCCTTGGTCCGCTGGGTTTCGGCCAGCGCGGCGTTCCACGCCTTGACCACGGGGCGGCCGAGCAGCTCGGCGGTGTACACGCTCTCCACCTGGCCGTTGTCCACCGCCTCGATCGGCTCGCTGAGCATGCCGGGGTAGTAGTTCGAGGTGTCGATGACCACCGTCTCGTCGGGCACCGACGCGAACAGGTCCGCCAGCTGGCCCGCCACCCCGAACGGGATCGACAGGACGATGACGTCCCGGCCCTGGACGGCGTCGGCGAGGTCCGCCGCGCGGGCCCCGGACTCCAGGACCTCCGCCCGGATGGCCTCGCGGCCGCGGGCGTCGGCCACCTGGACGTCGTGACCGGCCGTGCTGAGCTTGGCTGCGAGATTCCCGCCGATGGCACCGGCGCCTATGACAGTAATTTTCATGATTTGTCCCTTGAGAGGTTGTGCTGCCCCTGGGGGCAGCGCGATGTGACGGATGGGTGGTAGTGCCGCCTGGCTTTGCGGGGGCGGAGCGGGGCTGGGTGCCTGGCGGATTACGCCTGGGTGTCCTGCTGGCGGTAGCCGCTCGCGATGAGCGTGCGGAGCCGGTCGAGCGGCTCCTCCTCGGTACCGGTGCCCTTGATCCAGGCGACGGAACAGGCCGCGAGGAACAGGTCGTGCCCCCGCACCGACGCGCGCACGCGCCCCGCGAGCTGCGCGGCTCGCACGTACTGATCGGTGGCGGAGATGAGGATGTCGCAGGGGATCGTGAGCGGGTTGTCCGGCTCCTGCGCCCGGGCCGCGGCCATGAGCGGGTCCGGCAGCCCGCTGAAGGCGCTGAAGTACTCCTCCATCGCCCGCAGCCACTGCTCCAGCGCCTCGGCCGGGTCGCCGAGCTGCTCGATCTCCGCCTGGCGGGCCACCAGTTCCTCGGAGCGCGTCTGGAGCACGGCCGCCAGCAGCGCCTCCCGGGTGGGGAAGTGCCGGTACAGGGTGCCGGGCCCGACACCTGCCTCCTTGGCCACCGCCTCGAGGGAGGTGCCGACCCCGTGCTGCAGGAAGTGACGCTGCGCGGTCTCCAGAAGGGCCGCGCGGTTGCGCTGGACGTCCGCGCGGGGCTTACGGCCCCGCTGTTCGACGGCGCTCATGCACCCTCCCGCCTGCCGTGATCCTGCGGCCGCATCAAAACGGATGCCGCCTCCGTATGTGTTCGAGAGTAAAGCGGAGGCTCCATCCGGTCAAATGGGCGGCCTGAGCGCGGAGCCCGGACAGCGCAGGGGGCCGACATGTTCGGCCATGGAGAGCGGGCGAAAGCCGTGCGGGCTGCACCATCCCAGGGTGCCCTGTCCGGCCCCTCCCGCGCCGGGCCCGGCCCGGTCCCTGGTAGGACGTCAGGGGGTGAGCTGTTGGTGTCCGATGACGGAGAGCAGTTCGAGTTTACTGTGGCTCTCCGTGCCGGGGCGGGTGGTCAGCACCACCAGGGTCTGGGCGCGGTTCTCGGTGTACAGAAGCTGGGCGTCGACCTCGATGCGGCCGAGCTGGGGATGGAGGACGGTCTTGCAGTCGTCGTAGCGTTGGGCGACCTCCTGAAGTTCCCACATGCGGACGAACTCGGGGCTGTGCTCCTGGAGTTCGGCGAGGATCCGGGCGGCTCGGGGGGTGTCGCTGCCGGCGGTCAGCGCGGCCCGCAGGCGTGCCGCCTGGGCACGGCCGTGGCGCTCGCGGCTTTCCTCGGGAACCATCAGGCGCTCGGCCGGGTCCATGAACCAGCGGTAGTAGCCGCTGCGGGCGAGGCCGGTGTGGCGGGTCTGGTCTCCGAGGAGCGCGATGGCCATCGGGTTCATCGCGAGGGTGTCGACCAGGTCGGTCTGCACCATGGCCGGGGAGTCGTCCAGGCGGTCCAGGACCCGCAGCAGTGTCGGGCTGACATGCTCGGAGCGCTCGAAGCGGGCCGGGGCGTTGTGGCCGATGAGGACGAAGAGATGGTCGCGCTCGTCGAGGGACAGCCGCAGTGCCCGGGCGAGAGCCGCGGTGATCTGGACGGAGGGCTGCGGAGCACGCTGCTGCTCCAGCCGGGCGTAGTAGTCGGTGGACATACCGGCGAGCTGCGCGACCTCCTCGCGGCGCAACCCCTGCGTACGCCTGCGCGCCCCCTCGACCAGCCCGACGTCACGGGGCCGCAGCGCCTCACGCCGATGTCGCAGGAATTCCGCCAGTTCCTTCTTGTCCATGCCGTCCATCCTCGCCGCATCCCGCCCGGCCATCCAGAGACCGCCGATCCATGGCTGAGCCCTCCTCTTCTGCCCGCGCGAAGCCGCGCGTACGGCCGACGCGAGGGCGCGCTCAGCGAGACGACCCGATGATCACCTGCCCCTGCGTGACCCGCTGGGCAATTCACCGACTGTCCGCGGTACGCCGCACGCCGTCGGCATGGAGGGCGGCCTACGGCGACGGTCTCCGTCGAGGACACCCAACGCTTTGGACGAGCCCGGGCCTCGTCGCCCGGCCTGGCCGATAGGACGAGGTTCGTCGTGTGACGGCGCTCGCGTGCTGTTGTTTCCCGTCGGAAATAACAGGTCGGTCAGCTGCCGCTGATCATGGCGAGGACGTCGTCGTAGGAGCCGTTGGCCTGCGCGTCGCGGATGAACCTGGCGCGCTCGACGACCAGCTCCTTCGCGTCGGGGTTCTCGCGCAGCAGGTCGAGGGCCTCGGTGAGGAAGTCGTCCAACGGCATGGATTGTTCGCTGTCCTGCTGGCCCATCAGGCTCGTGCGCACGCCCGGCGGGACCACCTCGATCACCTGGACGCCGGCGCCGGCACCGCCGAGCTGGATGCGCAGGCTCTCGGAGAAGGAGTGCAGCGCGGCCTTGGTCGCGCTGTAGGTCGGGGTGATCGGGAACGGTACGAACGCCAGCGCGGAGGTGACGTTCATGACGACCGCGTCGTCCTTGCCCACCAGCAGCGGCAGGAAGGCGTACGTCATCCGGATCGTGCCGAGCAGATTGGTCGCGACGTGATCCTCGGCGATCGGGAGTTCGGCCGTGTCGAGGAGGTTCTCCCGCAGCATGATGCCGGCGTTGTTGACCAGGACGTTCAGCTCGGGGTGGCTCGCCGCCACGGTCTCGCGGGCCCGGGCGATCGAGTCGGGGTCCGCGACGTCGAGGACCAGCGCGTCGATACCCGGGTGCTCGGCCGTGATCTCGTCGAGAAGTTCCTTGCGCCGGCCGGCGACGATCACCTTGTTGCCGGCCTCGTGCAGACGCAGGGCCAGACCGAGGCCGATGCCCGAGGTGCCGCCGGTGATCAGGATCGTGTTGCCGGTGATCTTCATGGGGGTCTTGCTCCTTCGGTACGGCGGGCCGGTGAGCGCCCGCAGCCTCGACCGTAGGGGCGCCCGCGCAGGGGCGGGAGAGGAAGGTTCATCCATGGATCGGCGGTCCCTGGCTGAGCCGTAGAAGACGCCACAGCCGGTCAGCGCCTCAGACCCGCCGCAGCGAGCCGACCGTGGGTCCGTGTGCGGTTGGCGCGTACTTCCGCGAATTGAACCCGGCGGAGCTGCGTTCGCCGGTCGTCACCTCGGTCTGCTGGAACTGGCGCGGGAGGAGCAGGGAGGCGCGTCACTCCCGCTCTCGAACCATGCCAGCGCCACTCGGCGGGCAACTGTCCTGGATCCAGAAGAGGTTCGCGCACCCCGCCGTCGTGGGAACGACGGCGGGGTGCGCACGGTTCACGGTCCTGCCGACGAGCGGCCGGCGAGCGAACGATCAGGCTGAGCCTCGCGTCCCCCGGGTAACGGGCCGCGTGCCCGCTCCCGGCGGGAGGGCCGTCGGCTGTCGGTCACTTGGCCAGGAAGGTGAGGAGGGCCTGGGTGACTTCCTGGGCGTGGGTCCACAGCAGGCCGTGGGGGGCGCCGTCGATGACGACGTAGTCCGCCTGCGGGAGTGTCTGGTGGAAGCGTTCTCCGGTGGCCTCGATGGGCAGGATGCGGTCGGCGGTGCCGTGCAGGATCAGCGCCGGGACGTCGATCTTGGGGAGGTCGGCACGGAAGTCGGTGGACCAGGTCGCCACGCAGGCCAGGGAGGCGTACGCGGAGGCTCCGGCGGCAACGTTCCAGCTGTTGCGGACGGCTTCTTCGCTGATGCGGGTGCCGAGGTTCTCGTCGAGGTTGTAGAAGTTCTCGTAGAACGCGGTGAAGTAGGCGTAGCGGTCGGCGGTGACGGCCCCTTCGATGTCCTTGAAGACGGTGCCGTCGACGCCGCCGGGGTTGTCGTCGGTCTTGAGGAGGAAAGGCTCGAGAGAGGCGAGGAAGGCTGCCTTCGCTATCCGGGCGGAGCCGTAGGTTCCCAGGTAGCGGGCAACCTCGCCGGTACCCATGGAGAAGCCGACCAGGACGACGTCGTTGAGGTCGAGGGTCTCCAGGACCGTGTTCAGATCGGCGGCGAAGGTGTCGTAGTCGTAGCCGGCGGTGGGCTGGCTGGAGCGACCGAAGCCGCGCCGGTCGTACGTGATCACGCGGTAGCCGGCCGACAGCAGGGCGGCGGACTGCTTCTCCCAGGAGTGGCCGTCGAGCGGGTAGCCGTGGATCAGTACGACCGGCTGCCCGGTGCCATGGTCCTCGTAGTACAGCTCGATGCTGGTCGAGTTCTCCTGGCCGACGGTGATGAACGCCATGCTGGTTACTGCCTTTCGGTGGGAAACGCGTCTGGTGGTGAAGTGCCCGGGTGGGCATGGCTGTGGGGACGTGCGATGACGCGACGGGGCGGAACCGTCGGTCAGCGGACCGTGCGGGCCGCCTGCTCCACGATGCGGGCGACGGCCTCGGGGCGGGACACGGATACCGCGTGCGACGCGTCGATGACCGTGGTGCGAGCCCCGGCACGGGCCGACATGTAGCGCTGGGCGGCCACGGGAATGTTGAGGTCCTCGGTGGTGACCAACGACCAGGAGGGGATCGTCTTCCAGGCTGCCTTCGTCGACTTCTCCTCCAGCGCGGCGGCGGCGATCGGACGCTGTCCTGCTGCCATGAGCCTGGCCTTGTCCGCCGCCACGTCCGCAGCGAACTGGTCACGGAACTTTTCCGGCTTGATGTACACGTCTGCGCCCTGACCACCGTCGGGCAGCGTGTAGTTGACGGATTCGATCGCCTGGCCGAGGGTGCTGCCGGGGAACTTGTTCGTCAGTCCGAGCGAACTCTCGCCCGTGTCGGGCAGGAACGCGGCGATGTAGACCAGCGCCTTCACCTTGCCCTCCAGGCCCGCGGCGGCCTGGCTGATGACGGTACCGCCGTAGGAGTGACCGACCAGGACCACGGGCCCGTCGATGTGGTCGACGACGCTGCGGAGGTAAGCGGCATCAGTAGCCGGACCGCGCAGCGGGTTGGCGGCGGACACCACGGGATAGCCCGCACGCTGCAGCCGGGTGACGACACCGTCCCAGCTCGCCGCGTCGGCGAACGCCCCGTGCTCCAGCACGATCGTCGGACGTGTCGGATGGTGGGACACCGCACCGGCTGCGCCGGGCAGGGTGGCGGCGGCCACGGACAACCCCACGGCCGCTGTGACACCGAGCAGGGCGGATCTGCGGCTCGGACGGGCCAGGCGGGTGATGCGCATGCGTGAATGTCCTTTTCCTTGGCTGTCGGCCCTCACCGGACCGTGCCGGTGAAGCGAGCCGGTGCGTTCGAGGAACGAAGCACCGGGTTCCTGTGGATGACCGAGTTGTAGTGCTTTCCGTCTGCGCCAGGTGATCAGCGCGGATCGGGCGGGTGCTGGGCGACACGCGACGGCGGCCCGGAGAGCGACTGCCGGGCTGCCGCCCGACCTGGCCCTGGAGCATCGCCCGACCCCTCGACTGGCGGGGCAGAACGTCTTTCGTCCTGTCCAACGATGAGGAGACAGGGCCGGTTCACCCCGGGGACGGGATGTTCGTTCGCGGGCATCGAACGTGGCTGCGTGGGGCACGGTGGTCAGCCGCTTCCCCGTGTGATCGAGCCTACGGTCGAGGGCATTCGCCTGGCGCCCAGGCAGTGGTGTGGCCGGCGGCGGACCTGGTCCGTGGGACAGACTCGCCCGGGTCCGCCCTTCTCGTGGCGGACCTCAGTCGGTGGAGTCCAGGACTTCGTAGACATGCCTCATGTAGCTGAGGGTCCGCTCCGAGCCGAGTATTCCGTCGCCCAGCCGGTTCATCGTGTACGAGAACGTGACGCGCCGGTCGAGGTCCATCATGACGATCGAACCGCCCCGGCCGACCCAGAAGCAGACCCTCCCGGTGGGCATGTCCGGCATCGTCCTCGCATCGGCGAGCGCGAAGCCGATGCCCCAGCGCACGGGAACGCCCAGGAACAGGTCGATTCCGTCGGCCTGTACGTCGAGGACCTTGTCCACCGTGTCCGCGGCGAGGAGCCGGTGGCCGTTCACCTGGCCGCGCCGTGAGATCACGGAGAGGGCACGGGCCATGCCTCGTGCGTTGCCGTGTCCGTTGACGGCTCCGAGTTCGGCACGGCGCCACTGCGGGGTGTCGACATGCTCGTCCCTGGCCGGGCTTCCGAGCAACGTCTTGGTGAAGATGCCCTCGGGATCTAGGCCGGCGGGCATTCCGGGGAGCTGCGACGGGGCCACCAGCTCGGCGATACGCGGCCAGTCGGCCTGCCGCGCACCGATCTGGACGTCGGCTTGTGACGGCTTGGCGATCTCGGTGTCGACGAACTCGGCCAGGGTACGGCCGCTGACCCGCCGGACAAGCTCTCCCACCAGCTGTCCCTGAGTCTGCACGTGGTAGCCCGAGGCACTGCCCGGCTCCCACCAGGGCGCCTGCGCGGCCAGCCGGGCGCTCGCGGTCGGCCAGTCGTACAGATCGTCGATGGTGAAGGGCTGCTGCCAGCCGGAAAGCCCCGAGGTGTGTGACAGGACATGCCGCACCTCGATGTCCTGCTTGCCCTGAGCAGCGAATTCGGGCCAGTAGTGCGCGACCGGGCGGTGCAGATCCAGTGCCCCCCGGTCGACGAGGACGAGGGCCGCCAGACTGCTGAGGGTCTTGGTGGTCGACCACAGGCTGACCAACGTGTCCTGGTGCCACGGAACGGTCCGCGCTTCATCGGCATGCCCACCCCACAGATCGACTTCCATGACTCCGTCGACATCTACGGCGATCGACGCCCCCAACTCCTCGCCGGACTCCAGGTGCGCTGCCAGCGCCGCTCGGACCGGTTCGAACCGGGCGGTGCTCGTTCCTTCGACGATGACCATGTCTTTTTCCCACTCCTGACGACGACCGTTCGACCACTCAACGGGATGAACATCACGCTGGTTCACCCTTCGTCGCAGGCGAGAGGTATCTGTGGGGCCCTCTGGCAGCAGGTCACCCGCAGTGGCCGTCCACAGGGGATCCGGCCTGCTCCGCGACACCGCCGACCCGAACGGACCGCGTACCGGATGCGTCTGCACGGGCCGTCCGGCGCGGGGTGCTCGCAGATCAGCAGCGCCGGAATCAGCCGCGGCTGCCGGTTCATTCCATGGCGAGCCGAGGTCGTGGTAGCAGATGAGCGGCCCCCCAGGTGGAGACGGCCCCGCCTGCAGGCGCCGCGGCCGGCGAAGGCGCCCGTGTCGTCGCGGCGCATCGCGCCGCCGTCGAGGTCACCGCCGGGTGACGTCCTGCTAAGGTCCTGTCCGGTATGCGGAAAGCGGACGACGGGGTCCTCGCCGCTCCGATCACCTGCTCCGGCCCCACCTCGGCGGACAGGTCACCGCGACCGAGGGGCGCGCGGGTGTCCTGGTGTGCCGGGGCCCGGTTTTCGTCACCGCGGAAGCGGGTCGCCCACAGGTCCGCGGATCATGGTCATGTGTGTGCCCCCGATGGCGGCGCCGTCGAGCGGGATTCTGAGTGGGTACGGTGACAACGGTGAGGCAGGGGCTCGACTTCGGACTGCTGGGTCCGCTGGTGGTACGGCGGGCGGGCACGGTACTCGATCCGGGTCGGCGCAGGCAGCGGCTGCTGCTGATCCGCCTGCTGCTCGCCGACGGCCGGGCGGTCGCTCCGCAGACGCTGTGCGAGGAACTGTGGCCGCAGCAGCCGGGACGGACCCCGGGCGGGGCAATGGGCTCCCTGCACGCCCACATCAGCAAGGTACGCGCGGTCCTGGAACCCCAACACCTGCGCCGACAGGGCATCTTCGAGGTGCTGGTCACCGAACCCCTGGGCTACGCCCTGCGTGTGCCGCCCGAGAGCCGTGACACCGTACGCTTCGAGCGGGCCCTTGCCCAGGCACACCGGTTCATGGAGCAGGGTCGGCCCGAACGCGTCGTGGAAGAGGCCGGAAAAGCCCTGGAGATGTGGCGCGGCACCCCGTTCGCCGACGCCGCGCACCACCTGTTCGCCACCAACGAGGCAGCACGCCTGGAAGAACTGCGGCAGACCACCCGCGAGATCCGCACCACTGCCCTGCTCCTGCACGGACGGATCACCGAAGCTCTGGACGCGGCACAGGAAATGACCACAGAGCATCCCCTGCGGGAAACCGGCTGGGCCTTGCTGCTGCGCGCCCTGTACCTCGCCGGTCGACACCCCGAAGCGCTTCAGCGCTACACCGACCTGCGCCGGCACCTCGCCGACGAACTCGGCCTCGAACCCGGCCCCTCCCTACGCGCCCTGCACCACGGCATCCTTCACCACGACCTGCCACCCCTTCACTCAGCCGGTGAACTGAACAGATTCGGCGCGGCGTCCGTCCCCGGCGGGGGTGCCGGGCACGGCAGCGGTCCGATCGGGTCGGCCGTGTCCGGGGTGCCGGACGGGGGCGAGGCAACCGCGCCCGTCGGCCCGGCCGCCGACGCGCCGTCCGACGCGGCCGATCGGTCCGACGCGAAGTGCGACACGGCCACGGATGATGAGGGAACCACGTCGCCGCCCCTGGCACGTCCGGCACAACTGCCGCGCAGTCTCCCGGTGTTCGCGGGGCGGGTGGCCGAGGGGGCGTGGCTGTCGGCCGTGAGCGGCGCCCCGGGCCGGCCCGGACCGACCGCGGCCCCTGTCGTCGTCATCAGCGGTGCTCCCGGTGTCGGCAAGACCACCTTCGCCGTCCACCACGCCCACCGCATCGCCCCCTCTTTCCCCGACGGACAGCTTTTCGTCAACCTGTGCGGATTCCACCCCCACGCACCCGCCGTCGAACCCGGCAACGCCCTGCAGGGCTTCCTCACCGCCCTCGGTGTTCCCGCCCAGCGCATCCCCGAAGACACCCAGGGCCGCAGCACACTCTTCCGCAGCCTCCTCGCCGACCGGCAGATCCTCCTCGTCCTGGACAACGCCCGAGACGAGCAACAAGTGCGCCCCCTGCTCCCCGCGGGAGCGGGCTGCCTCACCCTGATCACCAGCCGCAACCAACTCCCCGGCCTGATCACCACCGACGGCGCCAAACCCCTCACCCTCCCACTGCCCTCACAAACCGAGGCCCACCAAGCCCTCGAACGACGCCTGGGCACCGAACGACTGGTCGCCGAGCCCACCGCCACAGCCGACATCATCCGCCTGTGCGGACGGCTTCCCCTGGCCATGGCCGTGGTCGCCGCCCGCGCCGAACTCGATCCCTCCTTCCCCCTTCACGCCATCGCCGACGAGCTGCGACACACCCACGGCGGCCTCGACGCGTTCACCGGCTTCGACACCACCACCGACGTACGCGCCGTCTTCTCCTGGTCCTACCAGTCCCTGGACGAGACCGCCGCCCGGCTCTTCCGCTTCCTGGCCCTGCACCCCGGCCCCCACATCACCGCCCCGGCCGCCGCCGGCCTCGCCGGTCTTCCCCTCCCCCGGACCCGCCGTGCTCTCGCCTGCCTGGTCAGTGCCTGCCTGGTGGAACAGCCGCTACCCGGCCGCTACAGCCTGCACGACCTCCTGCGCGGCTACGCCACCGAGCTCACCCACACCCACGACAGCGCCCAGGAACGCCACCACGCCACTCTCCGGTCCCTGGACCACTACATGTTCACCGCCTACGAGGCCAACCAGCTCCTCAAACAGGACACCTCGTCCGACCTCGACCTCGGTGCACCCGCCCCAGGGGTCACACCGGAAAACCTCACCACCGTCCAGCAGGCGACCCGATGGCTCACCGCCGAACACCGGGTGCTGACCGGTTTGCTCCACACCGCCGTCAGCCGGCAGCTGGACCACCACACCACCGGGCTGGCCTGGTCGCTCAAGGAGTATCTCAACCGCCAGGAGTTCTGGCCCGAAGCCATCACCGCGCTGACCCCCGCCCTCGAAGTGGCCCGACGCCGCAACAACCGCCTTGAGGAGGGCCGTTGCCTACGTCACCTCGGCCACATCCACGGCTATCTCGGCCACCAGGAGCAGGCTCTTCAGCACCTGCGACGCGCCACCACGATCTTCGAGGAGCTCGACTCGACCGGTGAGCAGGCCCGAGCCCACTACGTCACGGCGTGTGCGCTGTTCCTGTTCGGCCGGATCCAGGAGGCCGTGGCATTCTCCGAGCGGGGGCTGGAGCTGTCCCGGGAGACCGGTGAGGAGTTGTGGCTGGCCGAGTGCCTCACCGAGCTCGCCTGGTTCCACTCCAACCTGGGGCATCTCGAGAAGAGCCTGCTGTACAGCGAGGAGGGCATCGCCCTGTTCCAGCAGCTGGACGCGCCGTGGCAGCTGGCCCAAGCCTGGGACATTCTGGGCTACAACCTCCGCATGCTCGGCCGTTACGAAGAGTCGGTGGCCACCTACCAGCGGGCGACGCGGGCGTTCGAAGAACTGGGGGACCACCGGAACGCCATCGGCACACTGATGCGACTCGGCGACACGCGGCTGGCCCTGGGCGACCGGAAAGGGGCACGAGCGGACTGGGCATGCGCCCTCGCCGGCGCCGACGAGCGAGCCATGCCCCACAGCGCTCAGCAGATCCGCGACCGGCTCACCGCTCTGGACATGGACGCGGACCCTACGCCCGCCGTTCCGGAGAGGGCGGAGGGGAGCCATCGGCTCCCGACGCCGAGGAGTGGTGACCCTGCGCGTCAGGGCTCCGAGCGGGACGGTTCGACGGATGGCCACTCGTCCGCCGTCCGCTGATCTTCAGCGGGCGTGCGAGGTTCTCCTGCGGTCCCGGACGGTTCAGACTGCTCAGCCGGACCGCCCGGGACCGAACCCGGCTTCACTCCTGAGTGCCGGCCGGTACGGTGCTCCCCCGCGTCGGGATCACACGAGCCGGAAGCTCGTCAGCTCGTCGTTGTGGATGGGTAGTACGCCGGTCGAGCCACCGACCCCGTAACACCCCATGTCGTAGCTGTAGTTCTCGTGCCGGTCCATACAGACGGTGCGGTTGGTCCGGTTCCGGAGCGAGGTCGTACGGTCGTTCATGTAACTGCCGGCATGGGGCGTGCAGTTCGGGCTCAACACCGGCCGGTATTGCTCCGGGCAGCAGGAACCGGCGAAGCCGTGAACCGATCACAAATATTCCTCTTCATCTCGACACAGGCGAGAACGCCGGGGGCATGGTGGATGGGAAGCACGCCTGCAAGGCGCGGCGCAGCGTCCGTCGCAGAACCGCGCGCCGTGTTCTCCGAGCGCGTGTCCCTCTCTTGCGAACGACCGGAACAGGGCGGCGGTTCACCTTGTGCCGCGGACGATGAACGGTCCGCCGCACAGAACGGGTCGTCATTTGGCCGCCGGCACCGAGGGCCGGAGCTAGCACCCGTGCACCAGGGCCGCCGAGCATCGCCCGCCGCCCGCCGACCTTCACCTGGCCCTTGTCGCTCTCGCCGGCCGGCACGACAAGGGAACGACAAGGTTTGGCTAAGGGCTTCCTACGAGTGTTGAGCCACTCGCCCGCACTTGCGGTAGAGCACGCCATAGAGCACTTGAACAGGAATGGGCACCACCCATGAACGGGATCATGGAAGCGGGGACCGCCCTCCTCGCTCCGGCTCGGGCGCACGCCCGGCCCGTCGCATCGGAGACCGACTGCGACGCCTTTGTCCGAGACATCTACGATCAGTACGGGCCTCTGCTCGTTCGGTACGCCGCGCGCCTGTTGGACGGCGACTGGCACAAGGCCGAGGACATCCTCCAGGAGACCGCGGCCCGCGCCTGGAAGCACGCCCGGTTCCTGGGCACCCGCGGCGAGCACATCCGGCCGTGGCTGTTCACCGTGGCGAGGAACCTCGTCATCGACCACCATCGGGCCCGGCAGATCAGGCCGTTGGAGCTCATGCCGGTCGAGGACCTGGACGCCTCCTGGGACAGCACGGAATCGACGATCACCTCCCATGTGGTGCTGAAGGCCCTGCAGGAACTGAACGAGCAGCAGAGAACCGTCATCCGACTCATGTACTACCTGGAATGCAGCGTCGCCCAGGCGGCCGAGCACCTCGGCATCCCGCCCGGTACGGTCAAGAGCCGCGCCTTCTACGCCGTGCGGGCACTGCGTGAGGGACTGCAGAAACAGGGGGTTTCCGGGGAGTAGTCACGGCCGGTGCAACCGTCCGTGCGCTCCACCGCTCCACCGCTCCACCGGGCCTGCATACGGCCCTCCGTGCGGGCTTTCTCCGCCTCCTGACGAGGCCCTCTCAAGTCGTCATCCCACGCCGTGCCCCCACAGAAGCGAAGCATGGTGAACTGCGAGTTGATCAGGGAGGAGCCGCCGTCCAGGCCCTGCGCGGTCATCGGCGCACTGGGCAGGACGCCGGAACCCACGTCGCCGGTGCCCGGAGTGCTCGACCGAGCAACGGCACTTCGCCGATGTGTCCCTGGCCCCCTCGACCATCGACCTGCGCGACTTCGAGGAGATGCGGCGGCCGACGCTCTGACCACGGTGCGAACGGTGTCAGAGCCGTGCGACGCGGCCCCTGATGCCCAGATCGACCCCACGCCGGGCGGGCGAAGCGGGCCCGCCCACCAAAGCGACGCCGTGGCGGTCGACTCGGAGAGAGGTCGTACGGCACGCATCATCTCGCGGCGGAGAGGCTGAACCTTACGAGGGCCGTGACCGTCCACAGCCCGGAAGCCATCAGCGCAGCCGATACACACGTCTGCATCGGTCTCCGGGAGCTGAGGTACCTGGCGTGGCCAGAGATACCGGCCTCGCCCGGTGATCGTCTCCCGCGATGGAGAACAACGCGGCTGACCCAGAGCCCCGAGATGAGCGTCATCCGAGCGTCAACGATCTCCGAACGAGACCCCGAAGACGTCTCCGTTGCGAGCGTCTCTCCCATGAATGCGCACGTCAGACAGCCTGCAAGGTCGGTCCTGTCGCTCGACCCCCTGTTCCGGGGGAAACAGGTCGAGCGACTCACCGGAACCGCGAAACCGCAGCTCAGGCCCCCTTGCCCACCGGCTCCAGAATCGCCACGCACTCCACGTGATGCGTCATCGGGAACAGATCGAACGCCCGCAGCATCCGCACCTTGTAGCCGCCGTCCCGGAAGTACGCCAGGTCGCGGGCCAACGCCGCCGGGTCGCAGGCCACGTACGCGATCTTCCGTGCCCCCAGCGAAGCCAGGTGTTCGACGGTCTTCTTGCCCGCGCCCGCGCGCGGCGGGTCGAGGACGATCAGGTCGACCTCGGTGATCCCGGTGCGCGGCAGCACCGCCTCGACCTTGCCCTGCTCGATCCGTACCCGCTCGAACCCGGCGAGGTTGTGCCGGGCGTCCTCCACGGCGCGCTTGCCGGACTCGATGCCCAGCACCGCACCCTTGTCGCCGAGGCGGTCGGCGAGGGCGCCCGCGAAGAGGCCGACGCCGCAGTACAGGTCGAGTGCCATGTCGCCCTTGCGCGGGAGCAGGCCCTGCATGACCGCCTTGACGAGGGTCTCGGCGGCCTGCGGATGGACCTGCCAGAAGCCGCCGCTGCCGACGCGGTACGTCCGGCCGTCGGCGCGCTCGCGCACGAAGGCCCGGCCGTGCACGCGGTGGATGCCGCCGTCGTGCTCCTCGACCCGCATGACGGAGACGGGCCGGTCCAGCTCGACGAGGGGCAGACGGGCGCCGGGGCGGGGTTCGAGGATCACCATGCGGTCCTGCGAGCCCGTCGCGGCGATCGCGTCGACGGACGCCATCCCGGACCAGTCGCGGTCCTCGATGCCCAGCTCGCTGACGCCCGGCGCCGCGATCATGCAGTGCTCGATCGGCTCGACCTCGTGCGAGCGGTGGCGCCGCAGCCCGGCATTGCCGTCGGCGTCGACGGCGTACTGGACGCGGGTGCGCCATGCGGGCACCTCGCCGGCCGGCAGCTTGTCGCCCTCGGCCGGCATCACGGTGCCGTCCCAGCCGGCCTCCTCGGGCGTGAGGCCCGCGAGCCGCAGCAGCTGCTCGGCGATCACCTCGCCCTTGAGCCGACGCTGGGCGCCCGGCTTGGCGTGCTGCCAGTCGCAGCCGCCGCAGCGGCCGGGTCCGGCGTACGGGCAGGGCGCCTCGACGCGGTCCTTGGACGCCTCCAGCACCTGTACGGCGTCCGCGCGCAGGTACCGGGCCCCTTCCTCGCCCTCGGTCACCCGGGCCACGACCCGCTCGCCGGGCAGCGTGTGCCGGACGAAGAGCACCTGACCGGCGTCCGTCCGGGCGATGCAGTGGCCGCCGTGGGCGACGGGGCCGATCTCGACCTCGTATTCCTGCCCCACGAGCGACACCGCCTGCGAATTCTTCGGTTCTGCCTGCATGGCGGGGTGACTCCACAACGTCGAACGAGGAACGGCCGGACAACAGCCCACCAGTCTACGTGGCTGTCGTCCGGCCGTTCACCATGCGCCGGGGCGGGGGTCAAGAGGCGAGGATCGCGGGGCCGCCCGGCGCGAGGGTCACTTCTTCGGGTCCGGCCCCGAGGAGCCCGGGGCGCTGCCGGAACCGGTGCCCGACGGCTCCTTCGGGCGTCCCTCCTGCGCGGGACCGCGTCGCACCGCACCCGGGGCGTTCCACTCCGAGCGCCTGCGGGCCCGCTTCTTCGCCGCCTCGGAGGACTGGAGCTGGTACGGGACGGACGTGACCATGACGCCCGGGGTGAACAGCAGCCGGCCCTTGAGCCGGAGCGCGCTCTGGTTGTGCAGCAGGTGCTCGTACCAGTGGCCGACCACGTACTCCGGGATGATCACCGACACCGCGTCGCGCGGCGATTCCTGGCGCAGGCTCTTGACGTACTCGATGACCGGCCGGGTGACCTCGCGGTAGGGCGAGTCCAGGACCTTCAGCGGTACGTCGATCCCGCGCCGTTCCCACTCGTCGCGCAGCGTCTTCGTCTCGGCCGGGTCGACGTTGACGGTGAGCGCCTCGAGGGTGTCGGAGCGCATCAGCTTGGCGTAGGCGAGGGCGCGCAGCGTCGGGCGGTGGATCTTGGAGATCAGCAGCACCGAGTGGACGCGCGAGGGCCGGACGGTGTCGTCGCTGGGGCCCTCGGGAGCGGCGATCTCCGCGGAGACGCCGTCGTAGTGGCGGCGGATCGCGCTCATCGTCCCGTAGAAGATCACCATGCCGAGCAGGGCGACCCAGGCGCCGTGCGTGAACTTGGTGACCAGGACGACGATCAGGACCAGTCCGGTGAAGAAGGCGCCGAAGGTGTTGATCGCGCGGGAGCGGACCATGTGGCGGCGCTTGGCCTGGTCGGTCTCGGTGGCCAGAAGGCGGTTCCAGTGCCGGACCATGCCGATCTGGCTGAGGGTGAACGACACGAACACGCCGACGATGTACAGCTGGATCAGCCGCGTGGAGTCGGCGCCGTAGATGATGACCAGCATCGTGGCCGCACCGGCGAGCAGCACGATGCCGTTGGAGAAGGCGAGGCGGTCGCCGCGGGTGTGCAGCTGGCGGGGCAGATAGCGGTCCTGGGCCAGGATCGAGCCGAGCACCGGGAAGCCGTTGTACGCGGTGTTCGCCGCGAGGAACAGCACCAGGGCGGTGGCCGCGGCGAGGACGATGAAGAGGAAGCTGCCCTTGCCGAAGACGGCCTCGGCGACCTGGGTGATCACCGGGTTCTGGACGTAGTCGGCGCCGACCGCGACCCCGTTGTGCAGCAGGTCGACGGCCGGGTTCTCGGCCATCCGGACGTCGGTGACCAGCGCCAGGACGATGATGCCGCAGAACATGGTGACGGCCAGCAGGCCCATCGCCGCGAGCGTGCTCGCCGCGTTCTTCGACTTGGGCTTGCGGAAGGCGGGGACGCCGTTGGAGATCGCCTCCACGCCGGTGAGCGCGGCACAGCCGGAGGAGAAGGCACGCAGCAGCAGGAAGACCAGGGCGAACCCGGCCAGGCCCTGGTGCTCGGCCTTGATCGTGTACTCGGCCGTCGGCGCCCGCATGGTGTCGTCGAGCACCAGCCCGCGGAAGGCACCCCAGGCGACCATGATGAAGACGCCCGCGACGAAGACGTAGGTCGGGATCGCGAAGAGCTTGCCGGACTCCTTGACGCCGCGCAGGTTCATCAGCGTCAGCAGCACGATCACGGCGACCGCGCAGGCCACCTTGTGCTCGACCACGAACGGGATCGCGGAGCCGAGGTTCTCGATGCCGGAGGCGATGGAGACCGCGACGGTCAGGACGTAGTCGACGAGCAGCGCGCTCGCGACGGTCAGGCCGGCCTTGGGGCCGAGGTTGGTGGTGGCCACCTCGTAGTCGCCGCCGCCGCTGGGGTAGGCGTGGACGTTCTGCCGGTAGGAGGCGACCACCGTGAACATCAGCACGACGACCGCGAGGGCGATCCAGGGGCTGAAGTGGTAGGCCGACACGCCCGCGATGGACAGGACCAGCAGCACCTCCCCGGGCGCGTAGGCCACGGAGGACAGCGGGTCGGAAGCGAAGACGGGCAGGGCGATGCGCTTCGGCAGGAGCGTTTCTCCGAGCCGATCACTGCGCAGTGCGCGCCCGATCAGAATCCGTTTGGGCACGTCGGTCAGTTTGGACACAACAGAGGATCGTAGGCCTTCGAACACGGGACCGCCCACCCTCCCCCGGCCTCAGTCGGGTGATGGCGTGCCGCGTCTGCCTCCCGGGTGAATTCGGCCATGCCCGTGCTGCGGATTCCGCGACCGTGCCGATCCCCATGTCTATATGACAATCCCCGCCCGCTGCCGCCCCCTTGGAGGGTCCATGCACACGACCGCGGAGATCATCGGCGCCGTCGGCACCCTCGTCGGCCTCGGAATCCTTACCTTCCTCAGTCTCTGGAGCATCAGCCGCCGCTGATCGCGTAAAGCGTGCACGGGGGTGCCCTGCGCGGACCGCACGTGTGTAGCTTGGGCGACGGTCTGAGACCCTGTTCAAAGCCAAGCCAGAATTTTTATTGACTTCTTGACTTCTTGACCTCGGAAGGACGGTCGTGCACATCGTCATCATGGGCTGCGGCAGGGTGGGTTCCGCCCTCGCGCAGACCCTGGAGCAACAGGGGCACACGGTCGCCGTGATCGACCAGGACCCCACCGCCTTCCGACGACTGGGCTCCGGTTTCGGTGGCCGGCGGGTCACCGGAGTCGGCTTCGACCAGGACACCCTGCGCGAGGCGGGCATCGAGGAGGCCGGCGCCTTCGCCGCCGTGTCCAGCGGCGACAACTCCAACATCATCGCCGCCCGGGTGGCCCGTGAGATGTTCGGCATCGAGAACGTCGCCGCGCGCATCTACGACCCCCGGCGCGCCGAGGTCTACCAGCGCCTCGGCATCCCCACCGTCGCCACCGTCCGCTGGACGGCCGACCAGATGCTGCGCCGGCTGCTCCCCTCGGGTGCCGAGCCGCTGTGGCGCGACCCCACCGGGGGCGTCGAGCTCGCCGAGGTGCACGCCGCCCCGTCCTGGGTCGGCCACAAGATCAGCAAGCTGCAGGAGGAGACGGGCGTCCGCGTCGCGTTCCTCACCCGCCTCGGCGAGGCGATCCTGCCCACCTCCCAGACGGTGCTCCAGGAGGGCGACCTGGTGCACGTGATGCTGCGGAGCGACGAGGTCGAGAAGGTCGAGGCCTCGTTCGCCGAGGGCCCCAAGGAGGACGGTCACTGATGAGGGTCGCCATTGCCGGAGCCGGCGCCGTCGGCCGCTCGATCGCGGGCGAGCTGCTGGAGAACGGCCACGAGGTCCTGCTCGTGGACAAGGCGCCGACCGCCATCTCGGTCGAGCGCGTCCCGCAGGCGGAGTGGCTGCTGGCCGACGCCTGCGAGATCACCTCCCTCGACGAGGCGGCCCTCCAGCGTTGCAACGTCGTGATCGCCGCGACCGGTGACGACAAGGTCAACCTGGTCGTGTCGTTGCTGGCCAAGACGGAGTACGGCGTCCCGCGCGTCGTCGCCCGGGTGAACAACCCGAAGAACGAGTGGCTGTTCAACGAGTCCTGGGGCGTGGACGTGGCCGTCTCCACCCCGCGTCTGATGTCGGCCCTGGTCGAGGAGGCGGTGAGCGTCGGCGACCTGGTCCGGCTGCTCCGCTTCAGCCACGGCGACGCCAACCTCGTCGAACTGACCCTCCCCGAGGAGTCGGCCCTGGCCGGCACCCAGGTCGGCGACGTGGAGTGGCCCGAGGACACCTCGCTGGTCACCATCATCCGCGGCACCCGGGTCCTGACCCCGACCCGCGAGGACTCACTCGAGGCGGGCGACGAACTGCTCTTCGTGGCCGCCCAGGCGAGGGAGGAACAGCTGGAGGACCTGCTGTCGGTCCGCAAGGACGACACCGGCAGCTGACCTTACGGTCCGGCACACACGTGATGGGGGCGACCGGAGATCTCCGGTCGCCCCCATCACGTGTGTGTCTTTCAGCCCGTCCGGCCGATTGAGGACAGGCCCCTACGGGTTCCCGTCAGCCCGTCCGGCGTTTGAGGACGAGGCCCGTTCAGGGCCGAAGGGGGGTCTGGGGGCGCAGCCCCCAGGGACGGTCACCCCGACACCGGGAACTACCCCTCCCGACGGTGCCGCCCGCCGACCTCCGACGACGCCTCCGCGGCAGCGGCATCGGCCGCGGCCTTCTCCTCCGCCTCCATCTCGGCGAACACATCGATCGGCGCGGGCGCCTTCGCGAGGAAGACCCACGTCAGCCAGACGGCGAGCAGGAACGGCGGGATCTTCAGTGCGATCAGCACCCAGCCCAGCTGCGCGGTGTCGGCCCACCAGTACAGCGGGAACAGGATCGCGCACTTGGCGAGCAGGATCAGGCCCCACGCCCAGCTGGCCTTGGCGTACGCCTTCTTGCGGCCCGGGTTACGGGTCCGCCAGGAGAGGTTCTCCTTGAAGACCGGGCCCAGGATCAGGCCGATCAGCGGCACCCCGCACAGTGTGGTGATGATGTAGGCGAGGGCCAGGCCGAGCGTGTAGAGCATGCCCGGCAGATAGAAGTCCTTGGCGTTGCCGGTCATCATCGCGAAGACGACGCCGAAGGCGACGCCGAAGACCCCGCTGAAGGCGTGCTTGACGGTGTCCTTCATCGCCAGGCGGACCACGACCAGGATCAGCGACACCGCGAGCGCGGCGATCGCGGACATGTGCAGATCCTTGTTGATCGTGAAGATCGTGACGAAGAGCAGGCCGGGCACGACCGTCTCGACCATGCCCCGCACCCCGCCGAACGCCTCGAACAGCGCGGCCTCGGTCACCGCCCGGGCGTCGGCCGCGGTCGTGTCGTCCGCGGTCGTGTCTTCGGTCGGCTTGTCGAGCGACGTCACCGGCTACTCCCTACCCAGGGGTCTCAGTTCGTACTTGGGGTTGAACAGCACCCGGCGGCCCCGGCTCATGGAGACCCGCCCCGATGCGATGAGCCTGCGTCCCGGCTCTATGCCCACTATGGAGCGCCTGCCCAGCCACACCACGTCCAGCGCGGCGCTGCCGTCGAACAGCTCGGCCTCCAGGGCCGGAACCCCGGCGCGTGGCCGCAGAGTGACCGTGCGCAAGGTACCAGTAACCGTGACGATCTGGCGGTCCTGGCAGTCGCCGATCCGCGTACACCCGACCGTCTCGGCTTCCTCTCGCAGCTCCTCGGACTCCAGGTCCTCCTGCGACGAGGACAGCCGGTCGAGCATGCGCCGGAACCGGCCCACCGGCTTTTCGGAACGAGGGACAGCACTCATGTCTGAAGGGTACCGGGGCACACCCACCGAGCCGTAGCCGCCGCCCCACCCGTCGCACTAGCGCTCGAACCGGTATCCCATCCCGGGTTCCGTGACGAAATGCCGGGGATGCGAGGGATCCGCCTCGAGCTTGCGTCTCAGCTGCGCCATGTACACCCGCAGATAGTTCGTCTCCGTTCCGTACGACGGTCCCCAGACCTCCTGGAGCAGCTGCTTCTGGCTGACCAGCCGGCCGGAGTTGCGCACCAGCACCTCCAGCAGATGCCACTCCGTGGGGGTCAGCCGTACGTCCTTCCCGGCCCGGTTGACCTTCTTCGCGGCCAGGTCGACGGTGAACCCGTCGGTCTCCACCAGGACCTCGTCCTCGCCGCCCCCGGCGGGTTCCGCCCGGCGGACGGCGGCTCGCAGCCGAGCCAGCAGTTCGTCCATGCCGAACGGCTTGGTGACGTAGTCGTCGGCGCCCGCGTCCAGCGCCTCGACCTTCTCGTCGGAGGAGTGCCGGGCGGACAGCACCAGGATCGGCACCCTGGTCCAGCCGCGCAGTCCCTTGATCACCTCGACGCCGTCCATGTCCGGCAGCCCCAGGTCGAGGACGATCACGTCGGGGTGGCGGGCGGCGGCGAGCCGCAGGGCGGTAGCGCCGTCGTGGGCCGCGTCGACCTCGTACCTGCGGGCCTTGAGGTTGATCACGAGGGCGCGGACGATCTGCGGCTCGTCGTCGATCACGAGCACTCTCGTGGGGGCCTGGGGCGTCCCCTCGGCCGGGCTCAGCATGAGGCGTGCCTTTCGGGTTGTGCGGGTTGCGCTGCTTGCGGCTCGAGGCGGTGCCCCGCCGCGCGGACGGTGAGGACCATGGTGAGGCCGCCGCCGGGGGTGTCCTCGGCGTTGAGGGTGCCGCCCATGGCCTCGGCGAAGCCACGCGCGACCGCGAGACCCAGCCCCACCCCGGCCCCGCGCGGAGCGTCACCGTAGCGCTGGAAGGGGGCGAATATCCGCTCCTTGGCCTCGTCGGGAATGCCCGGCCCGCGGTCCACGACCCGTACCTCGACCCGGTCGGACATCGCGCTCGCCGAGACCAGCACGGGTTCGCCGCCCGGACTGTACTTGACCGCGTTCTCCACCAGGTTGGCGACGGACCGCTCCAGCAGCCCGGCGTCCACCGCGACCATGGGCAGCGACTCCGGGATGTCCAGCTCCACGCTCGCCGCCGGATCGGGCACCCCGCCGAGCGCCATCGGCACCACCTCGTCCAGGTCGATCTCCCGGATGATCGGCGTGACCGTACCGGTCTGGAGTCGGGACATGTCCAGCAGGTTGCCCACCAGGTGGTCGAGGCGGTCCGCGCCCTCCTCGATGCCCTCCAGCAGCTCCGCCTGATCCTCCTCGGACCAGGCCACGTCGTCGGATCTGAGGCTCGACACGGCCGCCTTGATCCCGGCCAGCGGGGTCCGCAGGTCGTGGCTCACGGCGGCCAGCAGGGCGGTGCGGATGCGGTTGCCCTCGGCCAGCGCGCGGGCCTGGTCGGCCTCCTCCTGGAGGCGCCTCCGGTCCAGTACGACGACCGCCTGCGCGGCGAACGCGGCCAGCACCCGCCGGTCCTCCGCGGGCAGCAGCCGCCCGGTGAGCGCCAGCGCCAGGTGGTCGCCGACCGGCACCTCCACGTCCGCGTCCTCGGGCCGCTCGACCGGCCGTCCGAACCCGACGTGACCCGCGCGGGTCCACTGCGCCCTGTCGTCCGCCCGCTCCAGCAGGGCCGCCGACTCCATCCCGAAGGTCTCGCGGACCCGCTCCAGCAGCGCCTCCAGGCTGGTCTCGCCCCGCAGTACGTTGCCCGCCAGGTAGGACAGGATCTCCGACTCGGCCCGCAGCCGGGCCGCCTGGTGCGTACGCCGGGCCGCCAGGTCCACCACCGAGGCCACCGACACCCCCACCCCGACGAAGATCACGATGGCGACGATGTTCTTCGGGTCGGCGACCGTCCACCGGTGCAGGGGTGGTGTGTAGAAGTAGTTCAGCAGCAGCGAGCCCACCGCCGCCGAGGCCAGTGCCGGCAGCAGCCCGCCGAGCAGCGCCGCCGCCACCGTCACGGCCAGGAAGAGCAGCATGTCGTTGGCGAGGCCGAGGTGGACAGTGTTCAGCAGCAGCGCCAGCAGCACCGGGCCCACCACACCGACCAGCCAGCCCCAGATGATCCGGGCCCGCCCGAGCCTGGCGCCACGGGCCACCGGCAGTCCGCGCCCCTTGGCGACCTCGTCGTGGGTGACGATGTGCACGTCGAGGTCGGACCCCGACTCCCGGGCGACCGTCGCGCCGACCCCGGGCCCGAAGACGTACTGCCAGGCCTTGCGGCGCGAGGAGCCGAGCACGATCTGCGTGGCGTTGACCCCGCGGGCGAAGTCGAGCAGCGCGGCCGGGATGTCGTCGCCGACCACATGGTGGAAGGTGCCGCCCAGGTCCTCCACGAGGGTGCGCTGGACCGCCAGTTCCTTGGGTGAGGCGGAGGTCAGCCCGTCGCTGCGCGCGATGTACACGGCCAGCACCTCGCCGCCGGCGCCCTTCTCCGCCAGCCGCGCCGCCCGCCGGATCAGGGTGCGTCCCTCCGGACCGCCGGTCAGCCCGACCACGATCCGCTCGCGCGAACCCCAGATCGCCGACACCCGGTGCTCACTGCGGTACTGCTTCAGGTACTCGTCGACCCGGTCGGCCACCCACAGCAGGGCCAGCTCCCGCAGGGCGGTGAGGTTTCCGGGCCGGAAGTAGTTGGACAGGGCGGCGTCGACCTTGTCCGGCTTGTAGATGTTCCCGTGCGCCATCCGCCGCCGCAGCGCCTGCGGTGACATGTCCACCAGCTCGATCTGGTCGGCGCGCCGGACGAACTCGTCGGGCACCGTCTCCTGCTGCCGCACCCCCGTGATCGACTCCACGACGTCGCCGAGGGACTCCAGGTGCTGGATGTTCACGGTCGAGACCACGTCGACGCCGGCGGCGAGCAGCTCCTGCACGTCCTGCCAGCGCTTGGCGTTGCGCGAGCCCGGGACGTTGGTGTGCGCGAGTTCGTCCACCAGGGCGACCCGCGGGGCGCGGGCGAGGACCGCGTCCACGTCCATCTCGGTGAAGGCGCCGCCCCGGTACTCCAGCTCCCGGCGCGGGACCTGCTCGAGGCCGTGCAGCATCACCTCGGTGCGCTGCCGCCCGTGGTGCTCGACGAACGCGACCACGCAGTCCGTACCGCGCTCCACCCGGCGGTGCGCCTCGGACAGCATCGCGTACGTCTTGCCCACGCCCGGTGCCGCACCGAGGTAGATCCGCAGCTTGCCGCGTGCCATGGCCTCATTGTCTTCCTGTGACTCCTGCGTACGCAGCGTCGACCTTACGGCCAACAGTTCCGGCATAAGGGACGAGCTGAGGGGTGAGGGACGCCTTTGACGCAACCCTGACGCGGCGAGACGACCACCGGCGTCCCTCACCCCTTCATCGGACGAGCCCCCCGCATCGGTTCACGTACACCGGGTCACGCCGGATTGTCCCCGTGGGTGAGCGTCTCCCAGGCGACGAAGAGGTTGTTGCTGCCGGCCGGGCGGTTCTGCAGGGTGAGCGTCTGGGTGTTGGTCATCGCGATGCCCAGCCGGTTGTGCAGCGCGTTGTAACCGACCTCGGTGACCGGGCCGAGCGTCTGGTTCAGCGAGCCGCCGCACAGCCAGCTCGGGACGGCCGCGCCGAGCTCGTACCTGGCCTGGAAACCGAGGGCCTGCCGCAGCCGCTCACCGACGTCGGTGCCGTACAGGTCCTGCCCCTGGATCCGGCTGGTCTCGGCGACGTGCGAGATCGCGGAGATGCCGTACCCGGTGTGGGTGAGGTCACGGCAGGTCTCCTGGGTCAGGCCGGTGACGAAGGTGCCCTGCCCCTGCCAGTAGGCGACGATCTTGTCCCGGGTGTTCAGGTTCTGGCTCGGCACGGTCTTCGGCAGCTCGCCGTCGGAGGCCAGGTAGACGTAGGCCGCCGTGCGGGTGCGGAACTTCGCCATGGCCTTGTCGTACGAGGTCTTGTCCTCGAGGAAGACGGAGATGCCGATCGCGGCCTCCGTCATGGACAGCTCCCAGTTCCCGTTGGAGTTGGAGCCGTTGACGACCTCGGGCAGGTAGACGTCCCGCAGCATGGTCGCGAAGCGGCCGGAGTTGGCCCAGCCGCCGGTGTACGTGTACTTGATGATCTCGGCGGCCCTCGGCCAGGACGAGCCGGCCCAGCCGGTCTGGAGAGGCGCGTTGCTGTTCGTGTGGTCCTTGACGACGGCCGACCAGGCGTCCATCAGCTCGATGGCCTTCTTCGCGTACCGCTCGTCCCGCGTGACGTACCAGGCGAGGGCGTCGGTGTACGCCGCGAGGGCGTCCTCCCGCTCGTCCGTGCAGCCGTAGTTCGGGTTGGAGTAGGACCCGCACTCGACCACGGCGCGGGGCTTGGGGGTGCGGCTCAGGCTGGCGTACCTACTGGCCAGCAGCTGGTCGAAGGCGCCCTTCCAGGGCTGGGCCGCGGAGTCGACCTTGCCCCGGACGAAGTCCAGTTGCGCCCGGGAGACGGTGACCCCGGGGTGCGCGAAGGTGGTGGGGGCGGCTTGAGCCCGGGGGACGTTCGGGGACGCGAGAGCGCCCAGGACCAGGGCGGTGACGGTCACAAGGAAGGCGGTTCGACGCACAGCAGCTCCGTTCTTGTTCTCGTATGTGAACACAGAGCGCCCTTATGAACTCAGGCGTTGAGCGGAGACCGTAGGTCCAGACCAATGCACCGTCAAGGCTTCCCACACGAGAAGACCGCGAGACGCGCGCACGAGACGCGAACACGACGAAGGGCCGCACCCCGTGCGGGGTGCGGCCCTTTCGGCCGTTGCGGTCTGCCGTCGCGGACTAGCGGACCTCGGTGATCTCCGGTCCGCGCTGGAGCTGGCCCATGCCGCCGGAGAAGCGGGAGCCCTCGTCCTGCTGCTGGACGCCCTCGGGGACCATCTGCGCGTCGTTCGGCAGCTTGAGGACGATCGGGTCGCGGGGCGCCATCGGGCCCTCACCGCGGACCACGACGGTGTCCCGGAAGATCTGCTCGAGCAGACCGGCCGCCTGCGGCTGCACCGCGCCCTGGCCCGAGATCACCCCGCGCAGGAACCAGCGGGGACCGTCCACACCGACGAACCGCACGACGTGGAAGCCACCCGTGCCGTCCGGCAGCTGCACCGGCACCTGGGCCCGCAGCTCCCAGCCCAGCGGGCCTTCGACCTCGTCGACGATGCCACCCTGCTGAGTGATGCCGGAGCCGATCTCCTCGCGCACCTCGCCCCAGATGCCCTCGCGCTTGGGAGCGGCGAAGGCCTGGAGCTGGATGGCGCTGTCGCGCAGTACGACGGTCGCCGCGACGATCGCGTCACCGGCGACCTCGACCCGCAGCTCCATGCCGTCGACCCCGGGCACGAAGATCCCGCCGAGGTCCACACGGCCCTCGGCCGGGTCGCGCACCTCCGAGTCGTCCCAGGGCCCGTCGGGCCGCGGCTCGGGCTCGAGCCGCACCCGCTCGCGCACACCCTCTACGTCGTCCGCCTCAGCGTCGACATTGTCGACGACCTGCTCGGCCTCGCCGGCCGCGTCCTCGGCGGCACCCTTCTTCTTGCGACGTCCGAACACGTCACTGTCCTTCCCGGTCGGATACGACCGAAGCGTATCGATTCCCACCCGTCGCGCCGCCCTCGGCGGCCGAGGCGCTTGTACCGCTTTCACCGCCCACGGCGGCATGCCCGCCGGTGGACCCGAAGCCCCCTGCGGCCCGCGCCGATTCGGGAAGCTCCGCCACCTCCTGGAAGCGGACCCTCTCGACCTGCTGGACGACCAGTTGGGCAATCCGGTCGAAGCGCTCGAACCGCACGGACTCGCGCGGGTCGAGATTCACCACGATCACCTTGATCTCCCCACGGTACCCGGCATCAACCGTCCCCGGGGCATTCACGAGGGCTACTCCGCACCGGGCGGCCAGCCCCGAGCGCGGGTGCACGAAGGCCGCGTACCCCTCGGGCAGGGCGATGGACACCCCCGTGGGCAGCACGGCCCGCTCCCCCGGCGCGAGTTCATGGCTGCGCGTGGTGCGCAGATCGGCCCCGGCGTCACCCGGGTGCTCGTACGTCGGAAGCGGTACGTCGGGGTCGACGCGCCGGATCAGGACGTTCAGGGGGTCGCGGCTCACGGGTTCACCTCGAAGGCGCGGGTGCGCCTGATCTGGTCCGGGTCGCTCATGGCGGCCTGGATCTCCGTCTCACGGCCGTGGCTCACGAAGTGCTCGACGGCGACCTCGATGAAGAGCGCGTCGGCGCGGACGGCGAGCGGCCCGTCGGGGCCGCCGATCCGCCCGGTGGCGCTCGAGTAGATCTTGCGCCTGGCCACCGCGGTCACCTCGGCCTCCAGGTACAGCGTGGTACCGACGGGCACGGGGCGCACGAAGTCGGTCTCCAGCCGTCCGGTCACGGCGATCGTCCGCAGCAGCCAGTTCAGCGAGCCGAGCGTCTCGTCCAGGGCGGTGGCCAGGATCCCCCCGTGCGCGAGGCCGGGCGCACCCTGGTGCGCGGGCTGCACGGTGAACCCGGCGGTCACGGTCACGCCCTCGCCGGCCCGCGCCTCCAGCTGCAGCCCGTGCGTCTGCTCGCCACCACAACCGAAACAGTGTTCGTAGTGGGCACCGAGAAGCTCGCCGGGCGCGGGAGCGTCGGGGTGCCGAACGGGTTTCACGGCATCGGCCGGAGGCTCAAGAGCTGCGGAAGTACCACTCACAGCCGCAGACCTTACCCGCGCGTCCGCCGTATCAGGACACCGTGCCAAGCTTGGCCCCATGCAGCTCTCGACCACCCCGTACGAAGAACGCCTCACCGCCCCGCGCTCGTGGTGGTTCGTGTCGTTCCTCGTGGGTGTCTCCATGGCCCTGATCCTGCTGCCCTTCGGCACCCTGCCGTTGCTCGGCGGTCTGGTCGGCGGCACCGCGGCCGCCGCGGTGGTGGCCAGCTCCTACGGCTCCCTCCGCATCCGCGTCGTGGGCGACTCGCTGATCGCGGGCGAGGCGAAGATCCCGGTCGCGGCCCTGGGCGAGGCGGAGATCCTGGACGCGGACGGGGCGCGCGCCTGGCGCACGTACAAGGCCGACACCCGGGCCTTCCTGCTGCTGCGCTCCTACATCCCCACGGCCCTGCGGGTCGAGGTCACCGACCCGGACGACCCGACCCCCTACCTGTACCTGTCGACGCGGGAGCCGGAGCGCCTGGCGCAGGCGCTGAAGGCGGCGCGGGAGGCGACGGCGTAACCGCAGTCCTCAGCGCCCGATTTCTCTGGGGTTCCCGGGGCCCTCGGGATCGTCGGGACCCAGGGGGTTCAAGGGGTTCTTGGAGATCTCCCCCATGGCCAGCGGATCCGCCGGTCTCTCCAGCGGCGGCAGTTCCGGCAGCGCGTCCCACGGCACCTGCGTCTTCCGCAGGTCGGCCCGGATCTTCGCGGCCACCCTCCTGGTGTCCCGGCGGTTCATGACCGCGCCGACAGCGGCGCCCACCATGAAGGGCATCAGGTTCGGCAGGTCACGGACCATGCGCTTCATGATCTGCTGACGCAGCTCACGCTTCATCTGGCCGCCGAGCGCCGAGTTGATCGAGGACGGCTTCATGACGTTGACGCCTCGTTCGCCCGACCACGAGCGCAGATACGCGGTACTGCGGTCCTTGAGACCGCCCGCCGGCCGCACTCCGTAGACCTCGTGGAGTTCGGCGATCAGTTTCAGCTCGATGGCCGCGACGCCGGTGATCTCCGCGGCGAGTTCGGTCGGCATGGCGGGCGGCACGGGAAGCATCGCCGCCGCCCCGATGCCCGCGCCTACGGTGGACGTGGCGTTCGCCGCGCCCGACACGAGCTTGTCCGCGAGCTGCTCGGGCCCGAGGCCGGGGAACTGCCTGCGCAGCGTCTGGAGGTCCCGTACAGGGACCCGTGGAGCAAGGTAGATGATTCGGTCGGCGAGGTGCCCCAGTCCCGCCCTGGCGCGGTTCCCGCCCTTGCGGGCGCCTTCCAGGGCCAGGTCCTTCGCCTTGTCCCGGATGACCGCCGCCCGTCGCTTGGCGACGGGGGCGGCGTTCCGCGTCGGCACCGGGAGGTCAGTCCGGTCAGTCGCGGGTTCGAGCGAGGCCGATCCTGCCGGGACCGCTCCCGTACCGGATGAGCCTCGCTCGTCGTCACGCACGCCGTCAGGGCCTTGGGAGGGCCCCTTGTCCGTTCCCCGCAGGGGGAAGCGGCGCTTCCGAGGTGGGGTCGAGCCAGTCACGGCCGACCCCGCCTCAGTCGCAGTCGCGGCAGATCGGCTGGCCGTTCTTCTCCCGGGCCAGCTGGCTGCGGTGGTGCACCAGGAAGCAGCTCATGCAAGTGAACTCGTCCTGCTGCTTCGGCAGCACCCGGACGGCCAGTTCCTCGTTCGAGAGGTCTGCGCCGGGCAGCTCGAGCCCCTCCGCGGCCTCGAATTCGTCGACGTCGACTGCGGAAGCGGACTTGTCGTTCCGCCTCGCCTTCAGCTCTTCGAGACTGTCTGAGTCGACGTCGTCATCGGTCTTGCGTGGGGTGTCGTAATCGGTAGCCATTTCGCCTCTCCCCCTCTGGGTGTCTGCGGTGTCTCCAGCGCACGTAACGCGTGAGAGGCCGGACTTGTGCCCGCCTCGAGGCGGAGATTTTGCCTCACATCAAGGTCTGTTACTCAATCGACACCCAACCGAACTCCTCACGAGTGATCGGCTTGGATGGCGATCGGGACCGTACACGGTCCGAATGCCGCACTTCAAAGGCGTCTCACCGTGTACTTCCCGTGATCAGGACCCCTGAAAACCCGGATTTTCCGGGCTTTACGACGGCATTCATGATCACGGAGAGTAGATGGCCAGAAATTCGCCCTTGTGATCGATCACACACGGGGAAGCCAGGTAGGGACCCTGAAAATTCCGCGCAAAGCGAACATCCCCGCGTGTGTCGGCGACATGATCTCAGACGGGGAAGGTGACCCGCATCACGAGCCCACCCCCCTCGCGCGGCTGGGCCGCGATATGGCCGCCGTGTGCCCGGGCCACGGACCGCACGATGGACAGGCCCAAGCCGACCCCCTTGTCACTGCCGGTCCGCTCCGTACGCAGGCGACGGAAGGGCTCGAACAGATTGTCGATCTCGTATGCGGGCACGACCGGCCCGGTGTTCGACACGACGAGGACCGCCTGCCCGTGCTGGACCTCGGTGGTCACTTCGACCCAGCCGCCCTCGGACACGTTGTACCGTACGGCGTTCTGCACGAGATTCAGCGCGATCCGCTCCAACAGGACGCCGTTGCCCTGAACGACGGCGGGTTTCTGCTCCCCGCGGATCATCACGCCCTTGGCCGCCGCCTCCCCGTGCACCTGGTCGACGGCCTGCTCGGCGACCTCCGCGAGGTCGACCGGCTTGCGCTCGACGATCTGGTTGTCGCTGCGGGCGAGCAGCAGCAGGCCCTCGACGAGCTGCTCGCTGCGCTCGTTGGTGGCCAGCAGCGTCTTGCCGAGCTGTTGCAGTTCCACCGGCGCGTCCGGATCGGAGAGGTGCACTTCGAGCAGCGTGCGGTTGATCGCCAGCGGGGTCCTCAGCTCGTGCGAGGCGTTGCCCACAAAGCGCTGCTGGGCCGTGAAGGCCCGCTGGAGGCGCTCCAGCATGTCGTCGAAGGTGTCGGCGAGCTCCTTCAGCTCGTCGTCCGGCCCGTCCAGCTCGATACGGCGGGACAGGTCCGAGCCCGCCACCGCGCGAGCGGTGCGGGTGATCCGGCCGAGCGGGGACAACACCCGGCCGGCCATGGCGTAGCCGAAGGCGAAGGCGATCACCGCGAGGCCCAGGAGGGCCAGCAGGGACCGGCTGAGGAGGTTGTCCAGAGCCGCCTGGCGCTGGTGGTTCATGCACTGGCTGATCGCGTCGTTGAACTCGTCCAACGTCTGGCCGCTTGCGAGCCCGGGACAGTCGGTGCTGGAGACTTTCAGGCCCCCGACGCCGACGATCTTGAACAACGGCTGGTTGCCGGTGCGCAGGGCCTGCGCGGCCAGCAGATAGATGATCGACAGCAACAGGATGCCGGCGATCAGGAACATGCCGCCGTACAGCAGCGTGAGCCGTATGCGGATGGTCGGGCGCAGCCACGGGAAGGGGGACTGCGGACTCCTGGGGGCCCAGGTGGGCTTCGGGGGCGCCTGGGGAGGCGCTGGTGTCGATGCCACGGCGGATCAGATCCGGTAGCCGGAACCGGGGACGGTGACGATCACCGGAGGTTCGCCCAGCTTGCGGCGGAGCGTCATGACGGTCACGCGTACGACGTTGGTGAACGGGTCGGTGTTCTCGTCCCAGGCCTTCTCCAGAAGCTGCTCCGCGGAGACCACCGCACCCTCGCTGCGCATCAGCACCTCCAGGACGGCGAACTCCTTGGGCGCGAGCTGGACCTCCTTGCCGTCGCGGAAGACCTCGCGGCGGTTGGGGTCGAGCTTGATGCCGGCCCGCTCCAGGACGGGCGGCAGCGGCAGGCTGGTGCGCCGGCCGAGGGCACGCACGCGTGCGATCAGCTCGCTGAAGGCGAAGGGCTTGGGGAGATAGTCGTCGGCGCCGATCTCCAGACCCTCGACGCGGTCGCTGACGTCACCGGAGGCCGTGAGCATCAGCACGCGCGTGGGCATGCCGAGTTCGACGATCTTGCGGCAGACGTCGTCGCCGTGGACGAGGGGGAGGTCCCGGTCGAGGACGACCACGTCGTAGTCGTTCACGCCGATGCGCTCCAGGGCGGCCGCACCGTCGTACACGACGTCGACGGCCATGGCCTCCCGGCGCAGTCCGGTGGCCACCGCATCGGCGAGCAGTTGCTCGTCCTCGACGACGAGTACGCGCACGTCGCTTGTCCTTCCTGTGTCCACCCGCGTAGCGCTGAGTGAGCGCACGCGGGCAGGGTTTCGGTGAGTGTGGGCTTCCATCCTGCCCTTTTCGGCCATAAGTCGGCGGTAAGGCGGGTGCGCGGAAGATGAAGGCCGGGTGTGAAGCCCGGGAATGCGAGATTTTCTCGTGGGGTTGAGGTTTCCACGGAAGAGAGCGGGGGGAGGACGGCTTTACACCCCGCGATCACGCTCTGCATGTGCCGCAGCACCATGCGGTACTCCGCGGTCCGTTTGCCGCAGAGCGGGCGTGGGTGTCCGGCACCGTCGCCGCCCGGCAGGGCAGCGCTGGGCACCTATGGCAGACGTGATCGCCCCTTCCCAACCGGCACACCCCCGTGCCACCGACCCACGACCCAGGACGAGGGGGCGCAGCATGGACGCATTCACCGCAGGACTTCTGCACCGCATAAGGACGACCGAGTCCGACCTGACGCGGGCTCGCGACGAGGGCGACGACTTCCTCGTCGAGGTGGAACAGGCCGAGCTCGACGACCTGCGCCGCCTCGCCGCCGAGCACGGTGTGGAGGTCGGCGCGACGAGCGTCGTCTGAGCAGCTCGCAGGTACGCGGAGGGGCCCCGGCGAATCCAGCGCCGGGGCCCCTTCGCGCGGCCGCGCGGAAGCGGCTCAGTCGTGCCAGGCGCCGAACTCCTCCAGGAGTCGCTGGAGGGGCTCGAAGACGCCGGGGGTGGCAGCGACCGTCAGGTCACGTGCGGGGCGCGCTCCGGGCCGCCCACCGGTCAGCGCGCCCGCTTCCCGGGCGATCAGGTCGCCCGCGGCGAGGTCCCAGGGGTGCAGGCCGCGTTCGTAGTAGCCGTCGAGGCGTCCCGCGGCCACGTCGCACAGGTCGACCGCGGCCGAGCCGCTGCGCCGGATGTCCCGCAGCAGCGGGATCAGCCGCTGCGCGACGTCGGCCTGGTGGGCGCGGACCTCGGTGACGTAGTTGAAGCCGGTGGAGACCAGGGCCTGCTCGAGGGGCGCCGCGGCACGGCAGGACAGGGCGTGCTCGCCCTCCCGGGCGCCGCTCCCCCACGCCCCGCCGCCGCGCACCGCGTGGTACGTCTCCCCGCGCATCGGGATCTCGACGACCCCGACGACGCTCTCGCCGTCCTGCTCGGCGGCGATGGAGACCGCCCAGGTGGGCAGTCCGTAGAGGTAGTTGACCGTGCCGTCGAGGGGGTCGATCACCCAGCGGATGCCGCTGCTGCCCTCGCTGGAGGCGCCCTCCTCGCCGAGGAAGCCGTCGTCGGGGCGGTGCTCGGAGATGAGGCCCGTGATCAGTTTCTCGGCGGCGATGTCCATCTCGGTGACCACGTCGATCGGGCTCGACTTGGTGGCCGCGACCGCGAGGTCGGCCGGGCGGCCGTCCCGCAGCAGCTCGCCGGCCCGCCGGGCGGCCTCCTTGGCGAGCTCGAGCAGTTCGGTGTGCAGGGGGTCGGTCACGCCGTTCCTCACGCGTAGGGGCTGTCGGCGCCCGCGGCGGCGGGCTTGGGGGCGCGGGCGGGGCAGCAGCCGACCGGGCACAGGTTGTGGCTCGCACCGAGCGCCCCCAGGGCGCACGGGGTGACCTCGAGGCCGCTCTCCGCCGCGGCGCGCTCCAGGACGAGCTCGCGGATCGCGGCGGCGAAGCGCGGGTCGGCGCCGACGGTGGCCGAGCGGCGCACCGGCAGGCCCAGCTCCTCGGCCTTGGCCCTGGCCTCCGTGTCGAGGTCGTAGAGGACCTCCATGTGGTCGGAGACGAAGCCGATGGGGGCCATCACGACGGCCGGGACGGCGGCCGCGTGCCGCTCCTCCAGGTGGTCGCAGATGTCGGGCTCCAGCCAGGGGATGTGCGGGGCGCCGGACCGGGACTGGTAGACGAGCTGCCAGGGGTGGTCCACGCCGGTGCGCTCGCGGACGGCGTCGGCGATGAGCCGCGCGGTGTCCAGGTGCTGCTTCACGTACGCGCCGCCGTCGCCGTGGTCCTCGACCGGGCCGGAGGTGTCCGCGGAGGCGTTCGGGATGGAGTGGGTCGAGAAGGCGAGGTGCGCGCCGTCCCTGACGTCCTCGGGGAGATCGGCCAGCGACCGCAGCACGCCCTCGATCATGGGCTCCAGGAAGCCGGGGTGGTTGAAGTAGTGCCGCAGCTTGTCGACCTTCGGCGGTTCGAGCCCCTCGGCCTCCAGCGCGGCCAGCGCGTCGGCGAGGTTCTCGCGGTACTGGCGGCAGCCGGAGTACGAGGCGTAGGCACTGGTGGCGAGGACGAGGACGCGGCGACGGCCGTCGGTGATCATCTCGCGCAGGGTGTCCGTGAGGTACGGGGCCCAGTTGCGGTTGCCCCAGTAGATCGGCAGGTCCAGGCCGTGGTCGGCGAAGTCCTTGCGCAGGGCGTCCAGCAGGGCGCGGTTCTGGTCGTTGATGGGGCTGACCCCGCCGAACAGGAAGTAGTGCCGGCCCACTTCCTTGAGGCGTTCCTTGGGGATGCCGCGCCCGCGCGTCACGTTCTCCAGGAACGGAACCACGTCGTCCGGGCCTTCCGGGCCGCCGAAGGAGAGCAGGAGCAGGGCGTCGTAGGGGGTGGCATCGAGCGCGTCTCGCATGAGTCGATCCTGCCACCCCCCTCCGACAGGCGGGAAACGGCGGGGTACCGGCCGGGCACCGCCTCTACCCGGATGCGTTAGGGTTGCCTAACTTCGTAAGCTGTACGAGCCGCATTCACGCCTTACCGGCTCCGCCGGGCTCACCGCACGCCTTACAGAGTCCCTGCCGAACCGCCTTCCCTCACGCCGCGCCGAGCCCTCACGCGCGCGTGCCCGGACCCACCGGAGACCCCGTGCCCAGCCCCTACCGCGCTCTGTTCGCCGCCCCCGGCTCCAAGCGTTTCTCCGCCGCGGGGTTCGTCGGCAGGATGCCGCTGTCGATGATGGGCATCGGCGTGGTCACGATGGTCTCCCAGCTCACGGGGCGCTACGGGCTGGCGGGGGCGCTGACGGCGACCATCGCGCTGGCGGCCGCCGCCTTCGGGCCGCAGATCTCTCGGCTGGTGGATGTGCACGGTCAGCGCCGGGTGCTGCGCCCGGCGACGCTGGTCGCGCTCGCCGCCGCGACCGGGCTGCTGCTGGCCGCGCACTTCGGGTGGCCCGACTGGGTGCTGTTCGTGTGCGCCGCCGGGATCGGTTCCGTGCCCAGCCTCGGCGCGATGATCCGGGCCCGCTGGGCGGCCCTGTACCGGGGCACGCCACAGCTGCACACCGCGTACTCCTTCGAGTCCGTGGTGGACGAGGTGTGCTTCATCTTCGGGCCGATCGTCTCCATCGGTCTGTCCACGGCCTGGTTCCCGGAGGCGGGGCCCCTGCTGGCCGCCTGCTTCCTCGCCGTCGGCGTCTTCTGGCTGACCGCCCAGCGGGCCACCGAGCCCGCGCCGCATCCACGCGAGCAGCGCGGCGGCGCTTCGGCCCTGCGTTCGCCCGGACTCCAGGTTCTGGTGGCCACCTTCGTGGCGACCGGGACGATCTTCGGGGCCGTCGACGTGGTCACCGTCGCCTTCGCCGAAGAGCAGGGCCACAAGCGCGCCGCCAGTGTCGTCCTGGCGCTCTACGCGGCCGGTTCCTGCGTGGCCGGGCTCGTGTTCGGCCTGTTGCGCCTCAAGGGGTCACCGGAACGCCGCTGGCTGATGGGCGTGTTCATGATGGGCGTGAGTATGATCCCCCTCCTACTGGTCGGAAACTTGCCGTTTCTGGCCGTGGCGCTGTTCTTTGCGGGTCTGGCCATCGCTCCCACGATGATCACCACGATGTCCCTCATCGAAGAGCACGTACCACGCGCACAACTGACCGAGGGCATGACCTGGATCAGCACCGGGCTCGCGGTCGGCGTCGCGTTCGGCTCCTCCATCGCCGGCTGGGTCATCGACGCGGCGGGGGCGCGGGCCGGGTACGGGGTTCCGGCGGTGTCCGGAGCCGTCGCGGTCGCGGTCGGTTTCCTGGGGTACCGCCGGCTGAACAGGCCGGCACCGGGTCGGGGAGGCACCGTTGAGCAGGACAGCGAGCGGGAAGAACGGCACGTGGCGTAACTGGGGCGGCAATGTCGCCGCACGCCCCGTGCGGGAGGTCACGCCCGCCTCCGTCGACGAACTGACCGAGGCCGTGCGCCGGGCAGCCGAGGACGGGCTGAAGGTGAAGGCGGTCGGCACCGGCCACTCCTTCACCTCTATCGCTGCGACCGACGGTGTATTGATCCGCCCTCAGCTCTTGACCGGCATCCGCAACATTGATCGCGACAACATGACCGTCACGGTCGAGGCCGGCACTCCGCTCAAGAGACTCAACCTGGCGCTCGCGCGCGAAGGCCTGTCGCTCACCAACATGGGCGACATCATGGAACAGACGGTGTCCGGGGCCACCAGTACCGGCACGCACGGCACCGGCCGCGAGTCCGCCTCGATCGCCGCGCAGATCAAGGGCCTCGAGCTCGTCACGGCGGACGGCTCGGTGCTCACCTGCTCGGACAAGGGGACCGAGGAGGAGCGTGCGCTCTTCGCCGCCGCCCGGATCGGCCTGGGCGCCCTCGGCATCGTCACCGCGATCACCTTCGCCGTGGAACCGATCTTCCTGCTCACCGCGCGGGAGGAACCGATGCCCTTCGACAAGGTGCTCGCCGACTTCGACGAACTGTGGGCCGAGAACGAGCACTTCGAGTTCTACTGGTTCCCGCACACCGGCAGCACCAACACCAAGCGCAACAACCGCAGCGCGGGCCCCCGCAAGCCGGTGAGCCAGGTGTCGAGCTGGATCGAGGACGAGTTCCTCTCCAACGGCGTCTTCCAGGTGGCCCAGTGGGTGGGCCGAGCGGTGCCCGCCACGATCCCGACGATCGCGCAGGTGTCCAGCAAGGCCCTGTCCGCGCGCACCTACACCGACATCCCCTACAAGGTCTTCACGTCGCCGCGCCGGGTGCGCTTCATGGAGATGGAGTACGCCGTCCCGCGCGAGGCGGTGACCGAGACGCTGCGCGAGCTGAAGGCGATGCTCGACCGCTCGGGCCTGCGGGTCAGCTTCCCCGTCGAGGTGCGCACCGCACCCGCCGACGACATCACCCTGTCCACCGCCTCCGGCCGCGACAGCGCCTACATCGCCGTCCACATGGTCAAGGGCACGCCCTACCAGGGGTACTTCACCGCCGCCGAGCGCATCTTCACCGCCCACGAGGGGCGGCCGCACTGGGGCAAGGTGCACACGCGGGACGCGGAGTACTTCGCCGGTGTCTATCCGCGCTTCGGCGAGTTCACGGCGCTGCGGGATCGGCTGGATCCCGATCGCCTGTTCCAGAACGACTACTTGCGGAGGGTTCTGGGGACGTAGCGGACTCCGTGGGTGCGGGGGTCGCCGAGTCGTCGGCCCCCGTGCCGTCCTCCGGGGCCGTGGCGGTCGGGGCCGTCCCGGCCGTCGTACCGCCTCCGGTGTCGTCGCCCGCGTTCTCTCCGCCGCCCTTGTCGCTGTCGCTGTCCGGGGCGGAGGTCCCGTCCGAGGAAGGCGACTCCCCGGTCGAGGGGGAGGAGGGCGACGAGGAAGGCGACGGCGAGGTGGCGTCCGGGTCCTCGTCGGAGGAGCCGGGCGAGGTCCCGGACGAGGACCCGCCGCCCGAGACCGCCTCGGTGACCGTCGTGCCCCGGTCGCCGCTGAAGCTGTCGCCCGACACCAGCTCGTACGTGGTGATCCCGGCCATCGCGACCCCGAAGACGAGCGCGGCCGCCACCACCGGCCGCCTGCGGCGCCCGCTCCGGGCGCGGTGGACGGTGCCCTCGGTGAACTCGCCCGGAGCAGGCGGTGTGCGCACCCTCGGTTTCGCGGCCACCTGCGGATCGCGGACCTGTACGTCGCGAACCTGTACGTCGCGAACCTGTGTGTCGCGGAGCTGCTCGCCGGTACGCCTGAAGAAGTGCTGGAAGAGCGATCCACCACAGGTGGCGACGACACTGACCAGACCCGCGCCGAGGATCGTGCCGTAGACCCCGAAGTACGAGGCGAGTTTCGCGGCCACCACCGCGGCCACGGCACTGCCGGCGACCTGGGGCACGCTCAGGTCGATCCGTTTCCGTTTCACCTCCTCCCCGGCGCTCGGCTCACCAACGACTTCGGGCCTCTCACGCATACCGGGAGCTTGCCTGCCTTTCCCGCACTTGATCAATCAACTGCACGAGAAGGGGACGTACAGACGAAACCGATAGTTCCATTTCGGGAGATTGCGTGAACTACGCCACGTCCAAGATCGATACACGCCCGCGACGGAGGGTCAAGTCCCGCTTCTCCACAGAAGTTGGATGGCGCGCCAATCCACGCACGTGGCCCAAATGGAGTACTGTTGCGAGCCCTGGGCCCGGTCTCCCTCCAGGATGTCCGGGGCCTCGCTGGACCGCTTGAGGGGGGCTAGTTGCACAGGGTGACGGTGTTGGTCACTTAGCGTGGCGGATAGGTAACCGTGCCATAACGGCGGCGCAGGGCCTGTGCCCGACACGCCGGGCAACTCGGCAAGGTTGTGGCAGGCTGCACCCGGGCAGGCCACACTCGACTAGCGGAAGCAGCGACGCACGTGACGTCGGCAGGCACCACCCGGGAGGTCCCCATGCCCGAACTGCGTGTCGTGGCCGTCTCGAATGACGGCACACGGCTGGTGCTGAAGGCTGCGGACAGCACGGAGTACACGCTTCCGATCGATGAGCGTCTGCGCGCCGCCGTCCGCGGCGACCGTCCCCGCCTCGGCCAGATCGAGATCGAGGTGGAGAGCCATCTCCGCCCCCGTGACATCCAGGCGCGTATACGTGCCGGTGCCACCGCGGAAGAAGTCGCCCAGATGGCCGGCATTCCCGTCGACCGTGTGCGCCGCTTCGAGGGACCCGTGCTGGCCGAGCGCGCCTTCATGGCCGAGCGGGCCCGGAAGACTCCGGTCCGTCGGCCCGGCGAGAACGCCGGACCCCAACTCGGCGAGGCCGTCCAGGAACGACTGTTGCTGCGCGGCGCCGACAAGGACACCGTCCAGTGGGACTCGTGGCGTCGCGACGACGGCACCTGGGAAGTCCTGCTGGTCTACCTGGTCGCGGGCGAGCCGCACTCGGCGAGCTGGACGTACGACCCGCCCCGGCGGCTCGTCCAGGCCGTCGACGACGAGGCGCGTTCGCTGATCGGCGAGTCCGACGACCTGGCCGCTCCCGAGCCCAGCTTTCCGTTCGTCCCGCGCATCGCGCGGCTGCCGCGCGACCGTCCGCTGGACCGCGCGCTCGACCGGCCCAGCCTGCCGGTCCAGCCGTCCGAGCCGACCGAGGAGAGCACCGGCGAACGGGAACGCGACTCGCTGACCAGCCTGTTGGAGGCAGTGCCGAGCTTCCGTGGCGACATGGTCGTCCCGGAACGACCGACGGAGCCCGCCCCGGAGGAGCCCGACGAGCAGGAGCCCGAGGCCGAGGAACCCCCGGCGCCGGCCGCCTCCGCCGGATCCGCCTACGCGGACGTCCTCATGCCGCGTTCCGTCGGCAGCCACCGCGACCGTCTCGTCGGCGCCACCGACCGTCAGGCCGAGGCGGACGGCGTCCGTCCGGGCCGCCGGGCCGCGGTGCCGAGCTGGGACGAGATCGTGTTCGGCACCCGGCGGAAGAAGCAGGAGTAACCGGCCCTCGGGCAACTCGCCCGGGGCGTCGGCCGGTTCACGGAATCCGGTGGGCACACCAGTACATACGTGGGGGAGGGCCGCACCTGTTCGGTGCGGCCCTCCCCCACGTGTCCGCGCGGCGGGACTACCGGGGGTCGGGGCCCACGGCGACGGGCCGGGCCGGGTCCGAGGACCACTCCGACCAGGAGCCGACGTACAGGGCCGCCGGAATGCCCGCGACCGCCAGGGCCAGCACCTCGTGGGCTCCGGAGACGCCCGAGCCGCAGTAGACGCCGACCTCGGTGCCGTCGGACGCCCCCAGCCCCTTGAAGCGGTCCCTCAGGTCCTCCGCGGACAGGAAGCGGCCGCCCGGGCCCACGTTGTCGTTCGTGGGCGCGGACACGGCGCCCGGAATGTGCCCGCCGACCCGGTCGATCGGCTCGACCTCCCCCCGGTACCGCTCCCCCGCGCGGGCGTCGAACAGCACTCCGGAGCCGGCAAGAGCGGCGGCCCCGTCGGCGTCGAGGAGTCCCGTGGCGCCCGGCACCGGCTCGAAATCGCCCTCCACGCGCGCGGGGACGTCGGCCGAGAGGTCTCCCTGCCACGACGGCAACCCGCCGTCGAGGACCCGCACGTCCGGGTGACCCGTCCAGCGCAGCAGCCACCATGCGCGGGCCGCCGCCCAGCCCTGTCCGCCGTCGTACACGACCACCGGCCTGCTCGCCGAGACACCCGCCCGGCGCATCGCGGAACCGAACACCGTGAGGTCGGGCAGCGGATGCCGGCCGCGGCCGCCCGGGGCTCCCGCGAGCTCCCGGTCCAGGTCGACATAGACCGCGCCGGGCACATGCCCGGCCTCGTAGGCGGCGCGTCCGTCGAACGGCGGCGCCCCCGCCGCCTTCGCCACGCTGAGCTGCCAGCGGATGTCGAGGACGACGGGCGGGTTCTCCCCCGCCAGGTCGCCGGCCAGTTCCGATGCGGTGATGATGGCGTTCATGGTCACCATCCTCGCGCACGGGGTGGCCCCATCGCTCAGGTCCGGCTACTCTGCTCGGCCGGACAGGCTCGATCACGCGGCGTGCGGGATCGAGCACATGCCGTACAGGCGATCGACATACGGCGACAACCACACGTAAACCAACGAGAAACCCCCTATCAGGCATCCTCCGAGGGCGGAAGCGACGCGGCCACCGCAAGGGGCTGAGGAGAGAGTGACGATGACCGAGGCAGGTGGGTCGGCCGGCCCGATCGGCGCAGCACACGCCCGGTACGCGCCCGGTACACCCTGCTGGGTGAGTCTGATGGCGCACGGGTTGACCGCGACGCAGGAGTTCTACGGCGAGCTGTTCGGCTGGGAGTTCCAGCCCGGCCCGCAGCAGTTGGGCCCCTATGTGCGGGCGCTGCTCGACGGCCGCGAGGTGGCCGGGATCGGTCAACTGCCTCCCGACCGTCACCTCCCGGTCGCCTGGACGCCCTATTTCGCCTCGGACGACGTGGACACGACTGCCGAAACGGTCCGGCTGTGCGGCGGCACGGTCGGCGTCGGCCCGCTGGACGCCTCCGACGCCGGACGGCTGGCCATCGGCTCCGACCCCTCCGGCGCCGTCTTCGGCGTCTGGCAGGCGGCGGCCCACGTCGGCACCACCATCACCGGCGTGCCCGGCACCCCCGCCTGGAACGAGCTGACGACCTACGAGGCCGCGAGCGTCCGCAAGTTCTACGAGACGGTCTTCGGCTACGAGGAGACCGCGGTGTCCGCCGACTTCGACCACGTGACCCTGCACGTCGCCGGCCGCCCGGTCGCCGGCATCCAGGGGGTGGGTGCCGCGCTGCCCCGGGACCGGGGACCGCACTGGACGACGTACTTCGAGGTGGCCGACACGGACGCGGCGCTCGGCCTCGTCGCCGATCTCGGCGGGCGGGTCCTCGAGCCGGCCCAGGACAGCGAGCACGGGCGCGTGGCGGGCGTGGCCGACCCCGAGGGGGCCCGCTTCTCCCTGATCCAGGGGCCCCGGTGACCGGCGGTCCCTGAAGCCGCCGACTAGACCGGCTGCACCGGCAGCACGTCCGGCGACAGGGCCGCCGCCCGCGCCGACGCCGAGGTCATCCGGCGGCGGTGGTGGCGCCTGCACAGGACCTCGTAGCCGACCGTGTCCGCCTGGTCGACGTCACCGACGACGACCTGGGCGCCCTCCACGACCATGACCCCGCCCACCGTGCGGGCGTTGTGCGTGGCGCGGGCGCCGCACCAGCACAGGGCCTCGACCTGGAGGACCTCGACGCGGTCGGCGAGTTCGACGAGCCGCTGGGAGCCGGGGAACAGCTTGGAGCGGAAGTCGGTGGTGATCCCGAAGGCGTAGACGTCGATGTCCAGGTCGTCGACCACGCGCGCGAGCTGGTCGATCTGCTCCTCGGCCAGGAACTGCGCCTCGTCCGCGATCACGTAGTCCGCGCGGCCGCCCTGCGAGAGGTGGTCGACGAGGGAGGCGTAGAGGTCCTGGCCGTCCTCGACCTCGACCGCGTCGGTGACCAGGCCCAGGCGGGAGGACAGCTTGCCCTCGCCCGCGCGGTCGTCCCGCGTGAAGATCATGCCCTGGAGGCCGCGCGAGGAGCGGTTGTGCTCTATCTGGAGAGCCAGCGTCGACTTCCCGCAGTCCATGGTTCCGGAGAAGAAAACCAGCTCGGGCATGGGGAGTTGAGCGCCTTTCGGTGAAGGTGGAGCAGAAGCGGTTCTGGGCGTCAGGAGCGTACTTCGAGCAGCGGGACCAGCTGCTCGGCAGGGGTCATCGAGCCGTGGTTGCCGACCATCGCCGACTCCTTGGGTTCCCGTTCGGAGGCGATGATCAGGACGTCGTCCCGGGCGGCCGCGATCACGTCGCCGAGGCGGGCGTACACCCGCTCGTCGATCTGCGGCCCGAACCAGCCCGCGGCGATCGCCTCGTCACGCGAGGCGATCCAGAACTGCTCGCCGAGCACCTCGCGCCAGCAGGTCAGAACGTCGTTCTCGGCGCCCGGTACGGCGTAGACATGGCGGGCGCGGCCCTCGCCGCCCAGCAGGGCGACCCCGGCGCGCAGCTCCCAGTCCGCGTCGAAGTCGATGCGGTGCTCCTCGTCGAAGGGCACGTCGACCATGCCGTGGTCGGCGGTGACGTAGAGCGCGCTGCGCGGCGGGAGCTGCTCGGCGAGGCGCTGGACGAGCCGGTCGACGTACATGAGCTGGCCGCGCCAGGTGTCCGAGGCGACGCCGTAGCGGTGCCCTGCGCCGTCCAGTTCCGCGTAGTACGTGTAGACGAGGGAGCGGTCGCCGGCGGCCAGTTGCTCGGCGGCGAAGTCCATGCGCTCCTCGCCGGTCAGCCGCCCGTGAAACGTTCCGCCGCTGAGCGCGACCTTGGTCAGCGGGGTGTTCTGGAACGTGGGGGACGACACCTGGGCGGCGTGCACACCCGCCTCGTGGGCGAGCTGGAAGACGGTGGGGTACGGCTGCCAGGCGCCCGGGGCCGTCCACGGCTGCCAGCGAAGCTGGTTCATCAGGGCGCCGGTCGCCGGGTTGCGCACGGTGTAGCCGGGCAGGCCGTGCGCGCCCGGGGGAAGGCCGGTGCCGACGGAGGCGAGGGAGGTCGCGGTGGTCGCCGGGTAGCCGGCGGTGAGCGGACGTCCGGTGCCACCGCGTGAGCTGCCGAGCAGCGCGTGGAGATAGGGCGCCTCGTCGGGGTGGTCCTTGATCTGCTCCCAGCCGAGGCCGTCGATCAGGAAAACGCAGTTGCGGTCGGCCGGGGTCAGCTCCGGGATCGCCGCGGTCGTGCCGGGTACGCCCATGCCCGCGGCCAGCGTGGGCAGCAGGTCGGCGAGGGATCCGGAACCGTACTCGGGGACGGGCGCGGAGCCCACGGCGAGCGGTTCGGGGAAGTCCCAGGGGGCGGAGTCGAAAGGTGTGGGCACGGAGCGCGACATCAGCGGGGTACGTCCGCTGTCGCCTCGGACAGCGACTGCGCGAAGACGAGCGCCTGGCGGACCGTCTCCGGGCCGTCGCCGGCCTCGCTCACGCGCAGGCTGAGGTCGTCCGCCGTCGAGCTGCCGGTGTAGCCGTGGTCGGCGTCGCAGTTGGGGTCACCGCACGCGGCCGGCTCCAGGTCGATCCGGGAGACGGCGCCCCAGCCGATGGTCAGCACGATCTCGCGCGGCAGGGTGCCCGGCGTGTACGACTCCGGGTTGGCGACGACCCGGCTGAGGACGACGGAGGAGATCCGGCCGAGCTTCACGGACTCCGTGGACGTCGTGGCGTACGGCGTCGGGGAGGTGGTGTCGGCGGCCTGCTCGTCGGTGTGGCTGACGATGAAGCGGTTGCCGGTGAGGACCAGCACGGTCACATGCCGGCGCACCTCGTTCTGGTCGAACGTGGTCTCCTGGTGGACCAGGTACGACCGGATCGGCTCGCCGCCCACAGCGGCCTCCACCGCCTCGGCCACGAGGGCCGGGTAGTAGCCGCTGCGCTCGATCGCCGCGCGCAGCCCCTGGGTCGTCGTACTGGTCTTGGCCATGCCCTCCATCCTACGGGGACCCACTGACTGCGAGGCACCGCTCAGGACCGGTTCGGTACGTCGGCGGCGGCCGGGGCGCGGTCCGTCCGTGCCCCGTGGGTCACGCCTCCCCGGGGCGGGCCGCTGCCCGGACGGCGCGTCCTCGCGCGCGTGCCCGACGACGCGCTGCCGGACGGTCCGCTCAGTACGTGGGCAGCGTCCTCGGTCCGAGGTCGTCGCGCGCCGGCGGGGGCGCCAGGCGGACGGAGGCGCCGAGGACGCTCAGCCCGTGCGGGGCGACGACGACCGGCTCCAGGGTGACCGCGACGACCTCGGGGTGGTCGTCGACCAGCCGGGACACCCGCAGCAGCAGCTCCTCCAGGGCGGCGGTGTCGACGGGCGTCGAGCCGCGCCAGCCGAAGAGGAGCGGGGCGGTCCGGATGGACCGGATCAGCGAGGTCGCCTCGCGGTCGGTGACCGGGACCAGCCGGTGTGCCATGTCTCCGAGCAGCTGTGAGGCGGCCCCGGCGAGCCCGAAGGACAGTACGGCTCCGGCCGCCGGGTCGATGACCGCGCGGACGACCGTGTCGACCCCGCGCGGTGCCATCGCCTGGACGACCGGGCGGATCTCCTCCGGCCTGCCGAAGAGCTCGGTCAACTCGGCGTACGACCGGCGCAGTTGCTCCTCGTCGGCCACATCGAGCCGTACGCCGCCCAGGTCGGCGCGGTGCCGCAGGTGCGGGGCGGTGGCCTTGAGGGCGACGGGGTAGCCGAGGGCGGCCGCGGCCCGTGCCGCCTCGTCCGGGGTGGGCGCGGGCATGGCCCGGCGGGTGCGGATGCCGTAACGGCCGAGCAGCTCGCACGTCTCGTCGGTGCCGAGGGTCAGGCCCTGCCCGCGCGCGAGGAGCCCTCCGATCAGTTCGGCGGCGCCCTTCTCGTCGATGTCCTCGTACTCGGGCACCTTGCCGGCGTCGGCGGCCTCGCGCCGCCACTGGGCGTACTTCACGGCCTCCGCGAGCGCGCGGACGGCTCGTTCGGCGGCGGGGTAGGCGGGGATGAGGTGCGTTCCCTCGGGTGCCGCGACGGCGGTGGGCACCGGCTGCGCGTCGTCGGGGCCGTCGGTACGCGCGCGCGGGGCCGCTTCGGCGCGCGGTGCGGTGCTCGTCGCGGCGGACAGCGCCATGGCGAGACCGCCGAGTTCCACGTGCACGACGAGCACCGGTTTGGCGGGAGCGGCCGCCGCGGCCGACCGCAGGGCCTCCGCGAGTGCCGCGTCCCCGGGGGACCTCTCGCCGATCGCCGGGATCGCCGTCACGACCACCGCGTCGCACGTCTCGTCGGCCAGCGCCCGGGCCAGCGCCGCGTGGAAGTCCTGGGCCGACGCCTCGGTCGTCAGGTCCAGCGGCGGCAGCGGACGCAGCCCCTCCGAGAGACAGGCGTCGTACGTCAGCAGGCCCAGCGACTCGGAGTTGCCGAGAATCGCCACCCGCGGGCCCGTCGGCAGCGGCTGACGGGCGAGCAGCAGGCCCGCGTCGACCAGTTCGGTGATGGTGTCCACGCGGATCACGCCGGCCTGCCGCAGCAGCGCCGACACCGTCGCGTGGGGCAGGCGGGTCGCCCGTACGGCGTGCCCCTGTGGCGCGGAACCGGCGCCCTGGACCACGACCAGGGGCTTGGCCGCCGCCGTGCGCCGCGCGAGGCGGGTGAACTTGCGCGGGTTGCCGATGGATTCCAGGTACATGAGGGCGACGTCGGTGTCGGGGTCGTCGTACCAGTACTGAAGGACGTCGTTGCCCGAGACGTCCGCGCGGTTGCCGGAGGAGACGAAGGTCGACACACCGGTGACGCCGGTGACGCCGCCGCCACGCCGGTGGAGGCGGGACAGCAGCGCGATGCCGATGGCGCCGGACTGGGCGAACAGGCCGATGCGGCCGGGTCTCGGCATCTCCGGGGCCAGCGAGGCGTTCAGCCGCACCTCCGGGGAGGTGTTGATGACTCCGAAGGCGTTGGGGCCGATGATCCGCATGCCGTACGCGCGTGCGTGCCGGACGAGTTCGCGCTGGCGCTCCCGCCCGTCGGGGCCGCTCTCGGCGTAGCCGGCGGAGAGGACCACGAGTCCCTGCACGCCGTGCTCGCCGCACTCGATGACGGCCTCGGGGACCTGCTCCGCCGGGACGGCGACGACCGCGAGGTCGACGGGCGCCGCTATGTCGCGCACCGAGCGGTGGGCGGGCACCCCGTCCAGTTCCTTCAGGTCCTCGGGGAAGGCCTTGTTCACGGCGTACAGCCGCCCGGTGAAGCCCGCCTCGCGGAGGTTGCCGAGGACGCTTCGGCCGACGCCGCCGGGGCTGCGGCCGGTGCCGACGACGGCCACGGAACCGGGCGCCAGCAGCCGCCCCACGGAGTGCGCCTCGGCGCGCTGTTCCCGCGCGCGCTGCACGGCGACGGAGCGCTCGGTGGGTTCGAGGCCGAACTCCAGGCGTACGACGCCGTCCTCGAAGCTGCGCTTCTGGGTGTAACCCGCGTCCGTGAACACCTTGATCATCTTGTTGTTGGCGGGGAGCACCTCGGCCGCGAAGCGGCGGATGTCCCGCTCGCGCGCCACGGCCGCGATGTGCTCGAGCAGCGCGGAGGCGACGCCCCTGCCCTGGTGGGCGTCCTGGACGAGGAACGCGACCTCGGCCTCATCGGCCGGCGCCGAGGCCGCCATGCCGTCGGCACCAATGCGGTCATAGCGTACGGTGGCGATGAACTCGCCGCCGACCGTGGCCGCGAGTCCCACCCGGTCCACAAAGTCGTGGTGCGTGAAGCGGTGGACGTCCTTGTCGGACAGGCGCGGGTAGGGCGCGAAGAAGCGGTAGTACTTCGACTCGTCCGAAACCTGCTCGTAGAAGCTGACCAGGCGCTCGGCGTCATCGACGGTGATGGGGCGGATGCGCGCGGTGCCGCCGTCGCGCAGCACCACGTCGGCCTCCCAGTGGGCGGGGTACTCGTGCCGGTCCGACGCGCTCTGCATGGGGCCCAGAGTACGGCTCGCGTACGACAACGGCGCGAGTCAGTCTGTGGAGGACGTTCGTCGGATCGAGGCCGCGATCCGACGACCACGTCGGGAGGGGACACGCGACCCCTCCCTCACACGCTTCACGTGTGGAACACTGGTCTAGACAACCTGAACACTGAAGGGCAGCATCACATGGCTGAGCGCCGCGTCAACGTCGGCTGGGCCGAGGGCCTTCACGCCCGCCCCGCTTCCATCTTCGTCCGGGCCGCCACGGCCGCAGGTATCCCGGTGACGATCGCCAAGGCTGACGGCAACCCCGTCAACGCGGCCTCCATGCTGGCCGTTCTCGGCCTGGGCGCCCAGGGCGGCGAGGAGATCGTCCTCGCCTCCGAGGCCGACGGCGCGGACGCCGCCCTCGACCGTCTGGCGAAGCTGGTCGCCGAGGGGCTCGAGGAGCTCCCCGAGACCGTCTGAGCGGGTGGCCCCCTACGCGCCTGAGCCGCCGCCGCTCTCGCGGATGCGGTTGCGCGTCGTCGGGGGTGCTCCATTGACGGTGGCGGTGTTCGGCACTTCGAAGGTGTCGTCCCGCTAAACCCCGAAGGGCTCGTCCGAATTATCGGGCGAGCCCTTCGCATTTCCCTTTACGGGCAGCAGAAATAATCCCCCGCGAATTATCCCCTCTTTGTATACGGCCCTCGTGTTAATGCCGCAGACCCGTCATGTTTACGGGAGGTTGCGAAGTCCTCACACGGTCGGCGCGCTCGGGGCCGCCGGAAAAGCGCAGCCGGTGCGCGGTCGTCGCGCGCTCGGTGTGCAGCGCCGTGATCGCCCGCGCGCGCTCGCCGTCGCCGCGCGCCACCGCGTCCACGATCGCGCCGTGCTCCGCCCAGGACTCCACGGGGTTGGCCGGGACCTCCACCGCGTACATCCAGGCGATCTTGTGGCGCAGCTGGGTGAGCATCGACGTCAGGGCATGGCTTCCGGAGGACTGGGCGAGCGTCTCGTGGAACCAGCCCCCCAGGGAGCGCAGATCCTCGCTGTTGCCCCGCCTGGCCCGCTCCTGGCCCAGCCGGACGAGCCCGCGCAGCACCTTCAGATGGGCCTCGGTGCGCCGCTGGGCGGCCCGGGAGGCACCGAGCGGCTCCAGGAGCATGCGCATCTCCAGCAGGTCCGCGGCCTCCTGCTCGGTCGGCTCCGCGACGCACGCGCCCGCGTGCCGCCGCGTGACCACGAAACCCTCGGCCTCCAGCGTGCGCAGCGCCTCTCTGACGGGGACGCGGGAAACGCCGTAGCGGCGGGCGAGGAGTTCCTCGGTGAGGCGGCTGCCGCGCTCGTAGACACCCGCGACGATGTCGTCCCGAATGGCCGTGCACACCGAGTGCGCCGGAATACGCATGACGGACCTCCGCCTTAATCCCCGTGAAACGTCGACGATTGACGTGTGTTCCGTGACTCTATTGCAATGAGCGGGGATTTCCGATGGCGGGCCGGAATCCAGGGATATTTTTTGGACAGCGGGGCCTCGAAAACGGCGAATGCCCCGGCCGGGAGGGCCGGGGCAAGACGATCTGTCGCAGTGGGTCGTCAGACGTTCACGCCGTGCGTGCGGAGGTAGGCGACCGGGTCCATGTCCGAGCCGTACTCCGCGGTGGTGCGGGCCTCGAAGTGGAGATGCGCGCCGGTGACGTTGCCGGTGGCGCCGGACAGGCCGATCCGCTCGCCCGGGGTGACCGTCTGGCCCACCGACACCGCGAGGGACGACAGGTGGCCGTACTGGGTGTACGTCCCGTCGTTCATCTTGATGACGATCTGGTTGCCGTAGGACCCGCCCCAGCCGGCCTCGACCACGGTGCCGGAGCCCACCGCGTGCACGGAGGTACCGCTCGCGGCGTGGAAGTCGATACCGGTGTGGCTGCCGGAGGACCACAGCGAACTGCTGGCCTGGTAACCGGTGGAGACGTAGGAACCGGTGATCGGCAGCACGAAGGTGTTGAGGCGCTTGCGCTCGGCCTCGCGGGCGGCACGCACACGTGCCTCGCGCTCCTCCACGGCCTTCTTGGCGGCGGCCTGCCGGGCGGCCTCCTCGAAGGCCGCGTGCTTCTGCACGGCGACCTGGTCGTCGATCTGCTCGGCGACGGACTCGCCGGCGGTGACGACGGGGATCAGCCCGGTCTGCTCGGGGGTGGGCTCGGCGGCGAAGGCCGCCGGGGTGGAGGCGACGGTGGCCATGACACCGGTGGTGGTGAGCGCCGCGATGCCCGCCGCGCGGACGCTGCTGCGCTGCATCCGGCTGGGCCGACGGTGCTTCCCGGTGGCGCAGGTGAACGCCATGAAGTTGGGGGTGTCCTTTCCTTCCCTCTCGCCTACCGGGTTAGCTGACGGGTTCGGAGCAGGAAGGTCTCCTACGGACCCCCTCGCGTTCACGCGCGGGCGTCCGATTCACCCCAGGGACTTCACAAGTGGGTCCCCGGCTCCCCTGGCTCGCGCCGTACGGGGACTCGGCGATGACTGTCCGGTGCCGCGGCTGCGGCGCACTGCCTGACGAACAGCCCGGATGACGCTAAGCGGCGCGGGTTTCAATCCTCAAACGGATCCCGGTTTTTGTAGCGCATCCCACAGGGCAGACAGGCAACCTCCGCATCAATTCGGACATACGGAGGCCCTGGTGACGCTTTCGTCGACCAGGGCCCCCGCACGCGCGTGCCGTTGCCGGGACCTACTCCGCGGACACGACCTTGACCTCGCCGATGCCGAGGGCCTCGACCGGCTCCTTGATCTGGGCCGCGTCACCGACGAGGACGGTCACCAGGCGGTCCACCGGGAAGGCGTTCACTGCCGCCGCGGTGGCCTCCACCGTGCCGGTCGCGGCGAGCTGCTGGTACAGCGTGGCCTGGAAGTCGTCGGGCAGGTGCTGCTCGACCTGGTCCGCCAGCGTGCCGGCGACGGCCGCGGCGGTCTCGAACTTCAGCGGCGCCACACCGACCAGGTTCTGCACGGCGACGTCACGCTCGGCGTCGGTCAGCCCCTCGGCGGCGAGGGTGCGCAGCACCTTCCACAGGTCGTCCAGCGCGGGACCGGTGTTCGGCGTGTCGATCGAGCCGCTGATGGCGAGCATCGCGGCGCCAGAGCCGTCCGGGGCGGACCGCAGGACCTGCCCGAACGCGCGGACGCCGTAGGTGTAGCCCTTTTCCTCGCGCAGGACACGGTCCAGCCGGGAGGTGAGGGTGCCACCGAGGCAGTACGTGCCGAGCACCTGCGCGGGCCACACACGGTCGTGCCGGTCGGCGCCGATCCGGCCGATCAGCAACTGCGTCTGGACGGCGCCCGGACGGTCCACGATGACGACCCGGCCGGCGTCGTCGGCGATCACCGGCGGCACGGGCCGCGGCTGGGCCGAGGAGCCCGTCCAGGCACCCAGGGTGTCGCCGAGGAGCGCCTCCAGGTCGACACCGGTGAGGTCGCCGACGACCACGGCGGTGGCCGTGGCGGGACGGACGTGCTTCTCGTAGAAGGCGCGCACGGCGGCGGCGTCGATCTTCTCGACCGTCTCCGCGGTGCCCTGGCGCGGCCGCGACATCCGCGCGGTGGCCGGGAACAGCTCCTTGGAGAGCTCCTTGGCGGCGCGCCGGGAGGGATTGGCCAGCTCGTGCGGGATCTCGTCCAGACGGTTGCGGACGAGGCGCTCGACCTCACTGTCGGCGAACGCGGGGGCCCTGAGGGCGTCGGCGAGCAGACCGAGGCCCTTGGGCAGGCGCGAGGCCGGCACTTCGAGGCTCAGCCGGACACCGGGGTGATCCGCGTGCGCGTCCAGGGTGGCGCCGCAGCGCTCCAGTTCGGCGGCGAACTCCTCGGCGGAGTGCTTGTCGGTGCCCTCGGAGAAGGCCCGCGCCATGATCGTGGCGACGCCGTCGAGGTCGGCCGGTTCGGCGTCCAGGGGCGCGTCGAGGAGGATCTCGACGGCGACCACCTGCTGGCCGGGACGGTGGCAGTGCAGCACGGTCAGGCCGTTGGCCAGCGCGGTGCGCTCGGGCGCCGGGAACGCCCACGGCTTGGCCTCGCCCGCCCGGGGCTGGGGGTGGAAGTCCATCGTGGCGAGCTCGGTCACCGGGCCGCCTCCTCGTTCTCGTCCTGGTCGGCGGGGGCTTCGGCGGCGGTCGGCTCGTAGACGAGCACCGCGCGGTTGTCGGGGCGCAGGCGGGCCTTGGCGATCTCCTGCACCTCCTCCGGCGTCACGTCCAGCACGCGCTGGACGGCGTTGAGGGCGAGCTGCGGGTCACCGAACAGCACGGCGAACCGGCACAGTTCGTCGGCGCGGCCGGCGACCGTGCCGAGCCGGTCGAGCCACTCGCGCTCCAACTGCGCCTGGGCGCGTTCCATTTCCTCGGCCGTGGGGCCCTCCTCGGCGAACCGGGCGAGCTCCTCGTCGATGGCGGCCTCGATGACGGGCACCTCGACGTCACCGGACGTCTTCACGTCCAGCCAGCCCAGGGAGGGCGCTCCGGCGAGCCGCAGCAGCCCGAAGCCGGCCGCGACGGCCGTACGGTCGCGGCGCACCAGCCGGTTGTAGAGGCGGGAGGACTCGCCGCCGCCGAGGACGGTGAGCGCCAGGTCGACGGCGTCGCACGCACGCGTGCCGTCCTCGGGCAGCCGGTAGGCGGCCATCAGCGCGCGGGCCGGCACCTCCTCCTCGACGATCTCGCGCAGCTGCTCACCGATGACGTCGGGCAGCCCGCCGTCCCGGGGCGCGGGCTTGCCGTCGTGGCCGGGGATGGAGCCGAAGTACTTCTCGACCCAGGCGAGGGTCTGCTCCGGGTCGATGTCACCGACCACGGAGAGGACCGCGTTGTTGGGCGCGTAGTACGTGCGGAAGAACGCGCGCGCGTCCTCCAGGGTCGCCGCGTCCAGGTCGGCCATCGAGCCGATCGGCGTGTGGTGGTACGGGTGGCCGTCCGGGTAGGCGAGAGCGGTCAGCTTCTCGAAGGCCGTGCCGTAGGGGACGTTGTCGTAGCGCTGACGGCGCTCGTTCTTGACGACGTCGCGCTGGTTCTCCATCGACTCGTCGTCCAGCGCGGTGAGCAGCGATCCCATGCGGTCGGCCTCCAGCCAGAGGGCGAGCTCCAGCTGGTGGGTGGGCATGGTCTCGAAGTAGTTCGTGCGCTCGAAGCTGGTGGTGCCGTTGAGCGAGCCGCCGGCCCCCTGGACCAGCTCGAAGTGTCCGTTGCCCTTGACCTGGCCGGAACCCTGGAACATCAGGTGCTCGAAAAGGTGAGCAAGACCCGTACGCCCCTTGACTTCGTGGCGTGAACCGACGTCGTACCAGAGGCACACCGCCGCGACGGGGGTCAGGTGGTCCTCCGAGAGCACCACGCGCAGGCCGTTGGCCAGACGGTGCTCGGTCGCTGTCAGGCCCCCGGAGCCTGCCTGGGCTGTGGCCGTGTGACCCATGGGCATGTACGTCCCTTCCGATCGCGGACGCGGTCGTCGAAACCGCGGTTTTCCTGCCGGTCCTGCCACTGTATGCAAGCGTGCGGACGGTCCGCGAAGTTCCCGGACGACATACGCCGAGAGCGAGATCGCGTAGCCTGCGGGCAGCCGTGGAGGAGATGCCTCTGCGTTCGGGCCGGACGGCCGACGCCGGGTCCTCGCCCGCGCTGTCAGTGCCACGGTCCACAATGGTCCGCGTCAGATCCCGTATCACGCCCCAGCAAGGAGCCGGCAGCGATGGCCCGCCGCAGCACGAAGACCCCGCCGCCCGACGAGTCGTTCGAGGAGCGGATCCTCGACATCGACGTCGTCGACGAGATGCAGGGCTCCTTCCTCGAGTACGCGTACTCGGTCATCTACTCCCGCGCCCTGCCGGACGCCCGTGACGGCCTCAAGCCGGTGCACCGCCGCATCGTCTACCAGATGAACGAGATGGGCCTGCGCCCGGAGCGCGGCTATGTGAAGTGCGCCCGGGTCGTCGGCGAGGTCATGGGCAAGCTGCACCCGCACGGCGACGCGTCGATCTACGACGCCCTGGTGCGGATGGCGCAGCCCTTCTCCATGCGGGTGCCGCTGATCGACGGCCACGGCAACTTCGGCTCGCTGGGCAACGACGACCCGCCGGCCGCCATGCGGTACACCGAGTGCCGCCAGGCCCAGGCGACGAGCCTGATGACGGAGTCGATCGACGAGGACACGGTCGACTTCTCGCCCAACTACGACGGCCAGGAGCAGGAGCCGGTGGCATTGCCCGCCGCCTTCCCGAACCTGCTGGTCAACGGCGCGTCCGGGATCGCGGTCGGCATGGCCACCAACATGCCGCCGCACAACCTGGGCGAGGTCATCGCGGCCGCCCGCCACCTGATCCGCTATCCCGGCGCGGATCTGGACGCCCTGATGAAGTACGTTCCGGGCCCCGACCTGCCCACCGGCGGCCGGATCGTCGGCCTCTCCGGCATCCGGGACGCCTACGAGAACGGCCGCGGCACGTTCAAGATCCGCGCCACGGTGTCGGTGGAGACCGTCACGGCCCGCCGCAAGGGCCTGGTCATCACCGAACTGCCCTTCACCGTCGGGCCCGAGAAGGTCATCGCCAAGATCAAGGACCTGGTCGGCTCGAAGAAGATCCAGGGCATCGCCGACGTCAAGGACCTCACCGACCGCGCGCACGGTCTGCGCCTGGTCATCGAGATCAAGAACGGCTTCGTGCCGGAGGCCGTCCTGGAGCAGCTGTACAAGCTGACCCCGATGGAGGAGTCCTTCGGCATCAACAACGTGGCGCTGGTCGACGGCCAGCCGCTCACGCTGGGGCTCAAGGAGCTCCTGGAGGTCTACCTCGACCACCGCTTCACCGTGGTGCGCCGCCGCAGCGAGTTCCGCCGCACCAAGCGCCGTGACCGGCTGCACCTGGTGGAGGGCCTGCTGACGGCGCTCGTCGACATCGACGAGGTCATCCGGCTGATCCGCTCCAGCGACAACAGCGCGGAGGCGAAGCAGCGCCTGATGGAGCGCTTCTCGCTGTCGGAGATCCAGACCCAGTACATCCTGGACACCCCGCTGCGCCGGCTCACCAAGTACGACCGCATCGAGCTGGAGGCGGAGAAGGAGAAGCTCAACGAGGAGATCGCCGAGCTGACCCGGATCCTGGACTCGGACGCGGAACTGCGCAAGCTGGTCTCGGCCGAACTGGCCTCGGTGGCCAAGAAGTTCGGCACCGAGCGCCGTACGGTCCTGCTGGAGTCCTCGGGTACCACGGCCACCGCCGTGCCCCTCCAGGTGGCGGACGACCCGTGCCGTGTCCTGCTGTCCTCCACGGGCCTGCTGGCCCGCACGGCGAACGGCGAGCCCTTCACGGAGAACGCCGAGGACGCCGAGGACGGGGGCGGCAAGCGCACCAAGCACGATGTGATCGTCTCGGCGGTGTCGGCCACCGCGCGCGGGGAGATCGGCGCCGTCACCTCCTCGGGACGCCTGCTGCGGATCAACGTCGTCGACCTGCCGCAGCTCCCGGACACGGCCTCGGCGCCGAACCTCTCGGGCGGTGCCCCGCTGGCGGAGTTCGTCTCCCTGGAGGGCGACGAGACGGTGATCTGTCTGACCACGCTCGACGAGTCGTCCCCGGGCCTGGCCATCGGCACGGAACAGGGCGTCGTCAAGCGGGTCGTGCCCGACTACCCGACCAACAAGGACGAGCTGGAGGTCATCACCCTGCGGGACGGCGACCGGATCGTCGGTGCCGTCGAACTGCGGACCGGCGAGGAGGATCTGGTCTTCATCGCCGACGACGCCCAGCTGCTGCGCTATCAGGCCTCACAGGTGCGTCCGCAGGGCCGGGCGGCGGGCGGCATGGCGGGCATCAAGCTCACCGAGGGCGCGAAGGTCATCTCGTTCACGGCCGTGGACCCCGCGGTGGACGCGGTGGTCTTCACGATCGCGGGCTCGCGCGGAACCCTGGACGACTCCGTCCAGACGACCGCCAAGCTCACCCCGTTCGACCAGTACCCGCGCAAGGGCCGTGCCACGGGCGGTGTGCGCTGCCAGCGGTTCCTGAAGGGCGAGGACTGCCTGTCCCTGGCCTGGGCGGGTCCCGTCCCGGCCAAGGCGGCGCAGAAGAACGGCCTGCCGGCCGAGCTGCCGGAGATGGACCCGCGCCGCGACGGCTCGGGCGTGTCGCTGACGAAGACGGTCTCGGTGGTGGCCGGGCCGCTCTAGGCCTCGGCCTCCTGGAAGGCCTCGTCGTCGGGGGCCTGTACATAGCGCAGGACGCCCCACATGCCGTGCTCGTCGGCGTGTGGGGCGTCGTCCTTGCACGCCTCGAGTTCCTTGCCGAGGGCGGCGGCGTCGATGCCGGAGCCGATGAGGACGAGCTGGGTCAGACGGGCGTCGGTGGCCGGCCAGGGCTCCGGGTAGAAGCGGAGGAAGCGCCCGACGGCGTGCACGGCATACCGGTTGGCCGGGTCGTGCGGACCGAGGTCGACATACCCCTTGATGCGGTACAGCCCCTCGGGCCTGCTGTCGAGGAACGCCATCAACCGGCGCGGGCCGAGGGGTACTTCGGAGGTGAAGGAGAGGCTGTCGTAGGAGCTGTGGAGGTGGCCGGCGTGATCGCCCCCGGAGCGGTCGTGCAGGTCGTCGAAGGAGAGCTGCCCGACACGCTCCTCGCCCGGCCGGCAGTCGAAGAGGAACTCGGGGTCGACCCGGCCGTAGGTGGCGGGGACGACGGCGGCCCGGTCGGTGAGGGAACGGACGAGCACGAGGACCCGGCCGGCGTCGGGCGCGCGGTCGAGTTTGTTCACCACGACGAGGTCGGCGAGGGCGAGGTGCCGGTCGATGCCCGGATGCTTTTTCCGGGTCTCGTCGAACTCGGCGGCGTCGACGACTTCGACGAGACCGCCGTAGACGATGCCGGGATGCTCACTGGCCAGCACCATCCGCACGAGTTCCTGGGGCTCGGCCAGACCGCTGGCCTCGATGACGATGACGTCGATGCCGGCGGCCGGCCCGGCGAGCCGTTCGAGGTACACGTCGAGTTCACTGGCGTCGACGGCGCAGCACAGACAGCCGTTGCCGAGGGAGACGGTGGAGTCGCCGAGCGCACCGGCCACGGCCATGGCGTCGATCTCGATGGCGCCGAAGTCGTTCACGATCGCCCCGATGCGGCTGCCGCCGCTGCGGTGCAGGAGATGGTTGAGCAGGGTCGTCTTGCCGGAACCGAGGAATCCGGCGAGTACGACGACCGGGATCTGCTGCGGACTGCGGCTCTGCGACACGTGCGACCTTTCCGAAACCTACGCGTGCACCGGCGCGCGGCCCGGGCGCGCGTACGAGGATTGAATGCCGCCCCAGGATACGAGCCGTGGGAATCACCGCGAAGTGAACGATTGTTAGCAGCGTCCGCGGGGCAGATTCTCGGCAAGGCGCCCTGGCGTGCGACCCTCGCTTCCCTCCGTGCGCCTCCCCTCCGCCTCCCCCGCCGATCAGAGCCGCTCGGCACTCTGGGAGACGGCAAGCGCCGCCCACCGCTCGCCGGTCCCCGTCACGTCCACCCGCACCCCGACGACCGGCGCACGGCCGCTCGATCGGGGGTTTTTGACATGGCCACACAGAAATTTGGGATACGCGGACTCGGTGCAGTCGCCGCGGCGGCGGCCGGCATGGCCGCGGGTGCCCTCGTCACCATGGCGGCACAACGCCATGCGCTGGAGACACTGCGGGTACGACTGGAACACCTGGAACGGACCGCCCACTCCCAGCAGCACACCAATCTGGCCAACCAGCAGCGCCTGCACTGGGAATTGCTGAGCAAAGCCATCGACGACCCCGAACTGGCGGAAGTGCTGGACCTCTTCGAGGCGCCCGTTTCCACCAAGCAGCGGCGCCAGTACCTCTACGCCAATGCCCTCTACACGAACGTGCTGTTTTATTACCGGATAGGCAACATCTCCCGCGAGGAGTTCTTCGGGTACATTCGAGGCATTCTTCAGAACCCTGTGGTACGGGAGTACTGGTACGCGACGAGACACCAGCGGGCGACCATTGCCGACGGTTCGGACGAAGCGGAACTCGGCCGCATGGTGGACGAACTCCTGACGCAACTCGAGGAGTCGGACGCCGACGAATGGTGGGTGGTGGGCGAGCCGCCGAGCCCGTGAACCTCCACCGGCCATCGGCGCACTCTGGCAGCCGAGGGCTCACGCTCCGGGGCTCGCACCCCCATCTGCGGAATCACACTCTCGGCCCATTACGAAAAGGTCAAGTCGAAAGTTAGGTGGGGCGTCAGGGAGTTGACTCACGCTTGATCGCGTAGAGGACCCCACCAGATCGTCGCCTACGCCGCCGGATGACGAGCGACCCCACAGGGCCCGTCTTGCACCGCGCAGTCGTCGTGCGCAAACCAACGGACCCAAGGAAGCAACAGTGAGTCAGATCATCCGTCGGATCGGTGCATCTCCGCGCGCTCGGGGAAGCGCGAGCGGAGCCAATTGCCCCGATATTTTCGAACTTGCCGATGGTAATTTCGCCGTTATCGGCACGGATGCCACGGATTCACTGGACCCTGATCTCCCCTCCGATGCCTCACGCGGTGACCACGAGAGAATCGTCGTCATCACCCGCGAGACGCTGATTCGCGCGAAGGCCGATATTCCGGACCTCTAGGCTCTTTCGAGAGGACGGCCCGGCCGGCCCGGCCGCAATGCCGGGCCTTCCTCTCGTACGGGTGCGGCCGGGGCGCGTTCAGGCCACCGCGGGCACCTCGACCGGCGCCCCCGGCCCCACATACCGTGCGACCGGACGGATGATCTTCGAGTCCTGCGCCTGCTCCAGGATGTTGGCGCTCCAGCCCACCACCCGCGCCGCCGCGAACGTCGGGGTGAACATCTCGCGGGGCAGCCCGCAGAGCTCCATGACCACGCCTGCGTAGAACTCCACGTTCGTGTGCAGCTCCCGGCCGGGCTTCAGCTCGGCGAGGATCGCCTCGACGTGCCGCTCCACCTCGACGGCGAACTCGACGCGCGGGCCTCCGAATCGCCGGGCGATCTCGCGGAGCATGCGTGAACGCGGGTCCTCCGTGCGGTAGACGGCGTGGCCGAAGCCCATGATGCGCTCGCCGACGAGGACACGTTCGCGGATCCAGGGATCGATGCGGTCCGGAGAGCCGATCGCGTCCAGGGTGTCCAGGGCCCGGCTGGGCGCGCCGCCATGAAGCGGCCCCGACAGCGCGCCCACCGCCCCCACGAGGCAGGCGGCCACATCCGCCCCGGTCGAGGCGATGACCCTGGCCGTGAAGGTTGATGCGTTGAAGCCGTGATCAATGGTGGAGATCAAGTATTGCTCGACCGCCCGGGCCCGCTCCGGTTCGGGCTCGACTCCGGTCAGCATGTAGAGGTAGTTCGCCGCGTACGGCAGGTCCTCGCGCGGCTCGACCGGGGTGAGGCCTCGCCCCAGCCGGTACAGCGCGGTGAGCAGCGTGGGTACGGCCGCGGCCGCGACGATCGTGTCCTCCCGGCGCCGGTCCGCGTCGACGTCGTACACCGGTCGAAAGCCCTTCGCCGCGCCCAGCAACGACAGGGCCGTCCGCATCCCGGCCAGCGGATTCGCGCCCGCACCGGCCGCTGCCGCCAGGGCGGGCAAGGCGGCGGCCACCTCTTCGGGGAGGCCCCTCAGTGCCGCGGTCTCGGCGGCGAAGGCGGCGCTCCGTCGCCCGTCCGGCAGTTCTCCGTGGATCAGGAGGTGCCAGACGTCCTCGAAGCGGCGGGTGCGCGCGAGGTCCACGGCCGAGTACTGGCGGTAGTGGTAGAAGCCCTCACGTCCTCGGACGTCGCCGACCTCCGTGTCGGCGACGATGACACCCGCGAGTCCTCGCGGCACGTCCATGGATGAGGCTGCTGACAGGTTGACGGACATGTTTCCTCCCTGAACTTGATTCGACTGTCCATGCTTGACTCAAACTCTGTCAACATTGATTGAGTCAATGCATGCGTCTTGTGGATACGGTGACTCCCATGCGCGATCACGAACCCGGACCCGGCCACCCCGAACGACGGCTGAGCACCAAGGAGGCCGCCGAGCTGCTCGGCGTGAAACCCGAGACCGTGTACGCGTACGTCAGCCGTGGCCAGCTGAGCAGCAGGCGAACGCCCGGGGGCCGGGGCAGCACCTTCGACACCAAGGAGGTCGAGGCGCTCGCGCGGCGCAACAAGCGGGAGAGCAGCGGGAGTCCGGGCTCGGGGGCGGAACTGTCCGTGCGCACGCGCGTCACCTTCATCGACCAGGACCGGTACTACTACCGGGGCGTCGACGCGGTCGAACTGGCCTCCCGGCACTCCTACGAAGAGGTCGCGGAGTGGCTGTGGACCGGTCGGCTTCGGCCCGGTGTCACTTTCACCGCGCCCGAGGCGTCCGTCGAGGCCGCCCGACGCGTCGTCGCGGCACTGCCCGAACACACCGGGCCCACCGACCGGTTGCGGGTCGCCGCCGTGGCGGCCGCGGCCGCGGACCCGCTGCGGTTCGACCTGTCCGAGGACGCCGTGCTCGGCACCGCCCGCATCCTGATCCCCACCCTCGTCGCCGCCCTGCCCCCGAAACTGCCCACGCACCAGGACGAAGGCCCTCTCGCCCTGCGCCTGTGGGGCCGACTCAGCGGACGACCCGCCGGGAAGGCACAGCTGCACGTCCTCGACACGGCGCTCGGCCTGCTCGTCGACCATGACCTGGCCGCCTCGACGCTCGCGGTGCGGGTCGCCGCCTCGGCCCGCGCGCACGCCTACGCGGCCGTCTCCGCCGGGCTCGGAGTGCTCGAGGGGCCGCTGCACGGCGCGGCCGGGGGCCTGGCCCACCGCATGCTGCTCGAGGTGCTGGACGTCGGCAGTGCCGCCCCGGTGATCGCCGAGGAGCTGCGCGCGGGCCGCCGCATTCCGGGTCTCGGTCACCGGCTCTACCCCGGCGAGGACCCACGCGCGCGAGCCCTGTTCGCACTCCTGGAGGAGATTCCCGCTGCCGGGCCGGCCCTGGCCGCGGCCCGGGACATCGTGGCCACGACCGCGCGCCACGCACCGCTGCACGCCAACGTGGACCTGGCGCTCGCCGTCCTCACCGCGTCCTGTGGAATGGAGTCCTCGGCCAGCGAGACGATCTTCGCCGTCGCCCGTACTGCGGGCTGGATCGCCCATGCCCTGGAGGAGTACGGCGAGCGTCCCCTGCGGATGCGCCCGAGCGGGCACTACGTGGGGCCGAAGCCGCCCCAGCCACTGCCGAGGTAGGAAGACCGCGGAAGCCGTCACGAGCGGGCCCGTATCACCCTTCAGGGCGCCACTCCCGCTCGGGCGCCACGCCCGCTCGGGCGGCCGTCAGCGCCGCGACCAGCGACGACGCCAGGGCAGGCCAGGCTGCCCCGCCATTCGCCGCACACGCACGCGTACGCGCACGGCCGAGCACGCGCCCCGGCCGGAAGCCACGCTCCGGCAAGTCAGGTTAGGCTCACCTCTGTGAGTACGTGCGCGACCGTCTCGCGGGATCTCGGCGAGCCCATTTCCGGAACCGCGGCCACGGCAACGACCTGGCTCCTCCTGGAACAGCCCGGCCCCTGGGGTGCCAAGGCGCTGGTGTCGAGCCACCTGGACCCGGCCCTGGGCCGCGCCCTGGATGCCGCCGCGCGGGACACGGGCGTACGCGTCGCGCTCATCCGCCACCCGGGGCGCCACGCGGATTTCGGCGCACCGCCCCTGCGGCAGGTGTACGCGGCCCACACCGCCCCCGGCAGGGTGTGGCTGCGCAGCGCCACCACCCACGACCCACGACTGCTCCTGGACCTCGACTTCGCCGCGCTCGGCAGGGGTGACCACCACACCTTCGACACCGCGCTGCGGGGCGGGCCCCACACAGGTGACCCGCTCGCCCTCGTCTGCACCAACGGCAAGCGCGACCGCTGCTGCGCGCTCCTCGGCCGTCCGCTGGCCGCCGAGCTCGCCGCCTCGGGGGTGCGGGGTGCCTGGGAGGTCACTCATCTGGGGGGTCATCGCTTCTCCCCCACCCTGCTCGTCCTGCCGTACGGGTACGCGTACGGCCGCGCCGAGGCCCACACCGTCAGGGAGGTCCTGCGCGGCGTCCGGGACGGGCGGATCGTCGTGGAGGGGTGCCGCGGGTGTTCGGCCTGGGAGCGGCCCGGCCAGGCGGCGGAACTGGCGGTGCGCTCGGCGACCGGAGAGGACGCGGCGGAGGCGCTGAGCGTCGTCCGGACCACGGGCGGCGCGCCGCGCTGGGAGGTGACCGTCGCGCACCGGGACGGACGCCACTGGCAGGTCGTCGTCGACCAGGGCCCTTCACTGCCGCCCCGGCCGGAGAGCTGCGGCGCCTCGGTCCTAGGTTCACCTGCACGGATGGACGTGGTGGCGGTACGCGAGTTGGCCGGATCGGCCCTGGTGGGCTGACACGCCTCCGGACACCGTGCGGCCGCACGCCGCGCGGGCACGGATGAAGCGTTTCCTCTTGAGTCGGTCAAGAGATCCACACCACCCGGCCCTACGGCTGCGCCGGTCCACCCACGTACCGTCTTGGGTATGAGCCCCACTCCCCCCGCCCGCCGCCTGCGCCTCGGAATGCCGCGGCGCATGTTCTCGCAGGTCCTGCTCATGCAGCTGACGATCGCCGCGGGAGTCGTGGTGCTCGCGACCGGGCTGTTCCTCGCTCCGCTCAGCGATCAGCTGGACGACCAGGCGATGCGCCGTGCCCTCGCCATCGCGCAGACCACCGCGGCGGTGCCGCAGATCGCCGAGGACCTCCGGAGCACGCCGCCGTCGGTCGACGGTCCGGTGCAGCGTGAGGCCGAGCGGATCCGCAGGGCCAGCGGCGCGGAGTACGTCGTGGTGATGGACCTGCACGGCACCCGCTGGTCGCACGCCGACCCCGAGCAGGTCGGCGGCCATGTGTCGACGGACCCGAGCCAGGCCCTGGCGGGCAAGGACGTCATGGAGATCGACAGCGGCACCCTGGGCCGCTCGGCCCGCGGCAAGGTGCCTCTGCGTGACAGCGACGACAAGATCATCGGCGCGGTCTCGGTCGGTATCGAGTACGACAGCGTGCGCGCCCGCCTGATCCACGCGATCCCCGGACTGTTCGCCTATGCGGGCGGGGCCCTCGCCGTGGGCGCCCTGGCTGCCTGGCTGATCTCCCGGCGGGTCCAGCGACAGACTCGCGACCTGGCCTTCTCGGACATCTCGGCGCTGCTCGCCGAGCGCGAGGCGATGCTGCACGGCATCCGGGAAGGTGTCGTCGCCCTGGACCGCGCCGGCCGCGTCCGGCTGCTCAACGACGAGGCTCAGCGCCTCCTCGGCATCGGGGAGGAGGCGGTGGGCGCTTCACCCGACGAGGCGCTCGGCGACGGACGTACGGCCGATGTCCTGGCGGGGCGGGTGACCGGCACGGACCTGATCGCCGTCCGCGGACAGCGCGTCCTGGTCGTCAACCGCATGCCCACCGACGACGGCGGCGCCGTGGCCACCCTGCGCGACCGCACCGAGCTGGAGCAGCTCGGCCGCGAACTCGACTCGACGCACGGACTCATCGACGCGCTGCGCGCCCAGGACCACGAGCACGCCAACCGCATGCACACGCTGCTGGGGCTGCTCGAACTGGAGATGTACGACGACGCGGTGGACTTCGTCGGGGAGGTGGTCGGCGATCACCGGGCCACCGCGGAGCAGGTGACCGAGAAGATCGAGGACCCGCTGCTCGCCGCCCTGCTGGTCGGCAAGGCGACCGTCGCGGCCGAGCGCGGTGTCGCCCTGTGGGTCTCCGACCGCACCCGGCTGCCCGACCGCCTGATCGACCCGCGCGGGCTGGTCACGGTCGTGGGCAACCTCGTGGACAACGCGCTCGACGCCGTCGCGGGCAAGCCGCACGCGCGCGTGGAGGTCGAACTGCGCGCGGAGGGCCGTGCCGCGGTCCTGCGGGTGCGCGACACCGGCCCCGGCATCCCGGCCGAGCAGCGCGAGTTGATCTTCACCGAGGGCTGGTCCACGAAGAAGCCCCCGGCGCACGGCAAGCGCGGGATCGGGCTGTCCCTGGTGCGCAGGCTCGCCGAGCGGCAGGGTGGCCACGCCACGGTGGACGAAGCCAACGGTGGGGGCGCCGAGTTCACCGTCGTCCTGCCCGAGGCACTCACCGAGCCCGACCTGGAACCCGCGCTGGCGGCACCGGCGAAGAGCACTGCCGAGGAGGAGTCGCGATGATCGAGGTCCTGGTCGTGGACGACGACACCCGGGTCGCCCAGGTCAACGCCGCCTACGTCGAGAAGGTGCCGGGCTTCCACGTCGCCGGCGAGGCCCACAGCGCGGCCGACGCGCTCCGCCAGCTGGAGCTGCTGCCCCGCCTGGACCTTGTCCTGCTGGACCACTACCTGCCCGACGAGACGGGTCTCGAGGTCGTCCAGGAGATGCGCCGGCGCGGCCACCAGACCGACGTGATCATGGTGACCGCCGCGCGGGACGTCACGACCGTGCAGGCGGCGATGCGCCAGGGTGCCCTTCAGTACCTGGTGAAGCCGTTCGCCTTCGCGGGTCTGCGCGCCAAGCTGGAGGCGTACGCCGAGCTGCGCCGGACGCTCGACGGGGGCGGGGAGGCCGAACAGGCCGATGTCGACCGCATCTTCGGCGCGCTGTCCGCCTCCTCGGAGCCCGGCCTGCCCAAAGGCCACTCCCCCACCACCGCCGAACTCGTACGGCAGTCCCTGATGAACGCCGAAGGGCCCCTGTCGGCCCAGGAGATCGCCGACCGGACCGGGGTGAGCCGCCAGACCGCCCAGCGCTACCTGAAGCTCCTGGAGCGCACGGGGCGGGCCCGGCTGACCCTGAAGTACGGCGACGCGGGCCGCCCGGAACACCGCTACGTGTGGGCGACCCGCGCCTGAAGGGCACGGTCCTCGGGGGCGGGGGAAGGAACCGTGCCCCTCCTGGGATACGGATCCCGGCCCGCCGCCTGCTCGACCGTCAGCCCGCCGCCTTCTCGACGAACTCGGTCGTGTAGGTCCTGCTCAGGTCCACGTCGGCGTTCTGGATGTTGGGGTTGAAGGCCTTGAGCACCTTCTCGACGGTCTCGGGGCCGTTCTTGGGCATCACGCCGTCCTTGGTGAACATCGGCAGCGTGTTCTTGATGGCCACGGAGTACAGCAGCTTGTTCCCCTGGGAGTAGTCCGTCGGCATCTTCTCGGCGATCTCGGCCGCGCTGTGGGTGGACATCCACTTGAGCGTCTTGACGAATGCATTGGCCAACTTCTGCACGGTGTCCTTGTGACTGTTGACCCAGTCCGTCTGCATGTACAGGCTTGACGAGGGATACGGTCCGCCGAGCGCCTCCTCGGAGCCCTGCGGGGTGCGCATGTCGAGCAGGACCTTGCCGGCCTTCTTGTCCAGGATGGTCGCCACGGTCGGGTCGGTCGTCATACCTCCGTCGATGGCGCCCTGCTGGAGCGCGGCGATGAAGGTCGGCCCCGCGCCCACGGCGACGGGGGTGAACTCGCTGACCTTCACGCCGTTCTTGACCGCGAGGTACTTGGTGAGGAAGTCGGTCGAGGAGCCGAGGCCCGTGACGCCGAGTTTCTTGCCCTTGAAGTCCTCGGGCGAGGTGATGTCGCCCTCTGCCTTCGTGGAGACGATCTCCACCTCACCGGGCGCGTGCGAGAACTGCACGACGGACTCCACCTCCTTGCCCTTCACCTGGAGGTCGAGGGTGTGGTCGTAGAAGCCGACGGCTCCCTGCACCTGGCCCGAGACGAGCGCCGTCTCGGCCTGGACACCGGCCGGTTCGCTCAGCATCTCGACGTCCAGACCCTCGGCGTCGAAGTACCCCAGGCGCTGGGTGAGCATGGCGGGCAGGTAGATGACCTTGTCCAGGCCACCGACCATGATCTTGACCTTGGTGCCCTTGCCGTCTCCCTTGCTCCCGGAGCCCGTGGAGGCGGTGCTCGCCGCGTCGTTGGCACAGGCGGTGAGCGAGGAGAGGGCGAGCAGACCGACGGCGGCCAGGGCCGTGTATCTGGCGGTTGTGCGCATGGCGGGTTCACGTCCTTGTGAGAGGGCGATGCGGGGGTGGGGGCAGCAGCGAGGGGAGGGCGGAGAGCTGCCTGCGGAAGGTCCCGAGGCACCTTCGCGGGACGACTCCTCGATGGATCGTTGAACAAAGGGTCAGCTGTCGGAGCCCGACGGCTTCCACCGGAAGATGCGGCGCTCGGCGAAGGTCAGCAGCCCCTCCGCGACGAGTGCGACGACGGCGAGGATGACCATCGCGGCGTACACACCCGCCGCGTTGAACGTGCCCTGCGACTGCGCGACGAGCAGCCCGATCCCCTTGGTCGCGCCGATGTACTCACCGACGATGGCGCCGATCAGGGCGAAGCCGAAGCTCACGTGGAGGCTGGTGAAGATCCAGGAGGTGGCGGACGGGACGACCACCTGGAGCGTCACCCTGCGGTCGCTCGCGCCGAGGATGCGGGCGTTGGCGACGAGGTTGCGGTCCACCTCGCGGGCGCCCTGGAAGGCGTTGAAGAAGACCGGGAAGAACACCAGGACGACGGCCGAGGCGACCTTGGAGGCGGGGCCGAGGCCGAACCAGATCACGAAGATCGGGGCCAGCACGATCCGGGGTATCGAGTTGAGCACCTTGATGTATGGACCAAGAATGTCGGCGAGGAAGGTGATCCGCCCCAGTGCGATACCGCACACGACACCGGCGACCACACCGATGACCCAGCCGAGCAGGGCCTCGTAGAGCGTGTACCAGATCTGCTCGCCCAGAGAACCGAGCGCGGTCCCGTGCGTCACCCAGGTCCAGATCTGGTCCCAGATCTTGGAAGGCATCGAGAAGTTGAAGGGATCGATGACCTTGGCCCGGGAGAACGCCTCCCACAGGCCGAGCACGGCCACCAGGAGCAGGACACGCGACGCCGTCACGACGGCCTTGCGTCTGCGAGCGGCACGCGCGCGTGAGCGGGCGCGGTCCGGCACCTTGGCCGTGTCGACGACCGGTGTGCTGAGAACTTCAGGCGACATGGGCGGCACCTCTCTCGCGGGTGATGCGGACCTCTTCGCCGAGGGACTCCCAGATCTCGCGGTAGATCTCGATGAACCGCGGCTCCAGACGCACCGACTCGACCTTGCGCGGCCTCGGCAGGTCGATGTCGAAGACCTGCTTCACGGTGGCGGGTCCGGCGGTCATCACGACGACCTTGTCGGCCAGCGCGATGGACTCCTCCAGGTCGTGGGTGACGAAGACGACGGACGCGCCCGTGCCCTCCCACAGCTCCAGGAGCTCGTCCGACATCAATGCCCTGGTCTGCACGTCGAGCGCCGAGAACGGCTCGTCCATGAGAAGGATCTCGGGGTCGTTCACGAAGGTCGCGGCGAGGGCGACGCGCTTGCGCTGACCGCCGGAGAGCTGGTGCGGGTAACGGTCCTCGAAGGCGGTGAGCCCGACCCGGGCCAGCCACTCGCGCGCCTTCCGCTTCGCCTCCGCCTTGGGCACACCGCGAAAGCGGGGCCCGGCCATGACGTTGGACAGGACCGTGCGCCAGGGAAAGGTGGCGTCCTGCTGGAAGACGAAGCCGACCTTGTCACCGACGCCACGCACGGGCTGCCCGGCGACCATCACCTCGCCCTGGGTGGGCTCTTCCAGGCCGCTGACCAGGGTCAGCGTGGTCGACTTGCCACAGCCGGTCGGGCCGACGACGGCCACGAACTCGCCACGCCCGACGGTGAGGTCGAGTTCCCGCAGGGCGGTGTGCGGAGCCCCCGACGGGGTCCTGAAGACCTTGCTCGCGCCCCGCAGCTCGATGGCGGGGCTGGTGTGTGCGCTCATGTCCGGGGACGGTAGAGGCGACCCGGGAAGCGGCATCAGCCTTCTCGGCGCATGCGCTTCTTTTGCCTGCAGTAGCCTGTTGTGCTCGTTCTGCTCGCGCTAGAACAGCGGAGCCGAAACACGGGCGTGACGCCCGCCTGGCCTTGACGGAGAGAGGCCCGATGATTGACGTCCTGGTGGTGGACGACGACTTCCGTGTCGCCGAGATCAACGCCAAGTACGTGGGAAAGGTTCCCGGCTTCCGGGTGGCCGCCCGCGCGCACAGTGCCGCCCAGGCGCTGGGAACCATCGAGCGCGGAACCATCGACCTGGTGCTGCTCGACCACTACCTGCCCGACCAGACCGGCCTCCAGCTCATCCACCGCATGCGTGAGCAGGGCCATGGCACCGACGTCATCATGATCACGGCGGCCGGTGACGTCACGACGGTCCGGACCGCGATGCGTCTCGGTGCCCTGCACTACCTGGTCAAACCGTTCACCTTCGCCGCCCTGCGTACCCGCCTCGACTCGTACGCCGCCCTGCGCCGCACGGTGGACCGGGTCGGTGGGCACGGCATCGCCGGCCAGGAGCAGGTCGACCGGATCTTCGGCGCCCTGCGCACCGGACCGGCGCCGTCCTCGCCCGGCCTGCCGAGCGGCCACTCGGAACCGACCACGGACCTGATCTGCGACGTTCTGCACCGCGCGAACCACCCTCTGTCGGCCCACGAGGTCGCCGCCGAGACCGGCCTGAGCCGGTCCACCGCCCAGCGCTACCTCCGCCACCTGGAACAGGCCGGACGCCTGCACCTCTCCCTCAAGTACGGCGACACGGGCCGCCCGGAACACCGGTACGCCTGGGTGGCGCCGTAGCCGTGCGCAGGCACCTGGATGCGCCACGGCGGTGAAGCGTTGCCCGTTACGCGGCTCCCGCCCCGGTCAGTGACCGCACCTCGGTCTCCGCGTGCTTGGCCTCGTCCGCGACCTCGGCCGAGGTGACCGTGCCGAGCCAGCCCGCCAGGAAGCCCAGAGGAATCGAGACCAGGCCGGGGTTCTGCAGCGGGAAGTACTGGAAGTCCACGGTCGGGAAGAGCGACTCGGGGCTGCCGGAGACCACCGGGGACAGCACGACGAGCCCCAGAGCCGGGACCAGTCCGCCGTACACCGCCCACACGGCGCCCCGCGTGGTGAAGCCCCGCCAGAACAGCGAGTACAGCAGGACCGGCAGATTCGCGGACGCCGCGACGGCGAAGGCGAGCCCGACCAGGAAGGCGACGTTGAGATCGCGGGCCAGCAGGCCGAGGGCGATCGCGACCACGCCGACGCCCACGGCGGCGACCCGCGCCACCGCGACCTCGCTGCGGGGTTTGCCCTGCCGGCGGCGCAGGGTGGCGTACAGGTCGTGCGCCACCGACGCCGAGGAGGCGAGCGTGATCCCGGCGACGACCGCGAGGATCGTGGCGAAGGCGATGGCACCCACGACCGCGAACAGCACCGCTCCCCCGGTGGAGTCGGGGCCGCCGCCCAGGTCGAGTGCCAGCAGCGGAACCGCCGTGTTCCCCGCCGCGTTCGAGCCGCGCACCGCCTCCGGGCCGACGATCGCCGCCGCACCGAAGCCGAGGACGATCGTCATCAGGTAGAAGCCGCCGATCAGCCCGATCGCCCAGACGACGGAGCGACGGGCGGCCTGCGCGGTCGGCACCGTGTAGAAGCGGGACAGGATGTGCGGCAGTCCCGCCGTGCCCAGCACCAGCGCGAGCCCCAGGCTCATGAAGTCGAAACGCGCGGTCCAGTCCCCGCCGTATTTCAGTCCGGGTGCCAGGAACGCGTCCCCGTGCCCACTGCGCTCGGCGGCCGTGCGCAGCAACTGGTCGAAGTCACCGTGGAAGCGCACCAGGACGAGCACGGTGAGCGCGACGGTGCCGGCCAGCAGCAGAACCGCCTTGACGATCTGGATCCACGTGGTCGCCCGCATCCCTCCCAACGACACATAGATCACCATGAGCGCGCCCACCCCGATGACGGCCCAGGACTGGGCCGCCTCGCCGGTGTTCCCGAGGAGCAGCGCGACCAGGCTGCCTGCGCCCACCATCTGGGCGACCAGATAGAGCACGGACACGGTGACCGAGGAGGTTCCCGCCGCGATCCGCACCGGCCGCTCGCTCATCCGCGCGGCAACCACGTCGGCGAGCGTGAACCGCCCGCAGTTGCGCACCAGTTCGGCGACGAGGAACAGCACCACCAGCCAGGCCACGAGGAAGCCGACCACATACAGCAGCCCGTCGTACCCGAACAGCGCGATGAGCCCGGTGACCCCCAGGAAGGAGGCGGCGGACATGTAGTCACCCGCGATGGCAAAACCATTCTCCATCGGGGAGAACAGACGCCCGCCGACGTAGAACTCCTCCTCCGAACCATGGCGGTTGCGGCTCACCCAGGTCGTGATCCCCAACGTGACCGCTACGAAGGCGCTGAACAGCAACAACGCCAGGGCCTGATGGTTGCCGGTCACGACGCACCGCCCTTTGCTCCCCGGGTCAGCTCCTGTGTGTCCCAGCGCAGTTCGAGCGCGGCACGGTCCCGGCGCAGCCGCGCGTGCCGGGCGTAGGCCCAGGTGAGCAGGAACGTGCTGAGGAACTGCCCCAGCCCGGCGAGCAGTGCCACGTTCACCGCGCCCGCCACCGGCCGTGCCATGAGCCCGGGCGCGGTCGTCGCGGTGACCACGTACGCCACATACCAGACGAAGAACCCGGCGGCGGCGGGCACCACGAACCGCCGGTAACGGCTGCGCACCTCCTGGAAGGCCGCGCTGCGCTGCACCTCGAGGTAGATCTGAGCCGCCGCCCCGGCTCCGGTCTCCCGCCTGCGTGCCGCGGGAACCTCGGGTCCTGGCGTGCTCATGATGGCCGACTCGCCCCAGCCCGAGGCGAGCGCGTCGTACCACGGGTCCTCGTAGCGCACATCCCCTGGCACCTCGGCGTGCGCCTGGCCCTGGCCTTGAAGATGTTCGTACGCGTGTGGTGTGGGGGCACCGCTGTCGGGACCGTCCCCGTCGGCGTGGGCACGACCGTTGCTTGACTGCATGCCCAAGGATGGACAGAACGGGAAGATCCCCGACTATTGTTCCCCGAACACTTCACCCCATCAGGTGACCAACGTGCCGTTCACCCCGCGGGCGGCCGGACCAGCCCCTTCCCGTACGCGTAACGCACCGCCTGAGCCCGGTCCTTGAGTCCCGTCTTGGAGAACATGTTGTTGATGTGCGTCTTCACCGTCGCGGTGGACACGCTCAACCTGCGTGCGATCTCCTGGTTGCTGAGCCCTTCGGCGATCAGGACCAGCACTTCCGCCTCCCGTGTCGTGAGCCCGTCGGGCACGACAGCGGGCGCGGCAGGTTCCGGTTCGGGCGCCGACAGACGCTCCAGCAGCCTTCGCTGGACACTGGGCGACAGCCCCGCGTCCCCGGACAGCACACTGTGCACGGCCCGTACGATCTCGTCCCCGCCCGCGTCCTTGGTGAGGTACCCCCGTGCGCCGGCCTTCAGCGCCGGGAAGAGGGATTCGTCGTCCGCGTAGGTCGTGAGGACCACGACCTGTGTCCCGGGATACTCGGACCGGATGCGCCGGGTCGCCTCCACGCCGTCACAGCGAGGCATACGCAGGTCCATCAGCACCACGTCGGGAGCCAGTTCGGCGACGAGCCGCACGGCCTCCTCGCCGTCCCCTGCGGCGCCCACGACCTCGACTCCCGGCAGCAGCCCGAGCAGCATCACGATGCCTTCCCGGACGACCGTCTGGTCGTCCGCGACCACCACCCTGGCGGGCTTCCCCGCCGCCTCCTCCGTCATACCGGCACCTTCAGCGTCACCACGAACCCTTCCTCGTCCGGCCCGGCCGCCAGCGAACCACCCAGCAGTTCGGCGCGCTCCCGCATACCCAGCAGACCGTACCCGCCGCCGGCCTCGGCGAGTTCGCCCGGCGAACCACCCGAGTCCCGCACGTCCAGGGTCACTTCATGCCGGCCGTACTCCAGCCGGACACGCACCTTGGCGCCCGGCGCGTGTTTGCGGGCGTTCGTCAAGGCCTCCTGAGCCACCCGGCGCACAGCCTGCGACGCCTCGGCCGACAGCGGTCTGCGTTCACCGCCCACGGTGACCTCGGCGCCGTAGGACGTACGGACGAGATCGGTCAGGAAGTCCTCCAGCGGCGTCAGTTCACCGCGCAACGCGGAGAGCGACTGCCTGGTCTCCTCGAGACCGTCGCGGGCCATCCCCCGTGCCGCCACCACGCGGTCGAGGATCTGCTCGCGGTCCGCGCCCCGCTCGATCAGCAGCCGGGCCGCCTCCAGGTGCACGAGCTGCGCCGAGAGACTGTGGGCCAGGACGTCGTGGATCTCCCGGGCGATGCGGGCCCGCTCCGCGAGTGCGGCCGACTCGGCCTCGGCCACGCGCGCGGCCCGCTCCTGGGTGAGCAGTCGCTGTGTGGTGCCTCTGGCTTCGGCGTCCAGACGCAGTGCATATCCGGCGAGGGCCATGCCCGCGATGGCGGTGGCCGAGGTCACCCCCGAGTCGTCGTTGACCACGGCGAAGGCGGCGAATCCGACCGAAGCCGCCGGCAGCGCCGCGCCCAGAGGCAGTCGCTCGAGTGCCGCGATGGCGCATCCGCACCACAGGACCGCGGCCGGGGAGCGGAAGTCCGCGGCCTCGGCGCCGGCCGCCAGCCCCAGCAGCAGGAGGAGAAGGGCCAAGGACGGCCACAGCCGGTGCTCGAGGGTGGTCCGGAACAAGGCCCACGCCAGGCCACCGGCCACGAGAACGCCGCCGACGCCGGCGACCGCGACCCACCCCTGGATGCGGCTGTCGTGGAGGGCGCTCCACCCGAGCGCGCCCACGACCAGCAGCCTTACGGCCCAGGCCAGCAGCTTCCTGGGGCGCGATACCCCTCTGGGGCCCAGCGCCTCCCGTGACGGCCAGCGTGTCCAGACGTTCTCCGTCACACGCGCTCCTTCCAAGGGGACCGGGGCACGGGGTGACCGTACGCCGTGGCGTACGCGGGAGCCTGATCCAGGGACCGCACGCGCCAGATCAGGATCCCGGAGCGGACCAGCAAGGTGGCCGCGAGTCCCAGCATCAGGGCCGCGCTGTCCTGGTGGATGCCCAGCAGGGCGCCGCCCCCGAAGAGGCCCAGCCGCAGACCGATCCCGGCTCCCCACACGGCCACGCTCGCTTTGGTGCTCCTGCTCCACACGGCGCCGTCCGGCTCCACCCAGATGCGGGTGGTCCAGGCCCAGGCTGCTCCCATGGCCAGGGCGACGATCAGTTCGGCGCCGAGCACCAGGGCCGACTCGGTGTGGTGACGGGTGCCGAGCAGATCGGGTTCGCGCAGCGCTATGACGGCGAGGATTCCCGGCAGGAGCCACCATCGCCGGTCGGTGTCGATGCGGCTTGTGCGGAACTGCCGAGCGATCACGAGCGCGGCCACAGCCACGATCACCAGTGCGTTGACGAGCCCGGACATCACAGCCTCCGTGAGCGGGAAGGGGAGGCCGGCAGCGAGCGCTGCCGACGCCTTCGACGCTACGGAAGCGAGCCGGTCCGCAGATCGGAGCAGGGGTGGATCATGGGTGGATCTCCGGAAGCGAGGGTTCTCCACCCATGGGTGGAGAACCCCCAGTCGGACCTGCCCGACAACCGGCCTGACCTGCGCGAGGCCGAGCCGGACCCGCTCAAGAACCGACCGGACCTGTACGAGATCCGGCCGGATCCACCTGCGACCCGGCCGGACCGAACACGGCGCCTACGCGTCGATACGGGACCGGTCCAGCGTCGCCGCCGAGCTGGAGATGAACTCCTTGCGCGGTGCCACGTCATTGCCCATCAGCAGATCGAACACCTGCTCGGCCGCCTCCAGGTCGGAGAGGTTGATGCGACGCAGGGTGCGGTGGCGTGGGTCCATCGTCGTCTCGGCCAGCTGGTCGGCGTCCATCTCACCGAGACCCTTGTAGCGCTGGATGGAGTCCTTGTACCGGACACCCTTGCTCTGGAACTCCATCAGCTTGTCGCGCAGCTCACGGTCCGAGTACGTGTACACGTACTTGTCCTGGCCCTTCTTGGGCTGGATGAGCTCGATGCGGTGCAGGGGCGGGACCGCGGCGAACACCCGCCCGGCCTCGACCATGGGCCGCATGTAGCGGTGGAACAGCGTCAGGAGCAGCGTCCGGATGTGGGAGCCGTCCACATCGGCGTCGGTCATCATGATGATCTTGCCGTAGCGGGCCGCGTCGATGTCGAAGGTGCGCCCGGAGCCCGCCCCTATGACCTGGATGATCGCGCCGCACTCGGCATTCTTGAGCATGTCGGTGACGGACGACTTCTGGACGTTGAGGATCTTGCCCCGGATCGGCAGCAGTGCCTGGAACTCGGAGTTCCGGGCGAGCTTGGCCGTACCGAGCGCGGAGTCTCCCTCGACGATGAACAGCTCGCTGCGCTCGACGTCGTCGCTGCGGCAGTCGGCGAGCTTGGCGGGCAGGGACGAGGACTCCAGAGCCGTCTTGCGGCGCTGCGCGTCCTTGTGCTGGCGGGCCGCGATACGCGTGCGGGCGGCGGCGACCGCCTTCTCCATGACGACCCGCGCCTGAGCTGCGGCATCGCGCTTGGCGGAGGTCAGGAACGCCTTGAGCTCCCTGGCGATCACGGTGTTCACGATGCGCCGGGCCGCCGAGGTGCCGAGTACCTCCTTGGTCTGGCCCTCGAACTGGGGCTCGGCGAGACGCACCGTGACGACGGCGGTCAGGCCCTCCAGAGCGTCGTCCTTCACGATGTCGTCCTCGGCGACGCGCAGCAGCTTCTTGGCGCGCAGCACCTCGTTCATCGTCTTGGCGATCGCCTGTTCGAAGCCCGCGACGTGGGTGCCGCCCTTGGGCGTGGCGATGATGTTGACGAACGACTTGAGGTTCGCGTCGTAGCCGGTGCCCCAGCGCAGCGCCACGTCGACGCCGAGTTCACGGGTGACCTCCGTCGGAGTCATCTGCCCGTGCTCGTCCAGGACCGGGACGGTCTCCTTGAAGGTGCCCTGCCCGGTGAAACGGAGGACGTCGCAGACGGGCTTGTCGGTGGCCAGGTACTCGCAGAACTCGCTGATGCCACCGTCGAAGCGGAAGGACTCCTCGCCCTTGCTGCCGCCCTCACCGAGGCCGTACTCGTCGCGGACGACAATGGTCAGGCCGGGCACCAGGAAGGCGGTCTGGCGGGCGCGCTGATGGAGGTTCTCGAGGGAGAGCTTGGCGTCCTTGAGGAAGATCTGGCGGTCGGCCCAGTAGCGCACGCGCGTGCCGGTCCGGTTCTTGGTGACTCTCTTGATCTTCCGCAGTCCGCCCGCCTCGAACTTGGAGTCGGGGCCGTCCGCGGCGAAGGCGCCCGGAACACCACGCCGGAAGCTGATCGCGTGCGTGTGACCGCCTCGGTCCACCTCGACGTCGAGGCGGGCGGACAGGGCGTTGACCACGGAGGCGCCGACGCCGTGCAGACCGCCGGAGGCGGCGTAGGAGCCGCCGCCGAACTTGCCGCCGGCGTGCAGCTTGGTCATGACGACCTCGACGCCGGACAGACCCGTCTTGGGCTCGACGTCGACCGGGATGCCACGGCCGTTGTCACGGACCTCGACCGAGGCGTCGTCGTGGAGGATCACCTCGATGTGGTCGCAGTAGCCGCCCAGGGCCTCGTCGACGGAGTTGTCGATGATTTCCCACAGGCAGTGCATCAGACCACGGCTGTCGGTCGAGCCGATGTACATGCCCGGGCGCTTCCGCACGGCCTCGAGCCCCTCGAGGACGAGCAGGTGCCGCGCGGTGTAATTGGATCCGTCCCGGTCTGCTCCTGCCAGCAGCGCTGTGGACGGCACGGACGTTTCGGCGGTCACGCGGTTCGCTCCTCGCTGAATTTCACTTGGGGCCCTTCTGGGTAAGGGCGCGGCTTGGGTTGCCGCCAAGAGGGTACCGAGGCCTGGTAGAGCCGTTGTAACGCCACCCTCGTCTGAAACTCAGACTAGTCCAGCGTCGCATACGTGTTCGATCCCTCGATTGAGTGAAGTACATATCACGTTCCCTTCGGGGCATGAACCATTTAGGCTCCGGGCACGTCCTCATGAACAAACCGGCAACCCAGCCGGGAGGATCGAACCATGACCGACAGCGCGAAACCGTAAGCACCACAGACCACGCAATACGGCACATTCGCCGCCAAACCGGCAGCAGACGGCCACCTCGGAAAGATTTTTTCGAGGACAAGCCACGAGCGGGAACGTTTTGGGCCTGGTTGGATGTTGACCCTGGTACGACAGCTCGTCGAGCTAGAGAAGAGGCGACGTGACTACTGTTCTGACCCCCGCGAGCCCGCTGACGGCCGCGGACCGCTGCGACCGCTGCGGCGCCCAGGCGTACGTACGCGTCGTGCTGCTCAGCGGCGGAGAACTGCTCTTCTGCGCCCACCACGGTCGCAAGTTCGAGCCGGAACTCAAGAAGATCGCCGCTGAGATACAGGACGAGACAGAGCGGCTGACGACCGTTCCGGCCTCTACCCCGGAAGAAGAGCGCTGATCTGCGCGTCCACGACGAGCCATGACCGGCATAGGCCGGTATACGGGCGGCCGCCCCTGCTTCAGGGGCGGCCGCCCGCTCTCGTGACCCGAAGACCGGCCACGAGGGGGCGGGGCTCGCTCAGACGCCCTCAGGGAGCCTGGTGGGGCCTCCGAGCGCCCGCGACCAGCCGAGCGTCTTCACGGCGTCGGACACCCGCGTGTAGACGCCGGGACTCCCGGGCCGCCCACAGCCGCTGCCCCACGACACGAGCCCGATGAGTCGGCCCTGTGCGACCAGCGGCCCACCGCTGTCCCCCTGGCAGGCATCCCGACCGCCACGCTCCTCCCCGGCGCACACCATGCTCCGCGCGTCGTAGGTGCCGTCGGAGGGCCCCGGGTAGGCCCGCTCGCAGGACGCGTCGGACAGCACATGCACCCGAGCCGCCCGCAGACTGTGGGCGTACGCACCGAACCCGGTGCTGTCGCCCCAGCCGTAGACGACGGCCTCCGCGCCGGCCTCGTACGCCGGATCGCCCTCGGCGGCCATGGGGATGACCGCAGCCGCCGGAAGCGGCTGGGCAAGGGTGAGTACGGCGAAGTCGCCGGCGTTGCTGGCACCGTCGTAGCCCGGGTTCACCCAGACGCTGCGTACGGAGACCTCCTGTCCGGTGTCCCTGTACAGGTCTGTACGGCCCGCGACGACCTTCAGGTCGGCCAGCTGCCCCGGCGGTGCTCCCAGGACGTCCTCGCCCATGCAGTGGGCCGCGGTGAGCACGGTGGAGGGGCCGACCGCAACGCCTCCGCAGAACTGCCCGGAGCGCATACCTCCGAACCGGTCACGACTGGACAGCGCGACCGTCCACGGGCTCTGGGAGACATCGACCGGGAAGCCGCCCACGACGACACCGTCGGAGGCTGCCGGGGCGGCGGAGCCCAAGGGTATGGCCACCGCCGCGGCCGCCAGGATCAACGGCCGGGACAAGGCCCGGACAAGGGGACGACGCATGCGCCCTCCTCACTCTGGAGTGACTGATGGACACCCAGAGTCATCCAGCGCGCGGCAGCCCGCACCCCCGAGCCGAAGCCGAAGGCCCGGCCCCCTGACGGGGAGACCGGGCCTTCGGCTTCGTACGGCTACGACCTAGTCGAGGTAGTCGCGCAGCACCTGCGAACGGGACGGGTGGCGCAGCTTGGACATGGTCTTGGACTCGATCTGGCGGATGCGCTCGCGCGTCACGCCGTACACCTTGCCGATCTCGTCGAGGGTCTTCGGCTGACCGTCGGTGAGACCGAACCTCATGGAGACGACGCCCGCCTCGCGCTCGGACAGGGTGTCGAGGACGGAGTGCAGCTGCTCCTGGAGGAGCGTGAAGCTGACCGCGTCGGCCGGGACCACGGCCTCGGAGTCCTCGATGAGGTCACCGAACTCGCTGTCACCGTCCTCACCCAGCGGGGTGTGCAGCGAGATGGGCTCACGACCGTACTTCTGGACCTCGATGACCTTCTCGGGGGTCATGTCGAGTTCCTTGGCCAGCTCCTCCGGGGTGGGCTCGCGGCCCAGGTCCTGGAGCATCTGGCGCTGCACGCGCGCGAGCTTGTTGATGACCTCGACCATGTGCACCGGGATACGGATGGTGCGGGCCTGGTCGGCCATGGCGCGGGTGATCGCCTGACGGATCCACCAGGTGGCGTACGTGGAGAACTTGTAGCCCTTGGTGTAGTCGAACTTCTCGACCGCGCGGATCAGACCGAGGTTGCCCTCCTGGATGAGGTCCAGGAAGAGCATGCCGCGGCCGGTGTAACGCTTGGCCAGGGAGACCACCAGACGGAGGTTGGCCTCCAGGAGGTGGTTCTTGGCGCGTCGGCCGTCCTCGGCGATGATCTCCAGCTCGCGCTTGAGCTTCGGGGCGAGCTTGTCGGCGTTGGCCAGCTTGTCCTCGGCGAACAGACCGGCCTCGATGCGCTTGGCGAGCTCGACCTCCTGCTCGGCGTTGAGCAGCGGGACCTTGCCGATCTGCTTGAGGTAGTCCTTCACCGGGTCGGCGGTGGCACCGGCCACGGCGACCTGCTGGGCGGGCGCGTCGTCCTCGTCGTCGTCGGAGAGGACGAAACCCTTGTTCTCGGTCCCCTCCTCTTCCTCTTCGCCGGGCTTGGCGTCCTCGAGGACCTCGTCCTCGGCGACTTCGGCGTCGTCCTTGCCTGTGGTCTTCTTGGCCGCCGTCTTCTTGGCGACGGTCTTCTTCGCGACCGCCTTCTTGGCGGTCGTCTTCTTGGCAGCCGCCTTCTTGGCAGGGGCGGCTTCGTCTGCGGGATCGTCCACAGCAGGAGCGGCCGGGGCGGCCGTGGCGGTGGCCTTCCTCGTGGTCACCGCCTTCGCCGCGACCGTCTTGGTGGCGGTGCGCTTGGCCGGACTCTTCGCTGCGACGCTCTTTCGGGTGCGCTTGGGCTCCGCGGCACTGACCATCAGCGTCACACCCTCTTCCTCGAGGATCTGGTTGAGGCTGCGCAGTACGTTCTTCCACTGAGTGGCCGGAATCTGGTCAGCTTCGAAGGCCCGACGCACATCGTCGCCGGCGATCTGCCCCTCAGCCTTTCCCCGCTCAATGAGCGCCATGACAGAGACGGACTCGGCGATCTCAGGCGGGAGCGTACGGGATGTGCTGGCCGACACGAACAACCTCTCGGAACGTTGGAAAACGGCTTCCGGCCCCGTCCGTGACGGACAGGAGCCGACCACCGGCCTGGGGGTGGGCCGACGGCGCGGGCGGGGGCCGGGAGGATTCACAGCGCCTTGAACGGCGTCCGTATTCCCTCCGCGGCGGTCACCTCTTAGGTCATCGCGTTGTTTCCACAAGCGTTACGCCCAATCTTCGTGGCCCGAGTCACACCCCGTAAGCGTTCAAAGACGGTCAGACGCGGGCAGATGAGGTCACCCGTCGAGCCTACCGGTACCGCCAGGGCCTGTTCCGCCACATCGACCGTCGGACCCCGCAGGCCCCGTGACGGGTTCTGCGGGGTCCGAGGGGAGTACGGGGGGGGGACCGGCCGAGGACGACGCGGGAGGAGGCGGCACCCCCGCCCGTCCCCCGCGCGGTGCGGTCAGTGTTCGCGCGGCGCCGGCACGACGCGCTCCACCTCGGGATGAACGGTGAGCAGTGCCCGCATGGCCGTCTCGGCGGCGGTGCCGTCGCCCGCCGCGAGGGCGTCGGCGATCCGGCCGTGGTGCCCCAGCGACGCGTCGTTCGGCCGGTCACAGCCCGTGACCGGGCCGCCGGAGACGTGGAGTGCGGAGGACACGATCCCGGAAAGGTGTTCCAGCATGCGGTTGCCCGCGACCTGGATGAGCAGAGAGTGGAACTCGGCGTCGGCCCGGGAGTAGGTGAGCGCGTCACCCTGCCCCATGGCGTGCGCCATGATCTCGACCATGTCGGACATTCGCTGCTGGATGTCGGCGCGCCCGTGCCCCGCGGCGAGGCGCGCGGCAAGGGGCTCGATCGTCCAGCGCAGCTCATTCAGCTCCCGCCGCTGATCATCGCGCTGGGGGCCGAACGCCCGCCATTCGATGATGTCCGGGTCGAGAAGGTTCCAGTCGCTCACGGGACGCACGCGCGTGCCGACGTTCGGCCGGGCACTGACCAGGCCTTTGGCCTCGAGGACACGCAGCGACTCGCGGACGACCGTGCGGGACACCTCGAAGCGCTGACCGATCTCCTCGGGCACCAGCGGTCGGTCGGCACCCAGGTCGCCCGCGACGATCATCTGACCGAGCTGCTGGACGAGTTGGCCGTGCAGTCCGCGTCCGCGGCTGCCCGCGGCGCGGCGGCCCACGCGGCCCAGCTCGGGTTCCGCGGACTCCCAAACGGGGGCTCCGACGCGTTCGGCCACGGGGGCCTCACCGAAGGGATAGCGGTCGAGTTCGCCCGGGCCGGCCAGACCGGAGTCGGTGGAGCGGGCGGCGGTCATCATGGTGTGCGCAAGGGTACTCACGGATCCTTTGTCGGCGCTGCTCCCAACTCCCTTGAGGTCTTTGGTGAAAAGCACACGAAAGGGTGATCGCTCACCCCGTCGCAATTGACGCCTTATCGGAAAGAAATGGCCTTTCTCCGGGGAGTTGCGCACATGCCGGGATCGGATCGGCCCGGACGGTGGTCATCAGGCTCTGTTTCGCAGGGTCGTGAGCAGGTACGCGCACAGCAGGGCCGTCAGCGACAACGTCATTGCGCCGCCGACCGGTTGGGCGACCACGCGTGCCGCGGCGGCCAGATAGCGCTCTCCACCGAAGGGCCACTGCACCAGAAGCAGCTCGCGCAACCGCATCGAGAATCCGGCCGCCGTCCGCACGGACGCGCTCTCCACGGCCTTCTGTACGACGGGCAGGACGACGACGGGCATGGCGACCACCGCCGCCATCCCGGCCGTGGTGGAACGGAAGACGCCGGCGGCCAGCACACCGGTCCAGGCGCAGCCGACCACGAGGCCGATCCAACTCGCGCTCAGCGAAAGCCAGTCCCCGGGAACCTGTGCGACCTCCCGTCCGTATACGAGATAGAGCGCTTCGGCGTCGCAGCCCACCGTGAGAAAAGCCAGCATCAGAGCGGTAAGAGCGGCGACGAGGAGCTTGGCGGTGAGTACTCCCAGCCTTCGGGGCACGGTGCCGCGGTCCGCGGCCAGGGCGGGGTGGCGGAATTCGTCTCCGAAGGCCAGCGCACCGAGCAGTCCCGCGCCGAGCGCCGCGGGCGGCAGCGGAAGCTCCGTGGGCCACGCGGCCAGCAGCCGTGCCTGCGCGGTGTGACCCGCGCGGGCCAGGAGCAGGGCGATGAGGGCGGAGACGATCAGCACGGCGGCACCGGTGGTGAATCCGGTGCCGATCCCGGTGGCTCGACGGAGTTCGTAGCGGAGCGGACGCAGTGGGCTGGGGGCCGAGCGGACGGAGATGGGCGGCGGCAGGGCGGGCAGGGTGTGGACATCGCGAGACGCGAACGGACGGGCGGGGCGCTGGGCCGAGGACTCGACAGAGGCGGCTGAGGAACGGGAGGCGGCGGGGCGGGTATCTGAGGCGGCGCCGTCGGCGGAGCCGGCTTCTCCGGCCCGCCGGGGTTCGTCGAGGATCGTGCCTGCGGAGACGGCCGACCCGCTCCCGGAGTGACTGTCGGGGGCAGCCGGAGACACCGCGGTGTCCGAGGCCTTCGCAGCCCGGCCGACGGCCGCGGACGCCACGGGGCCGGGCGGGAAGTCGCCGTCGGAAGCCGGGATGCCGTCGCGAGGCAACGCGACGACCGGCCGGTCCGGCAGGGGGGACGGCAGCGGTGCATCGTCGGGTCCGCACGGCGCGTCCGCGGCGGCCGTGCGCCGGGATTCGCTCGCCACCCGCGCACCTTCCGGGACCTCCGCGCGTTCCGCCCCCGGCTCGGCGGCGGCGGCGAGGGTGACCGGTTCCCCGCCCGAGGGGCCCCGGCCTGCTTGCACCGAGGAGCCCGGCGTTGCCTCGGGGTGCGCCGGCCGCTGATCCTCCGTGCCTGCTCCCGGCCCCATGTCCCCTGTCTCGTCGGCGAGTTGGTGGACCAGGATGTCGTGCCGGAACGCCGTCTCGCCGACCTGGGCACAGCTACTGCCGTACACCGAGAGCCGGTTGCCGTCCTCCTGCACGACCTCGACCGAGCGTTGCCCGGCTCGCGCCTCCCTGGCGAGCAGGGCGGCCAGGCGGGCGGCGTGCGGGCTGCGGACGGCCACCCGGGGGCGCAGCCGGGTGCGGGCGAAGTCGGTGGCCTCCTGGTCGGCGACCAGTGTGCCCCGGTCCAGGGTGATGACCCGGTCGGCGGTGCGGGCGGCCTCCTTGGGATCGGTCGTGGTCGTCAGGACGGTGCCGCCCTGGTCCACATGGGCGCGCAGCATGCCGTACAGCCAGCGGCTCTCGCGCCCGGAAAGCCCGTCGGCCGGATCGTCGAGGACGAGGGTGTGCGGGTCCGCGAGAAGAGCGCAGGCCAGGCCCAGCCGCCGGTCCATGCCGCGGGACAGGGTGCCGAGGCGTTCGTCGCGCAGACTGACCAGGCCGACCACCTCGAGCACTTCGTCGGCGCGCCGCACCGGAACCCCGGCGGCCGCGCACAACATGCGCAGGTGGCCCCGGACCGTGCGGGCCGGGTGCCCCGGGACATCACCGAGGACGACGCCCACCTCGCGCGAGGGGTGGGCGATGCGGTGCAGCGGACGGCCGCGGAAGTAGGCGAGTCCGCGGCCCTGTTGGAGTTCGAGCATCAGTCTCAGCGCCGTGGTCTTACCCGCGCCCGGCGCTCCGAGCAGCATGGTGACGCGGCCCGCGCGCGCCTCGAAGGAGACATCGTCGACGGCGGGCGGAAGCGCCTTGCGGGAGTTGCTGGTCAGTCCGAAGGCCTGGATCACCCGTAGCAAGATAGCGCGTTATATCCCTTTTTTCCGTTCACCGCACGGTGGCAGCATGCGGACGTCGGCAGCCGCGACCGACCGGCTCAAACCCCTCCCGCGCCTGGGGGCGGGCGCGGTGGGCCTGCGTCACACCTCGGGCCGCAGCATCGGCGGGTTGAGCAAGGTGGCGCCGCCCGCTCGGAACAGCTGCGCCGGGCGGCCGCCCTGCCGAGTGGTGGTGCCACCGGTGGGCACCAGGAAGCCGGGCGTGCCGGTCACCTTGCGGTGGAAGTTCCGCGGGTCGAGCGCCACGCCCCACACCGCCTCGTAGACCCGGCGGAGCTCGCCGACGGTGAATTCGGTGGGGCAGAACGCGGTCGCCAGGGACGAGTACTCGATCTTGGAACGGGCCCGCTCCACCCCGTCCGCGAGGATCTGGGCGTGGTCGAAGGCGAGTGGTGCGACGGGTTCCCCGTCCCGCCCGTAACCGCCGTGCTGAAGCAGTTCCTCGACCGGCGCCCAACGCGCGTTGCTGGCGTCTCCGCCCGCTCGCGGCGCCGGCAGGTCCGGCGCGAGCGCCAGGTGCGCGACGCTGACGACGCGCATCCTGGGGTCGCGCTTGGGGTCGCCGTACGTGGCGAGCTGCTCCAGATGGGCACCGTTGTCGTACGCCGGGGCCGAGGGGTCGTGGGCACGAAGCCCCGTCTCCTCGGCCAGCTCGCGCGCCGCCGCCTGGGTGAGGTCCTCGTCGGCCCGCACGAAGCCGCCCGGGAGCGCCCACCGCCCCTGGAACGGCGCCTCACCCCTGCGCACCGCCAGCGCGCACAGGGCATGGCGGCGCACGGTCAGCACGACCAGGTCCACGGTGACGGCGAAGGGCGGAAAGGCTGACGGGTCGTAGGGCATGCGGCGATCATAGTCGTCTTCCTGACGATAAACACTCCCTTCGTCGGCCGCTTCGATGGCTGATCCACTTCGGTACCGCGCAGCCGTCGTCGGCCACCCGGGCCGGCGTCCGGAGCTGCGTCGTACGAGGTCAGACTCCCAATTGGAGGCCGTCGGCCGCTTCCTCCACCATGGCGAGGCCGAGTCGACTGACCCGTACGGAGAAGGGGGCGCCGGCGACCCGCAGCCCGGTCAGGCCGATCTCCCCCAGGGGCGCGCCACGCAGGGGGCGCAGCGTGACGGTTCCGGCCGGAGCGTCGGGCCGGACGCCGGCCAGGGTGGTCAGCAACAGGACACCGGCCGCCGCCGCGGTGGCCGCGGGACGACAGGCGGCCGGATGGGGAAGCGGGGCCGTCCCGTCACCGCGTTGCTCCCCCGCGTACATCTCCGGGAGGCGGTGCCCGAAGGCCTCGGCCGCCGTCAGTACACCGCGCAGCAGTGCGGCACCCTCCGTCTCGTAGCCCGCGGCGGCCAGGCCGGCGACGGCGATCGCCGTTTCGTGGACCCGGACGGCACCGCTGCGGTGGCCGAAGGGGTTGTAGCCGATCTCCTTCGCACCGAGGCCACGGAGCCCCCAGCCCGAGTCCATGACGGGGCTGCCGAGCAGCCGGGCCAGCTGTTCGGTCTGCACCCGGTCCAGCAGCCCCGGAGCGTGGGTGCCGCCGCCCAGCAACCCGGTGTCGAGCAGGTGGACGGCCGTCGCGCAGAGGTGGGGCAGAGGCCGCCCGTCCGGGGTACGGGCGGCCGCGGGGCGACCGCCTCCGGGGTCGTCGATCCAGAAGTCCCGCCGGAAGGTGGCGCGCAGTTTCCGGGACCACTCCCGAAGCCCGTCCCCGCCCGGTCTGCCGCAGGCTTCGAGCAGGTCGGCGCCGAGCAGTGCGGCCCGGTGGGCGTGGGCCTGTGTCTCGCAGCGGACGGGCCCGCTGGGCTGGGGATCGCTCAGGTAGGGTCCCTCGCCGACCGCGGCACGCAGCCAGGTCAGGCAGCGCTCGGCCGCCGGAAGCAGTTCCTCCGTGTCGTGGTCGGGCAGGCCCCATCGGCGGGCCTCCGCGAGGAGCACCGGGAAGAGCAGTGTGGCCTCGGTGCCCGTGCATCCCGGCGGAAGGTGCGCGCCCGCGTCGCGACGAGGGCCGGGGATCATGCCGCACCGTGGCCCCGGAGCCGTGATCTGTGTACGGGCCAGGGTGCGCAGCGTGCCGGCGGCGAGGCGGGTCCCGAGCGGCAGGGTCATGCGGGCTGCGGCAAGCGCGTCCGCCGGGGCCAGGCCGCAGCGCCACGGCGCCCCCGCAGCGAGGTGGGTGTCAGCGGGATGCGCGGGGTCTCGCACCAACAGGGCCTGCAGATCCGCGACGCTCGTCGCCAGGAGCGCCCGGACGCGTGGATCGTCGCCCGTCGCCTGGGCCGTGGCCAACGGGCTCGTGGCCGCCCGCCCCACGGCTCGGACCGGTCCCGCACCGTCCAGGCGGACCCTCAGCTCCACACGGACGGTTCCGCCGGGAGGCACCTCGAAGTCCCAGCGCAGCAGTCCCGCGGAGGCAATCGCGTCGGCCGGGGGCGGGTCGGCCGTGACGCTCGAGGCCCCGGCGGCACAGGACCACCGCAGGCCGGAATCGTGGACGGTGGCGGCGAGTTCGGGCCCCACGGTGCCGGACGCGATCGCCCCCAGGTCGGCCAGATCGGTGCCGAGCGCCACCTCGACCGGGAGGCGCAGCGGCCGGACGGCGGCACTGTGCAGCGTGATCAGTTCCGTGCCGTCCGCGGAACGGGTCCGCTCGACGACGATGTCCGGGTCCGGGCCGCCGTGCGGTGTCACACGGAGCGTGCCGACGAAACGGACCCGGTCGGCCGAGGTCATCCGGGCCTGGACCGCCAGCGGTTCACGTCCCGCCACTCGCACCTGGCAACGGGACAGGGTGCGCCGGCCGGCCCGGTAGAACCCCTCCAGCCCGTGTCCCGTCAGCTGCCCCTGATCCGTCGAGATGGCGAGGCCCGGCAGGGCGACGCAGATCATCGCCGTGTGGGCGGGGGGCAGGCCGACCGAGCGAGGCTGGGAGGGTGTACCGGGCGGAGGTCCGGCGCCTCGGGACGAGGACGGCGGCGGGCGGCGTGCTGTGCCGGCGGGCGTCGATGGGAAGGCGGACGTGCCACGGATGCCCGGACCGGGGGACGGGCGCGGGCCTCCCGCCGGCCCGATGGGCGGAGCGGGTGGTGAGGTGCGCCGGCCCGCGTCTCGAAGTCCGGCCCGTTGCGGACCTGGCCCGTCCGCGAGCGGTGGGTCGGTTCCCGCACCGGGGACCGGCGTCGAGTTGTCGTAGCTGGAGCGTTCGTCGGCGGCTGAGGGCGGAGTCGGCTGATGCATGCGGTGACTTCTTCTGCTCTCTGTGCGCCTCGGGCATGGTCGAGGCCGGGTGGACGGCTCCGGCAGGGCGGGTGCGCTTCGGCGGCACGACCGGTGCGGTCGTTCCGCCACTCAGGTGAACGGGGCGGGACTCCCCCAGGTCACGCCCCTGGGCCGCAGGCCCCACCGAATGGCCGCCGGATCCGGACGGACGGGGCCGGCTTCGGAGCCTGCCGAGCCGACTTCGAGACCACGCCTGAGCCGCTTGGGCGGGGTGTGGTGTCCGGGCACAGGCGTTCACCGGTCAGGTCGGGGCAGTCCGTCGACTCTGCCTCGGTCATCGCCGGCCTGCCCACGCAGCAGCACCTCCTTCACCACAGCGGCGGAACTGACGTCATCCCTGCCCCGTCGTGTCGTCGCTGTCGGACAGCGTGACTTGCGGGCCGTCGTCGCGGCGCCGCGCGGAGGCCTTCCCCACAGGGCGGGTTCGGGATCCTCCTCGGCTCGGCGCGGCAGGGCGCGTGACATGCGGCCTCGGTGTACGCGCGCGAAGCTCGTCCGCTCCTCGCGCGGGTTCCGGTTCCTGGCCGCCTTCCGCTCCGGCCGCAGCCTGTGCGTGGACCGCGCCGGTACCGGTTGGGCGGACCCGGCGGCGCCTGCGAGCAGTTGTGGAGGCGGGTACCGGCACAGGCTCCGATGCGCACGTGGCTGGAGTGTGCGGGAGTCCGCCGGACGTGTGGCCCTTCACTGCGCCGGGCCGGTCCTCGTTCTCGGCTTCGCCGGAGCCGTCCGCGTCATTCAGCTCGCCGGACCGCTCTTCTTCGCCGGAGCGGCTCCCCTGCTCGGGGCGGCTTCCCTCGCCGGGGTGACTCTCCCCGTCTGGACACCGGAGGCCGGTGGACGCCTCTCCCCTCTCTGCACCGCACAGGCCTGCGGGGAACTCCGTTCCGCCCGGGTCCTCTGGGCCCTCCAAGCCCTCGGCCGACTTGTCAGGCGTCTCCGCGGCCGTGGGCAGCCCGCTTTCCTCGCGCTCGGCTCGCAGACAGCGTCGTACCGACTCGGGGTCGAGGCCCTCGTTGCAGGCCTGGTGCAGCAGGCGGGCGAACAGATAGTCCGGATCCGCACCCAGGGCCATGGCGAGGGCCTCCCTTGCCTCGAGTTCATCGCCGGTGGACCAGGCGACCCAGCCGGCGAGGGTGAGGGGCGCCGCCGCGTGCTCGCCGTACGGTCCGACGCAGCGTCGTGCCAGGGCGCGCCAGAGACGCAGGGCGGGGGCCGCCTCGTCGCCCTCCATCCACCCCGCCGCCCGGTCACGCGTCACCCGGTCCTGCAGGCCGAGAATCAAAGCTGCGGCTTCGTCGAATCCGAGCAGTTCGTCGTCGTGGCGGTCCGCCAGGAGAGCGCCCGGCACGACGGGCGCCTCGGCGAGGCGGCGCACAACCCGCCCGGCCAGGTCCAGCGTCTCCTCGGCCACCGCCGCGCGACTCGCCTCGTCGAGGATCCTCGGGACGAGCGCCATGCCTGCGGTGTCCAGGGCGATCTCCTGCTCCAGTGCGGCACCGGTCTCCAGGGGCAGCAGTCGGGCACGCAGCTCGCGCAGGGTGCCCCGGACCTGGATGCCCGCGTAGGTCGCGGCCGCGGCCAGCACAGAGGTGCCGGGCAGGCCCATCGCCACCCCTTCGACCGGGCAGCAGCCCTTGCCGCCGCAGCAGTACGACCAGAACCGACCGTCGGCGATACAGAGCGCCTCGATCACGGGGACGTCGAGGCGGCCGCACTCGAGACGCAGTCGGTGGGCCAGCGGTTGGAGCCGTTCCATGACCTGACGGCCTGTCTCCCCCTTCCCCGGCTCCTGGCAGAGGTAGGCGACCATGCTCGCGGGACGGGTGCCCCGGCGTTCGCTGCCCTTCACCAGCCCTTGCGTCAACTGCTGGGCGACGGCTCCCCAGTCGTCCGGGTTCGCGGGAATGCCGAGCCGGGCCCGGCCGCCGAACCGGCCTCGTCCGCCGCGGTCGTGCAGGGCGACCAGGACGATGCTGTCCTCCGGTCGGTACCCGAGCAGGTAGGGCAGGGCGTCGGCCAGCTCCGCCGGAGTCCGCAGGGTGACCTGGTGGTCGGCGGGACTTGCGCCGTACCCGACGTCTCCCTCGAACACCGTGCGGCCGGACCGGGCCGGGTGCTCGCGTCCGTCCCGTCCGGTGATGTCGCCGTTTTCGGAGGATCCAGTGGTTTCGCTGTGATTCGTCATGCGCTGACGATCTCGCGGATCACGAGATTCCGGTTGGCCTGTGGATAAGTACGGTCAGGGGCACGTCAGACATCCGGGCGGAGGGACCGCGGCACCGTCGGGCGACGCCCTGCCCCCACCCGCCACCGACCGGATTGTCAGCGCCGTCCTGTTGTATGGGGGCATGGAGCACACGAACAACGCGGATCTCCGGGCCGACGCCGACGCCGTCCTCGCCCGCCTCGTCGGCGACGCCACGGGCGTGGCCAGGCTGCGCGAGGACCAGTGGCGGGCGATCGAGGCGCTGGTCGCGGACCGGCGCCGGGCCCTGGTGGTGCAGCGGACGGGGTGGGGCAAGTCCGCCGTCTATTTCGTGGCGACCTCGCTGCTCCGCGCCCGCGGTTCCGGCCCCACGGTGATCGTCTCCCCGCTGCTGGCCCTGATGCGCAACCAGGTCGAGGCCGCGGCCCGGGCCGGTATCCACGCACGGACCATCAACTCCTCGAACACCGAGGAGTGGGCCACCGTGCAGGCCGAGATCGCCGCCGGCGAGGTCGACGTCCTGCTGGTCAGCCCGGAGCGGCTCAACAACCCTGATTTCCGTGACGAGGTACTGCCCGCGCTGGCCGCCGCGACCGGGCTGCTCGTGGTCGACGAGGCCCACTGCATCTCCGACTGGGGCCACGACTTCCGCCCGGACTACCGTCGGTTGCGGACCATGCTCACCGATCTCCCGCCCGGCGTACCGGTGCTCGCGACGACCGCGACCGCCAATGCGCGCGTGACGTCCGATGTCGCCGAACAGCTCGGCACCGGTGGCACCTCGGACGCCCTGGTGCTGCGCGGCCCGCTGGACCGCGAGAGCCTCAGCCTGAACGTGCTGCGGCTGCCCGACGCGGCGCACCGGATGGCGTGGCTCGCCGATCACTTCGACGACCTGCCCGGCTCCGGCATCGTCTACACCCTCACCGTCGCCGCGGCCGAGGAGGTCACCGCCTTCCTCCGCCAGCGCGGCCACATCGTCGCCTCGTACACCGGGCGCACGGAGAACGCCGACCGGCAGCAGGCCGAGGAGGACCTGCTGGCCAACAAGGTCAAGGCGCTGGTGGCCACCTCCGCGCTCGGCATGGGCTTCGACAAGCCCGACCTCGGATTCGTCGTGCACCTGGGCTCGCCCTCCTCCCCCATCGCGTACTACCAGCAGGTGGGCCGCGCCGGTCGCGGGGTGGAGCACGCGGAGGTGCTCCTGCTGCCGGGGAAGGAGGACGAGGCGATCTGGGAGTACTTCGCGTCGCTCGCCTTCCCCTCGGAGGAGCTCGTACGCCGCACCCTGGATGTCCTCGCGCGCGCGGAGCGGCCCGTGTCGCTGCCCGCCCTGGAGCCCTTGGTGGAGCTGCGCCGCTCCCGCCTGGAGACCATGCTCAAGGTCCTCGACGTGGACGGAGCGGTCCAACGGGTCAAGGGCGGCTGGCTCGCGACCGGGCAGCCGTGGAGGTACGAGACCGAGCGGTACGAGTGGGTCGCCCGGCAGCGCAAGGCCGAGCAGGAGGCGATGCGGCAGTACGCGTCGACGACGGACTGCCGGATGGAGTTCCTGCAGCGTCAGCTCGACGACGAGGGCGCCAAGCCCTGCGGCCGCTGCGACAACTGCGCGGGGGCGCGCTACACCGCCGAGACGTCCACGGCCGCGCTGGACGCCGCGCGGGTGGACCTGGGCCGCGCGGGCGTCGAGGTGGAGCCCCGCCGGATGTGGCCGACCGGCCTACCGGCGATCGGCGTGGAACTCAAGGGGCGCATTCCGGCCGGTGAACAGGCTTCGACCGGGCGCGCGTTGGGGCGCCTCTCCGACATCGGCTGGGGCAACCGGCTGCGCCCGATGTTCACTGCCCAGGCTTCCGACGAGCCGGTTCCGGACGATGTGGCGCGGGCCGTGGTGGGGGTGCTGGCCGACTGGGCGAAGGGTCCCGGCGGTTGGGCCTCCGCGGTGGCCGACGCCTCGCCGCGCCCGGTCGGCGTGGTGACCATCGCCTCCCGCACCCGACCGCGGTTGATCCACTCCCTGGGTGCGCGCATCGCCGAAGTCGGCCGACTGCCGCTCCTGGGCTCGGTGGAGTACACCGCTGACGCCCCGCCGATCTCGCGGAGCAACAGCGCCCAACGCCTCAAGGCGCTCCACGGCATGCTGGAGGTGCCGCCCGCCCTCGCCGCCGCGCTCGCCGAGGCCCCAGGGCCCGTGCTGCTCGTGGACGACTACACCGAGACGGGCTGGACCCTCGCGGTCGCGGCCCGGATGCTCCGTCGCGCGGGCGCGCAAGGGGTGTTGCCACTGGTACTGGCCGTGCAAGGCTGACCACTGGTTGCGACCGCCGAAGCCCGCCCCGAGCGTCCCGGCCACCTTCCGGTGGCGCTTCTGCGCCGGTGTGCCGGGGTGGCTGCCCGTCGAATCCGCTGCCTCGGAAGCACTCACAAGGCGTGAGCTGCCGGCTCACGTGTCCTTCCGAGAATCACTGGGTAAGGATATAAGTCACTCATCGTCAGATAACGGTCGGTGGCCCCAATTGCTCGTTGCCGCATCCAAGTTCGACAGGAAGAATTGAGCTCCGCTCCCCGCACGGCTTGCCCGTAGTCCGGTAGGGCTCTGCTGCGGCGTGCGCTCCCCCGAATCCGACCCGCCCGCAGTGTGGGCCGTAGCCGAAGGGAGGATCGTGACCTTCGGATTCGCTCCGTCCTCGGCGGCATCGTTGTCGACGTCCACGTCCGCCACCTCCGCCACCCGCTTGCTCGAGCCCGCCGAATGGGCAGCGGCCGGCATCCCGCTGCTGCGCAACCCGCGGGAAGTCGTCAGCGGACTGCACTCGCGGCACCGGCCACGGCCGGCCACCGCGATCGTGGCCGTGCTCGACCCGGACGAACGGGTGCGGGCCAGCGCCTCGTTCACCCGGCGCCAGGCGTCGACCGACGGCTGGATGTTCCGCAACGCCCTGCTCGCCCAGTTGCGCCGGGTCATCCCGCACGACCTGCGGCTGCGCACGCCCGTGCGCACCGCCGTGCTCCTCTACTGCCGGGACGGCGACGCGCGCTGGACGGAGGAGGACGGGGCGTGGATGTGGGGTCTGCGCGATGCCTGCACGTTGCACGGGTTGCGCTGTGGGGCGTACATCACTCTCACCCGGGACGGCTGGCAGGTCCTCGGCGAGGGTCGCGGAGGCCGTCGGCCGCACGCCGATTCGACTCCGGAACCCTTCGCCCTGTCCGAGGCCCCACCACCGCTGCCCCGAACGGGCGGCGCCGCCTCGGAGGTACTCCGTCGCGCGGCGGCCCGCTGAGAGACGGCCAGGCGGCCGAAAGAGCCCGCAAGAACATCGGCCCCCGGGAGGCGCAAACCTCCCGGGGGCCGACCTGCATCGTCGCGCGCCGAGACCTGGACCGTCCGGCACGCGCAAGGCCGTACCGCCGGCGCACACACGGCACGGAGACGCCGCGCGAGCGACGCCTCCGCGACCCCGGCGCCTACCGGCCTACCGGGGTCGGCTCAGACGCCGGCGCCCAGCGCGGCATTGATCTGCTGCGGGTCGCCACAGACGATCAGCAGGCCGGCGGCCCGAGTGCGGGCCAGCGGCAGAACGGTGGCGGCCACGGTGTCGGGTCCGCCGTTGACGGCGACCACGACGACGGGACGCACGCCCGCCCGGTCGAGCACTGCGGCATCGGCGTAGAAGACGTCGTCTCCCGCGTCGTGCTGCGCCCAGTAGGGCGCCTCGCCGAAGGACAGTTCATGGGTGGCCCACGGGTGCTGCTCGCCGGTGGTGACCACCAGCACTTCCCCCGGAGTACGACCCGAGTCCAGGAGGAGGTCCACGGCCTCCTCGGCGGCGTCCAGCGCCCCCTCGGCCGAGGCCGGGATCAACTGGACCTGGGGAGTCACCGAAACGGGCGCGGCGACGGCAGGGGCGGCCGGGGCCGAGGGCCCGGGCTTGGCGGCCGCGTCACGCGGCGCGCGTTGCGCCGGTGGGGTGGGCCGGACGGGTCCGGGACGACCGGGACGCGACGGAGCCGCGGGACGGGGTCCGGGTACAGGTCGAGGGGTCGGCGCTGTGCGGCCGCTGGCCGGAGTGGCGCGGGGACCCTGGGCACTCTCGTGAATCTGAGGCTCCTGGGGAATGAGAGGCATGAGCTGTTATTTATCAAACGCTGGTACGGCAAGCGCCAGCGGGTGGCACATCAGTGCGACCGGAATCGTCAGAAGTCGAAGCCGAGTTGACCTTCGACTCCCGGAACGCTCCCGTTCGCCCAGGTACGGGCCTTCTTGAGGTGCCGCCACTGGGGCAGCGCATCAAGATACGCCCACGACAACCGGTGGAACGGAGTGGGTCCCCGCTCCTCCAGTGCGGCCTTGTGCACGGGCGACGGATACCCGGCATTGTCCGCAAAACCGAAGTCTGCATGGTCGACACCCAGTTCGGCCATCATTTTGTCGCGCTGGACCTTGGCGATCACCGAGGCCGCCGCGACCGCCACACAGGACTGGTCGCCCTTGATCACCGTACGGACCCGCCACGGGGCGCCGAGATAGTCGTGCTTCCCGTCGAGGATCACCGCGTCCGGGCGGATCGGGAGGGCCTCCAGGGCCCGCCCGGCTGCCAGCCGGAGCGCGGCGGTCATCCCCAGGTCGTCGATCTCCTCCGGGGAGGCGTGACCCAAGGCATGCGAGGTCACCCACGTCAGCAGCTCCCGGGAGAGCTCGTTACGCCGCTTGACGGTGAGCAGTTTGGAATCGGTGAGGCCTACGGGGGGTCGACGGAGTCCGGTGACGGCCGCGCAGACGGTGACGGGTCCGGCCCAGGCACCGCGGCCCACCTCGTCGACACCGGCGATGACCTTCGCTCCGGTCGTGGCGCGGAGGGAGCGCTCGACGGTGTGAGTGGGTGGTTCGTACGGCATGGCGCCCTTAGATTACGCCGCCGGGATCCCGTCGCGACACCCCGGGCGGCACCGGGCCCCCGCCGACCGATCGCAAGGGCGCCGAATCCGTGCTCAGGGCAGGTCCGGTCGCAGCAGCGGCAGCATGAGCCGGTCGATCATCTCGTCGAGCTCGCCGTCATCCCATTCGCATCCGCACATCTTCGATCGATACATCATCATGGCCGGAATGACATCGAACACGTAGCTGTTCGCCGCGTCGGACCGCACCTCCCCCCTCTCGATTCCACGCGTGACGACCGCATGCAGCAGTTTCACGGTTGGCTCCACCACTCCATCGATGATCAGGGCATGGAAGCGCTCGCCCTGAATCGGATCGCATTCGTGAATGATCGAACGCAACGCGAAACCCGGGCGGGAAAACATGGCGTCACGCGCGTCACGGCACAGCGCCATCAGATCCGCACGCACGCTGCCCAGATCGGGTACGGCGTCCAGCCGGGGCAATCCGGCCCGTAGGGCGTCCGTGACGAGGGCCTCCTTGGAGGGCCAGCGGCGATAGACGGCGGCCTTGCCGGTCTGGGCGCCGGCCGCCACCCCTTCCATCGTGAGGCCGTTCCAGCCGACGGTGCCCAACTGCTCCAGCGTGGCATCGAGAATCGCACGTTCGAGCACGGCGCCGCGCCGGCGGGGAGAGGACGCCCGAGCGGGGGCGGCCGTCCAGCGCGAAGTAACCATCCAGGTGTCTCCAGCGAGCAGAGGAAGCGGGGATCAGGGGGGAGCGGGGATCAACAGGTGGAGCGAGGCTCCGTGCGACCGCGACGGGGGACACGCCGAGAGGCGACGCCGCGAGTGAACGCTTGCGTTCACTACGAAGGACTCACTACCGTTGACGGGCCAGTGAACGCCATCGTTCACTAATGCTCTTGTGGGGGACTCATAGTGACAACCTCTCAGCTGACTCAGAACCAGAAACCCGGGGCGGCCCGCCGGGAGGGACATCCCGGTATTGCGCTCACCGTGATCGCGGCCTGCCAACTCATGGTGGTACTCGACGCGACGATTGTGAACATCGCGCTTCCGCACATTCAAGACTCGCTCAAGTTCAGCACCACCGATCTCACCTGGGTGGTCAGCGCCTACACGCTCACCTTCGGCGGCCTGCTGCTGCTCGGCGCCAGAGCGGGTGACATCCTCGGCCGGCGACGAGTGTTCATGGCCGGCATCCTGCTCTTCACCTTCGCCTCCCTTCTGGGCGGACTGGCTCAGGAACCCTGGCAGTTGCTCGCCGCACGCGCCCTTCAGGGCGTGGGAGGCGCCATCGCGTCGCCCACCTCGCTGGCGCTCATCACCACCACGTTCCCCGAGGGGCCGGAGCGGAACCGGGCCTTCGGTGTATTCGCCGCGGTCTCCGCGGGCGGCGGCGCCATCGGCCTGCTCGCGGGCGGCATGCTCACCGAGTGGCTCGACTGGCGCTGGGTGCTGTTCGTCAACGTGCCCATCGGCGTGCTCATCGCCTTCGTCACGCCGCTCTACATCAGCGAGTCCGAACGCCATCCAGGACGCTTCGACATAGCCGGCGCGCTGACCTCGACGCTCGGCATGGCCTCCCTGGTCTACGCGTTCATCCGGGCGGCGGAGGAAGGCTGGCGGGACGGTCTGACCGTCGGCGCCTTCGCGGTCGCACTGGTCCTGCTGGTCGCCTTCGTGTTCACGGAGTCCCGGGCCAAGGAGCCCATCACTCCGCTGAAGATGTTCGCCGACCGCAACCGCTCCGGTACGTACGTGATCATGCTGAGCCTCGCTGCGGCCATGTTCGGCATGTTCTTCTACATCGTGCTCTTCGTGCAGAACGTGCTGGGCTACAGCCCGATCAAGGCGGGTCTCGCCTTCCTCCCCGTCACGGTCGCCATCGCCGCGGGCGCGGGCCTGTCGCAGCGCTTCCTGCCCACCGTCGGCCCCAAGCCGTTCATGCTCGTCGGTTCCGCTCTGGTGGCGGTCGGCCTCACCTGGCAGGCCTTCATCAGCCCCGACAGCTCCTACGTCGGCGGAGTGCTCGGGCCGATGGTGGTCTTCGGCTTCGGCATGGGACTGAACTTCGTGACGGTCACGGTCACCGCTGTCTCGGGTGTCTCCCCGCACGAAGCGGGCGCCGCGTCCGGTCTGCTCAACGCCACGCAGCAGGTGGGAGGTTCGCTCGGCCTGTCCATCCTGACGACCGTCTTCGGTACGGCCAGCAAGGACGAGGCGGAGAAGCAGCTGCCGAAGTTCCTCACGGAGGGAACCCCGGAGCAGAAGGCCGAGTTCGCCAAGACGCACCAGCTGCCCGCTCCCTGGGGGCATGACGTACTCGCTCACGGCATCTCGACGGCCTTCGTCCCGGCCGCCGCGATGGCCGTACTCGCTCTGGTGACGGCCTGGTTCGTCATCCGTGTCCAGAAGAGCGATCTGGAGGCACTGTCGGGCACGGCGGGCCCCATGGCCGGCTGATGGAACAACGCTGCCGACCGACCCGGGAGTGTCACCGCCTGTCCCGACGAAGGCGCGTCCACCGCTCCCGGGTCGGCCCGCACGGCCTCTCGGTACCGACGACATGATCGCCAACAGGTCGAACCGCACGTGCACCCCCTCTGTCGTCCCACGGTCGCCCGCCGACCTGCGCGCACACGTCGCACAGCGGATGTCCGAAGAACACCTGGGCAGTCACGCAGAGTTCCCGTCAGGTACCGAAAGTTCCCAAAGACTCCCGTGCCGCCTCACCCAGCGTGACGACACAGAAGCACGGTGAGCCGCCATACGACGACCGCCGACCGCCGACCGCCGACAGCCCGCAAACGTCAGGCATCAGGCGTCAGGCATCAGCCGGTCGCCTTCAGGCTTCTGGCACCACGTGCCGCTCCGGCATCCACCCAGGCAGCGCTTCCACCTGCCGTGTCCACGCCTCCGGAGGAGTCCCCGCCTCACCGGAGGCGAGTATTCCGCCCACGATGGCGCAGGTCGTGTCGACATCGCCGCCCACCTGCGCGGTGGTCCAGAACGCCGTCTCATAGTCACCGAGGGCGCGCGCCGCCGACCAGACCGCGAAGGGGACGGTGTCGTGGGCCGACGTCCGCCTCCCGCAGCCCAGCACCGCCGCGACGGTGGCCGCGTCGGCGTAGTCGAGCATGTCCCTGGCCCGCCGCAGGCCGGCACCGACGGCGCTCTTCGGAACGAGGGCGACGACGCCGTCCAGAAGCGCCTCGGCACTCGGCGGCCCTCCCGGGGCGCCGACCAGCGCGGCGGCCGCGGCGACGGCCATGGCCCCGACGACGGCCTCCCGGTGCTGATGCGTGGGGTAGGCGGAGATCTCCGCCTGGTGGGTCGCCTGCTCGGGATCGTCCGCGTACCAGGCTCCCAGCGGGGCGACGCGCATGGCGGCGCCGTTGCCCCAGGACCCCTGCCCGTTGAACAGGGCGGCCGACAGCTCACGCCAGTCGGAGCCCTCCCTGACCAGCCTCAGCAGCCGGTTGACCGCGGGACCGTACCCGCGGTCGAAGTCGTGGTGCCCCGCGAAGGACTGCGCCAGCGCGTCCTGGTCGATGCGGTGGTGGGCGGCCAGGACGGCCACGACGGAGCAGGCCATCTCGGTGTCGTCGGTCCACTGCCAGGGGCCGGGCGGCAGCGCGCGGCGTTGGAGCAGCGGATAGTTCACCGGCACGAAGAACTGTGAGCCCAGCGCGTCACCCAGGGCGAGGCCACGCAGGCTGGCCAGCGCGCGCTCCAGGCGCCGGTCGGGAGAGGAGTCAGCGGTCATCGCTTTGCCACTCTATCCGGTGATCCCGTACGGTTCCGGATCTCGCCAGCGATTGAAGGGCCGGTCGAGCGTGTACCTGTCGTCGTCCCCGAGAACGAGCATCCGCATCTCGGCGTTCCCCGGATTCGCGAGGGACTCGAATTCCGCGACCGTCCAGTGGAACCAGCGCATGCAGAACAGCCGCATCGCGAGGCCGTGGGTCACGATGAGCACGTTCGGCGGGTGGTCGGGGGCCTCGAAGCTGCGGAAGAGGCTCTCCAGGAAGCCGCCGACCCGGTCGTAGACGTCGGCGCCGCTCTCGCCCTGGGCGAAACGGTAGAAGAAGTGCCCGTAGGCGTCCCGGTAGGTCTTCTGCAACCGTACGTCGTCGCGGTCCTGCCAGTTCCCCCAGTCCTGCTCGCGCAGCCGGGGCTCTTCGCGTGCCCGTATGAGCTCGGGGTCCAGGTGGAAGGCCCGGAGGGTCTCATGCGTACGCCGGTAGGGGGAGACGTACACGCTGACCCGCTCGTGGCCGAACACCTCCCGCAGGGTCTTTCCCGTCTCCTCCGCCTGCTGCCAGCCTCGCTCGGTCAGGGCCAGTGCATGGTCGGGTTCACGCTCGTAGACGGTGTCATCAACATTGCCCGTTGACTCCCCGTGCCGGACAAGGACGATGCGCCGTGGTCGTGCCATGCCAAAACCCTAGATCGGGTGACGGCCGACTGAGCACTCGTACGGCCTTCATACAGCGTAGGTCACACAAATCCCGCAACAGAAAGCGCGTACAGCACACGATCGGCGAGTCCGACGCGTCCGCCGGTGAGTCCGGTTCTCAAACCGTCCAGGTCGATTCGAGTTCGACGATGCCACCGGTAAGGGCGGATATGTCCGCCTCCGTCTGGGCGCGCAGCGCGAGCCGCTCCACGCGTTCGGTTCGGTACTTTCCGTGTTCGGCCGCCGAGCGCCACATCGAGAGCACCATGAACTCGTGCCCGGGCGCCTCGGCGAACAGCCCCCGGATCATGCCGGGCGAGCCGGCCATGGCGGGGTTCCATACCTTCTCCTGCATGAGGGTGAAGTGCTCGGCGCGTTCCTCGTGGACCCGGCAGAGAGCCACCCGCAGCAGGTCGGAGTCGGTGAAGCGCGGCTCGAAGCCCGTCTTCACGTCGAAGCGGTAGTCGAACAGCCGCACCTGGGCGTCCTTGAAGGTGCCCGACTGAGCCGCCGCCAGCCGGTCATGGGAACGCGCCATGAAGGAGTCGTAGAAGGCGCGGCTCTCCCAGAACGCGAAGACATGCGCGACGGAGGGCCGCCCCCTGCTCCAGCCCCCGCCCTGCCCCCGGAACCCCGGCTCCCCCAGAAGCCCCGCCCACTTTCGCTGTCCCCGTTCGAAACCGCGGCGGTCCACCACGGTGCAGCGAATCCACTTGACCAGCACCGCGCCATCGTACGGCCAGTGGGCGTGGCGTTGGTCACCCTCGTTCACAGAGGGACGCTGCGACGGCGCACACGCGCGTGGCAGGATGGGCAACCGGCCCTGAGAGTCGGCGGGTTCGGGGCGATATCAGACGGGGAAACGGGGAGGGGAATCCGGTGAGCGGCCTCAACAAGGGAATCCGCAAGGTCGAGATGGCGCTGAAGTGGGACCCGAGTCCGGCGGGTCAGCCACCCACCGATCTGGACATCGTGGCCGCGACCTACCTGGAGAGCGATCCGCATGGCGCCCCTGCCTATGTGGTGCACTTCGACAGTCGCTCCCCCGACGGAACGATCTACCTCAACCGGGACAGCAAGGACGGCAAGGGCTTCGGCTGGGACGAGGTGATGACGCTGGAGCTCGATCGCCTGGACGCGCGGTACGCGCGCGTGGTCGTCGGTGTCGTCATCCAGCAGAACCCGGAGCACCGGACGTTCGTCGGGGTGCTCAACCCCGCCTTCCGGATACGGGAGGGCTACACGGTCCTGGACGAGGACGACTTCGCCGGCGTCCTCGGCGCGACCGCGGCGACGGTCGGGGAGTTCCTGCGCGAGTCGTCCGACGGGTGGTCGTTCCACTCCGGCGTCCAGGGCTTCGAGGACGACCCGGCGACGTTCACGAGGACCATGGGCCAGGTGCGCCACTCCTGAACGCACGGAGGACGACACCACCGACGCCTCGCGGACGGTGGAACCTCCGGAAAACACCGAGGGCGGTGGAGCCGGGAACCGGCTCCACCGCCCTTTGTCAGGTCATCGCGACCTGACCGGCACGGCGGGGATCAGCTGCAACCGCTGGTCGAACCGCAGCCCTCGCAGATGTAGCAGGAACCGGCCCGCTGCATCTTCGTACCGCAGGAGAAGCACAGCGGGGCGTCGGCCTGGATGCCCAGCTGCATCTCCACCAGCTCGGCGCTGGTGTGAACCTGCTTCGGGGCGGGCTCGGCCACCTCGACGTCGGCCTTGGGAGCGGCCACGGCCTTCAGGTCCGTCTGACGCGGAGCGGACTGCGCGAGCCCCTCGACGTCCACGTTCTCCTCCTCGAAGGTCGGCTCGTACGAACCGGTCTCCAGGTGGCGCTGACGCTCCTCGGCGGAGTGGATGCCGAGGGCGGAACGCGTCTCGAAGGGCAGGAAGTCGAGCGCCAGGCGGCGGAAGATGTAGTCGACGATCGACTGCGCCATCCGCACGTCCGGGTCGTCCGTCATGCCGGCCGGCTCGAAGCGCATGTTGGTGAACTTCGAGACGTACGTCTCCAGCGGCACGCCGTACTGGAGACCGACGGAGACCGCGATGGAGAAGGCGTCCATCATCCCGGCGAGGGTCGAACCCTGCTTGGACATCTTCAGGAAGACCTCGCCGAGACCGTCGTCCGGGTAGGAGTTGGCGGTCATGTAGCCCTCGGCGCCACCGACCGTGAAGGAGGTCGTGATGCCGGGCCGGCCCTTGGGCAGACGCTTGCGGACCGGGCGGTACTCGATGACCTTCTCGACCGCGGTGCGGATCGTCTCCTCGGCCTTCTCGGTGATCTCGGTCTTCTCCTTCTCCTTGGTCTTCGCGGAGAGGGGCTGACCGACCTTGCAGTTGTCGCGGTAGATCGCGAGCGCCTTGACGCCGAGCTTCCAGGCCTCGAAGTAGATCTCCTCGACCTCCTCGACGGTCGCCGTCTCCGGCATGTTGACCGTCTTGGAGATGGCACCGGAGATCCAGGGCTGGATCGCGGCCATCATGCGGACGTGGCCCATCGGGGAGATGGCGCGCTCGCCCATGGCGCAGTCGAACACCTCGTAGTGCTCCGGCTTGAGGCTGGGGGCGTCGATCACGTTGCCGTTGTCGGCGATGTGGGCGACGATCGCCTCGATCTGCTCCTCCTGGTAACCCAGGCGGCGCAGGGCCTGCGGGACGGTGCCGTTGACGATCTGCATCGAGCCGCCGCCGACCAGCTTCTTGAACTTGACCAGGGCGAGGTCGGGCTCGACGCCGGTGGTGTCGCAGGACATCGCCAGACCGATGGTGCCGGTCGGGGCGAGCACGGACGCCTGGGAGTTACGGAAACCGTTCTTCTCACCGAGTCGCAGTACGTCCTGCCAGGCCTCCGTGGCGGCGGCCCAGACCGGGGAGTCCAGGTCGTCCATGCGGACGGCCGTCCCGTTGGCGTCGGAGTGCTGCTTCATGACGCGGTTGTGGGCGTCGGCGTTGCGGGCGTAGCCGTCGTACGTGCCGACGACGGAGGCCAGTTCGGCGGAGCGGCGGTAGGCCGTGCCCGTCATCAGGGAGGTGATGGCGCCGGCCAGCGCGCGGCCGCCGTCGGAGTCGTACGCATGGCCGGTGGCCATCAGCAGAGCGCCGAGGTTGGCGTAGCCGATGCCGAGCTGGCGGAACGCGCGCGTGTTCTCGCCGATCTTCTGGGTCGGGAAGTCCGCGAAGCAGATGGAGATGTCCATCGCGGTGATGACGAGCTCGACGACCTTCTGGAAGCGGTCGGCCTCGAAGGACTGGTGGCCCTTGCTGTCGTCCTTGAGGAACTTCATCAGGTTCAGCGAGGCGAGGTTGCAGGACGTGTTGTCCAGGTGCATGTACTCGCTGCACGGGTTCGACGCGGTGATCCGGCCGGACTCGGGGCAGGTGTGCCAGTTGTTGATCACACCGTCGTACTGGATGCCCGGGTCGGCACAGGCCCACGCGGCCTCGGCGAGCTTGCGGAACAGCGCCTTGGCGTCGACCTTCTCGATGATCTCGCCGGTCATACGGGCGCGGAGGCCGAACTCGGTGCCGTTCTCGACGGCCGTCATGAACTCGTCGTTCACGCGGACGCTGTTGTTGGCGTTCTGGTACTGGACGGACGTGATGTCGTCGCCGCCCAGGTCCATGTCGAAGCCCGCGTCGCGCAGGGCGCGGATCTTCTCCTCCTCCTTCACCTTGGTGGCGATGAAGTCCTCGACATCCGGGTGGTCCACGTCGAGGACGACCATCTTGGCCGCGCGACGGGTGGCGCCACCGGACTTGATGGTGCCGGCGGAGGCGTCGGCACCACGCATGAAGGAGACCGGGCCGGAGGCGTTGCCGCCGGAGGAGAGGAGCTCCTTGGAGGAGCGGATGCGGGAGAGGTTCAGGCCGGCGCCGGAGCCGCCCTTGAAGATCATGCCCTCTTCCTTGTACCAGTCGAGGATCGACTCCATGGAGTCGTCGACGGCCAGGATGAAACAGGCGGAGACCTGCTGGGGCTGCGGCGTCCCGACGTTGAACCAGACGGGGCTGTTGAAGCTGAAGATCTGGTGCAGGAGGGCGTACGCCAGCTCGTGCTCGAAGATCTCGGCGTCGGCGGGCGAGGCGAAGTACCTGTGGTCCTCACCGGCCTTCCGGTACGTCTTCACGATGCGGTCGATCAGCTGCCTGAGGCCGGTCTCGCGCTGCGGGGTGCCCACGGCACCGCGGAAGTACTTACTGGTGACGATGTTGACCGCGTTCACCGACCAGAAGTCGGGGAACTCGACGCCACGCTGCTCGAAATTGACCGAGCCGTCGCGCCAGTTGGTCATGACGACGTCACGACGCTCCCAGGCCACCTCGTCGTAAGGGTGCACGCCGGGGGTCGTGTGGATGCGCTCGATACGCAGGCCCTTGGTGGTCTTGGTGCCCTTGGCTCGGGAACCTCGTGCCGGACCGCTCGCCGTCTCTGTCATGCCGCCTCCCTCTACGGGCGAAAACGCCCTAAAATGCCACGTTTGTTCCCGTGACACGATGTTCTGTCTCGTGCTGTGAGCACCCACGCGCTATCACCCACAGCAGGTCTTGGTCCGCCGCCGCCCGGCCGTTCCCGGACTCGAAACCCCGGTTCCGGCCCTCCGGTCAGTCGGCGGCGTGGGCGGGCTCGGGGACCTGCACGGTCCCTCCGGGCCCGCCTTCGTCTTCCCGGCTCCCCACTACAGTCCCTGCATCGCCCTCGCGGTCGTCGTCGTCCGCGGCGGGGCGTGCCGTCTGGTTCCTCAGTTCCGCGATGGCGGCCTCGAAGTCCTCGAGCGAGTCGAACGCCCGGTAGACAGAGGCGAATCGCAGATAGGCGACGAGGTCGAGCTCCTGCAACGGGCCGAGTATGGCCAGCCCCACGTCATGGGTGGTCAACTCGGCGCTTCCGGTGGCCCGGACCGCCTCCTCGACCCGCTGGCCGAGCTGAGCCAGCGCGTCCTCGGTGACAGGCCGCCCCTGACATGCCTTGCGCACGCCGTTGATGACCTTGATACGACTGAAGGGCTCGGTGACTCCGGACCGCTTCACCACCATGAGCGAGCACGTCTCCACGGTCGTGAAACGACGGGAGCAGTCAGGGCACTGGCGGCGCCTGCGGATCGACGTGCCGTCATCCGTCGTACGGCTGTCGACGACGCGGCTGTCGGGGTGCCTACAGAAGGGGCAGTGCATGAACTCCAACCCTCCTCACAGCAGACTCAATGGCCTCGCCGGACCTCACGGGCCCCTCGAAGCAGCCCCAAGCATAGGGGATCCATGAGCATCCGAAGACACCGGGGACCACAACTTCTGGGCCGCTGGTGCAATCCAACCACTACATATGGGGGCTTGGCCCATACGTCCAGGCTGCGACGCGTGTCGCGTCCGACACCTTCACCCCTCGCGATCCCGCCGTCACACCCAGCACCCGAAAACCACCCGCGCACGCGTGCGTGCACCCGTATCGGCGCGCCGGATACGGCGATACCGTGGGCGCCGCAGGGAGGACAGGTGGGACTCTCGCGCAGAGCGGGCCCAATTCCCGGTCTGCGGGGCGCCGGATGGCAGACTGAGGCCACACCCCACCGGGCCATCCGTCTCGGCGGTGAAGAGTACAACAATGAGCCCTTTTGTCCGCGGGCGGCACGTTAGCCATACACCCCGACACATGATCAAGTCAGGCTATCCACGCTTTTTCACTCGAACGTGTGTTTGGCGCAACCTTTCGAAAGCAACTACCGTTGTCCAGCAGGGAGACAATCGAGAGGGGCCGACGTGACCACCACCGCAGACAGTGCCACCATCACTGCCCAGGACCGCTCCCAGGGCCGACTCGAGCCGGTGCATGCCATGAACGAAGCCATGAATCCCGAGGCACACAAGCGCTCTCTGCCTGGGCGACCTCCAGGCATCCGCGCCGACAGCTCGGGACTCACCGACCGGCAGCGCCGAGTGATCGAGGTCATCAGGGACTCCGTACAACGGCGCGGCTACCCGCCGTCCATGCGGGAGATCGGTCAGGCGGTAGGCCTGTCCAGCACGTCCTCGGTCGCCCACCAGCTGATGGCACTGGAGCGGAAGGGCTTCCTGCGCCGCGACCCGCACCGGCCGCGCGCCTACGAGGTCCGAGGTTCCGACCAGGCCAGCTCCGTGCAGCCCACGGACACCGCCGGCAAGCCCGCCGCGTCGTACGTCCCGCTGGTCGGACGTATCGCCGCCGGTGGCCCGATCCTCGCCGAGGAGTCGGTCGAGGACGTCTTCCCCCTCCCGAGGCAGTTGGTGGGTGACGGCGAGCTGTTCGTCCTGAAGGTCGTCGGTGACTCGATGATCGAGGCCGCGATCTGCGACGGCGACTGGGTCACCGTCCGCCGTCAGCCCGTCGCCGAGAACGGCGACATCGTGGCGGCGATGCTGGACGGCGAGGCCACCGTCAAGCGTTTCAAGCGCGAGGACGGCCATGTGTGGCTCCTTCCGCACAACGCTGCCTACGAGCCGATCCCGGGCGACGACGCGACCATCCTCGGCAAGGTGGTGGCCGTACTCCGCCGCGTCTGAGTACGGCGGTGGACGGGACACCTCCGTCCGCCCCCTGAAACTGGGCCCCGGGATCCCTGCGCCGGTTCCGGGGCCCTGTGCTGTGCCCGATCGGCCATGAGCCCGATCAGCAGTGAAGGATCAGCGGTGAAGGAGGGGGGCCGCCCCGGAAGCGGGACGGCCCCCTCCTTCACTGTGCCTCCGCCTGCTTGGCCACCGCGTCGATCGCCGCGAGCGACCTGCGGACCTGGTTGCGGTCCGTCGTGTACCAGAAGTCCGGCAGGGACGCCTTCAGGTAGCTCCCGTAGCGGGCCGTCGCCAGCCGCTGGTCCAGCACGGCGACCACGCCACGGTCCCCCGACGCCCGGACGAGTCGTCCCGCACCCTGGGCCATCAGCAGCGCCGCATGCGTGGCCGCGACGGCCATGAAGCCGTTGCCGCCGGAATCCTCCACCGCTTTCTGGCGGGCGCTCATCAGGGGATCGTCCGGGCGCGGGAACGGGATCTTGTCCATGACGACCAGCTGGCAGCTGGGACCGGGGACGTCGACGCCCTGCCAGAGCGACAGCGTGCCGAAGAGGCACGTCTGCGGATCCGCCGCGAAGTTCTTGATCAGCTCACCGAGTGTCTCCTCGCCCTGGAGGAGGATCGGGAACTCGGGAACACGCGTGCGCAGTTCCTCGGCGGCGAGCTGCGCGGCCCGCATGGAGGAGAACAGGCCGAGCGTGCGACCGCCGGCCGCCTGGATCAGCTCGGTCAGTTCGTCCAGCATGTCGCCGCGGTCGCCGTCCCGCGCGGGACGCGACAGGTGTTTGGCCACATAGAGGATGCCCTGCTTGGGGTAGTCGAAGGGCGACCCCACGTCGATGCCCTTCCACTGCGGGACGTCCTCCCCCTCGGTGCCCTCCGGCGCCAGCCCCATCGAGGCGCCCACACCGTTGAAGTCCCCGCCCAGTTTCAGGGTCGCCGAGGCCAGGGTCACGGAGCGGTCGGCGAAGAGCTTCTCCCGCAGCAGGCCCGACACGGACATGGGCGCGACGCGCAGGGAGGCGCCGAAACGGTCGTGGCGCTCGTACCAGACGACGTCGTACTCGGAGCCGTTGACGATCCGCTCCGCCACATCGTGCACGCTCTCCACGGACGCCAGGGCCTGCTTGCGGACCGCGTCCTCGTCCTGGACGGACTTGTCGCGGGTCGCGCCGATCCCCGAGATGACGGTCCTCGCGGCGTCACGCAGAGCCATGAGGGCATACCCGAGGTCCTCCGGGATCTCCTCCAGACGGCCGGGCAGCGCCAGTTCCATGAGCCGCTCGAAGCCCTCGGCGGCGGTCTGCAGCTGGTCGGCGGCCTTCTCGTTGACCAGCTTCGCCGCCCGGCGTACGGCCCGGTTGACCTGGCCGGAGGTGAGCTCGCCGGTGGCGACACCGGTGACCCGCGAGACCAGCTCGTGCGCCTCGTCGACGATCAGCACCTCGTGCTGCGGAAGGACCGGCGCGCCCTCGATGGCGTCGATGGCGAGCAGCGCGTGGTTGGTGACGACGACCTCGGCGAGCTTGGCGCGCTCGCGGGCCAGCTCCGCGAAGCACTCGGCGCCGTAGGCGCACTTCGTGGCTCCCAGGCACTCCCGGGAGGACACCGACACCTGTGCCCAGGCCCGGTCGGAGACCCCCGGCGTGAGGTCGTCCCGGTCACCGGTCTCGGTGTCGTCCGACCAGTCCCGCAGCCGGAGCAGGTCCTGGCCCAGCTTGCTGGTGGGTGCGGCGGCCTCGAACTGGTCGAAGAGGCCCTCCTCCTCGTCCTGCGGGACGCCTTCATGGAGGCGGTGCAGGCACAGGTAGTTCGACCTGCCCTTGAGCATCGCGAACTCCGGGCGGCGGCGCAGCAGCGGGTGCAGCGCGTCCACCGTACGCGGCAGGTCCCGCTCCACGAGCTGGCGCTGGAGGGCCAGCGTGGCGGTCGCGACCACGACGCGCTCCCCGTGCGCGAGTGCGGGCACGAGGTAGCCGAGCGACTTACCGGTGCCGGTGCCGGCCTGGACCAGCAGATGGGATCCGTCGTCGATCGCCTCGGCGACGGCTTCGGCCATGGTCACCTGGCCGGGGCGCTCCGTGCCGCCGACAGCGGTGACGGCAGCGTGCAGGAGTTCGGGGAGTGAGGGCTTCGTCATAGCGCGACCACCCTACGGCGCGGCACTGACAAACGTGTGGTCAAGGCGGACGGGAGGGAAGGGATCAAGACGGTGCGTTTCTCGGTGGGGGCGGGGAAGCCGGGCTTCGGCGGGGGGGAACTGTTGCGCGGTGACGGGCGTTCCAGGTGTGACGGCTCGATCACTCACCGTCATGACGGATCACACGGGACCCGGTCCCGCACCATGAGGGCGGCCCGCTTGGTGGGCAGGTCGACCTCTGCGAGGAGCCGGAAGCCCGCACTCAGGAAGGTGGCGATGGACGGAATGTTGCGAAGGTCGGGTTCGGCGACGACGCGGGCACAAGCGGGCCTCCTGTCGAGGATCAGGTCGGCGACGGCCCCGAGCAGACGGCTGCCAAGCCCTCGCCCGCGGTCGGCGCCACCGCCGATGAGCAGGTGGACGCCGGTGTCGTGCGGTCGGGCCGGATAGTGGCACGCCAGCGGGTCGAGGTCCGCCCGGTAGATCTCCCAGTAGCTCATCGGCCGGCCCTCCAGTAGCCCGAGGCAGGGGATGCTGCGCCCGTCGCTGTCGAGTTGGCGGCGCAGGTGTCGCGCCGTCCTGGATTCGGGCCCCGCCAGTTCCCAGAACGCCGCGACGACGGGGTCGTTCATCCACCGGCAGACGAGCGGAAGGTCCCTCTCGACCTGCACGGGGACCAGGTGGAACGCACCCGTCGGGGTGGTGGCGGTCCCCCAGCCGCGGACGCCGTCGAGCAGGTCGGAGGCGGCGGCAAGGGTACGGCGGCTGTCGGAGGCCGTCCCGACGGGAGCCACGGCAGCCTCCTCTCGGCAGGTCGGGCGGGATGTGCCCCTCGGAGAAGGGCAGGGGTCGATGGCCGGTGAAGCGACGGCTCAGGAGCACAGGGGGTTGGCGATGGTGACGTACACGGACTGGGTGTCCACGGGACCGACGAGTTCGTCGAGGCCGTGCAACCGGGTGAGCAGATTGGCCTTGCAGCGCAGGCGGGGCGAGTCGAGCAGCCGGGCGGGCAGCGAGCAGCGCAGCCGGCGGGGGCCGGAGGCGGCGTCGGCGAGAAAGCGCCGGAAGGCGGCGAGCAGCAGTTGCTCGTCGGCGAGCCGCTGGGAACCGAACGCGCCGATGAGTCCGAGCACGTTGTTGATGCCGAGGTAGTAGGCGAAGCGCTCGTCGGTGACGTCGTCGGAGACGAAGGTGTCGCTGTGTTCGCCGATGCCGGGCAGCCGGTCCTCGAGTTCCGCGCGGCTGGACTCGCGGAAGTAGTAGCCCTGGTTGTCGCGGTAGCGGCCGCCGGCGGGCCAGCCGTCGGGGTCCAGGAGGAGGAGCGTGTTCTGCTGATGCGCCTCCAGGGCGATCCCTGCCTCACCGTCGAGCCACAGGACGGGGCGGACGACCTGCTCCAGGTAGCGCAGGAACCACTCGGCGGCGACAGCCGACAGCGGCCGGCCTGTCCGTACGGCAAGGTGCCCGACGATCGCGGCCAGCCGGGAGCGGCGGGCGCAAGCCGTGTCCGGCCGGGGTGCGACGAGACCGGCGATGCAGGAGACGTCGTCCTGAGGGGCGAACGGGTTGTGGCGGATCATCACGTCGAGGCCCGTCAGCGGAAGGCCGTCGGCACCGTCGACCGCGAGCCAGGCCGGGTCTCGGACGATGTCGAAGTCCGGGTGGGCAGCCTGCCACTGCTTGGCCAGGCCCGCGCGCAGAAGCCGGTGCACCTCGACACCGCGGTGCAGTTCTTTGCGGAGGTTCTCACGACGGGAGTTGGTGATGCGCAGGCCGAGCGACAGTTTGAGCATCGCGGGGGCTCCGGGCCGGTGCACGGTGCGTACGGAGGAGGTCGGATGCCACGAAGGGCCATGGGCGCCCAGGTCCTGGAGGAGCCCGGCGTCGAACAGGGCCGCGACCTCGGAGCGGTGCCGGGCCTCGCGCAGTTGCCACGGGTGCACCGGCAGGGCGGCGAACCCGGTCGGCAACGGCAGCCCGGCGCCGAGTCGGGCCGTCAACCGGGCGGCGGGGACGGGGCGGCCGCCTTCGGTCCAGGCGGAGTCGGTGGCGACCAGGGAAGGAGCGACAGCGAGCCAGCGCAGGGGGAAGGAGCCACGCGACTCCGGAGAGTAGAGACACGCCTCGCCCTCCGAGAGGCCTTCCCGGCTCTTCGGCGTCGGGTGCAGCGGATGCCCGAGCAGCAGTGCCTGTTCGGCGGTCAGGAACAGGTCGGGTCGGTCGTCGGGCCGTTCCCGGCGCTCGCCGATGAACACCGCGGTGCGGCGGACGGAGTCGGCGACGCGGGCGACGAGGTCGATGCCTTCCCCGCTGCTCCTGCTGGTGTGCGCAGAACAGGGCGTCGGCTCGGGAGCGGTGGCGCGCTCCACCTGAAGCGCGCCCGCGTGGGCCGCTGCCACGGCCTCGGCGGTTCCGTCGGGCGGGCCGCCGTCCCGGAGCGTCTCGCGGACCAGCAGGGCCGCAACCGTGACGGCGTCCGCGGGCGGGGAGTGCTCGGGCGCGCCGGCCAGGCGCGGGAGGCCGAAGCGGTGCCAGCCGGTCGGCGACCAGTAGTGGACGGGGGCGAGCAAGGTGATGTTGCTGGCGGACAGCGGCAGGCGCAGGACGCCGTCGTGGGGTGCGGGCACGCCCGTCTCGCGCACCCAGCAGCGCAGCAGGTTCTCCACGGCGGCCGCGTCGGCGGCCGTGTGCGGATCGGGGTGGTCGAGGAGGTCGGCGAGGTGGCTCGGCGATGCCACGTGGACGGCGTCTCCCTGCTGGTGGGGGACGGGGGACGTACGGGAGGTGGACTGGTGGGAGGAGGTGGTCAAGGTCGTTCCTCGTGAAGTGGTGGGGTCGGCCGCGAGCAGGCGGTGGTGGGGAGCCCGCACGCCCGCGGGTCGTATGGGCGACGCACACCGGTGGAGCGGTCGGCACCGGTCCCGCCGGCGTCCGCGGGCTCGGGGGTACGCCGGCGGTTGCCCGGGGCTACCCCGTCCACCCGGCATGACCGTCCTGGCGCCGGTCCGGCCCCGGCTGCCGCCCTGGCCGGTTCAGTGGCTGGGGTCGGTGCTCCGGCTGGTGTCGGTGCTCGGGCTGATGGTTCGGCTGATCGGGCACCCTCGGGCCCGTGCCGCGGAGGTGTTCGCGGGACACCGCCGCCACCGCGTCCGACAGCCGGTCGAGCACCGCGGCGGCCTGCTCGTCGGTGATCGTCAAGGGCGGAAGCAGCCGTACGACGCTGGCGTGGCGTCCGCCGAGTTCGACGATCAGGCCCCGCCGCAGGCACTCCCGTCGGACGGCGGCGGCCAGCGCAGGGGCAGCGGGGTGGGGGGAGCGCCCGGGAGCCGAAGGCGGCGTCGGGCGGTGCGTGACGTCAGGGGTCCGGACACCGTCGGCCGACGCGCCGGGCTCGTCACCGGTCCGCGCGACGGCCTGCGGGGCGCCGATCGCGCCGGACCCGCTTCCGGCCTCGGGATCCACCATCTCGACCCCGATCATCAGCCCGCGACCCCGCACCTCTCCCATGCACGGGAACTCCTGGGCGAGAAGGCGGAGTTGCCCCAGCATGCGGCCTCCCAGGGTGGCCGCGCGTTCGGCGAGGCCGTTCTCGCGGACGTAGGCGAGGGTGGCCGTACCCGCGGCCATGGCGAGCTGGTTGCCGCGGAACGTGCCCGCGTGGGCACCGGGTTGCCAGACGTCGAGGGCGTCGCGGTAGACGACGACGGCGAGCGGCAGGCTGCCTCCGATGGCCTTGGACAGGACCATCACGTCGGGGACGACCCCGCTGTGCTCCACCGCCCAGAAGGCACCGGTGCGGCCCACGCCCGTCTGGACCTCGTCGGCGATCAGGGGGATCGAGCGCTCGGCCGTGATCTGCCGCATACGCCGCATCCACCCGTCCGGCGCGGGAATCACACCGCCCTCGCCCTGGACCGGTTCGAGGATCATCCCCGCGGGCTGCCGCACCCCCGACTTGGGATCGTCGAGGACGGACTCGGTCCAGCGGGCGGCGAGTTCGGCGCCGCGCTCACCGCCGATACCGAAGGGACAGCGGTAGTCCTGCGGATAGGGCAGCCGCGCCACCCGCACGTCGAAGGCGCCCCCGGAGGCTTCGAGGGATCCGGCGGTCATCCCGTGGTAGGCACCGGTGAAGGCCAGGACACCGGAGCGGCCGGTGGCGGCCCGGACCAGCTTGAGTGCGGCCTCCACGGCGTCCGTACCGGCCGGTCCGCAGAACTGCACACGCGCGTGGTCGGCGAGACCGGGCGGCAGTGTCCGGAACAGTTCGGTGACGAAGGCGTCCTTGACCGGGGTGGCGAGATCGAGGACGTGCAGGGGTGCCCCCGAATCGAGGACCCTGCGGATGGCCTCCAGCACGACGGGGTGGTTGTGGCCGAGCGCGAGGGTTCCGGCGCCCGAGAGACAGTCGAGGTAACGGCGGCCGTCCGCGCCCTCGATGGTCAGCCCGCGCGCCCGTACCGGCACGATCGGCAGGGCACGCGCATAGGTGCGCGCAGCGGACTCGCGAGCCGACTGACGCCGCAGGATCCCCTCGTGCGCGGGCCGCCCGTCCGTCCGGCTCACCGCGGCGGCCGGTCCGGCGAGGAGGGTTCCCGCGACGGAAGATCCGGCGACGGGCGATCCGGCGTCCGAGGCTCCGTCGGGGCGAGTTCCGGTGGTACGCCCCGCGGGGCCTCCCCGGGTACCGGCTCGGTCACGGCCACGCCTCCCCCTGTCCTCCCGCCCGTCGAAGGGCGGGCACACACAGCAGCCCTCATCGCTACCAACACCGCACGGCCGCGCTGGTTACGGGTCGTTCGGGAAGGACCTTGCCCACGTCGGCGCCGGTGGCGCCCGTGCGGCCCACCGCCGCCCGCTCCCGGCCTGTTCCGTCCGCGGTCTGTTCCGTCCGCGGTCTGTTCCGTCCGCGGTCTGTGGCGGAACAGTTGCCATTCGGTCGGGAGTCCCCCGCGGCGACCGCATATCGTGTGGTGGCATCACACATGGCCGTGAGACCCGCTTGAACTCGGTGTGAGATCACCATGAGTTCCACTCGGCGGGGTCGGCCGGTACTTCAAGTTCGTTGACAGCAGGGGGAGTCAGATCATGCGATCCATACGGCCGTCGTTCACCGCTCGGCGGGGGAGGAACGCGCGCCGCAGAACCTCCCCCGTACTGGGCGCCGTGGCCCTCGCCTCGGTGCTCGCGCTCACCGCGACCGCCTGTGATTCGGGCGACACCGAAGCGGACAACCAGGCCGGCGCGACGGCGTCGACCGGCAGCGACGGCAAGATCACGATCCCGGACGACATCAAGGACAGGCTCAAAGAGCACGGGATCGACCTCGACAAGTGGAAGAACGGCGCCTGGAAGAACTGGGACAAGGACGACTGGCTGCGTGAGGCGCAGGACTACGTCAACCCGATCATCGAGGGGCTGTGGGACCCGGACCGGATGCGGGAGGCGGAGGACCCGGACCGGAGTGTCGACGAGAACGACCTCTCCGGCGACCAGGGCGTGACCGACCCGACGCCGCAGGAGGTGGACGCGAAGGCCGTTTCGCCCTCGTACCACGAGAACGCCGCCGAGGCGGGCAAGGTGCTCTTCGACTCCCCCGAGGGCACGATGGTCTGCTCGGCGACGGTCGTGAAGGATCCCGCTCACCCCGGAAAGTCCAACCTGGTGTGGACGGCCGGACACTGTGTGCACGCCGGTAAGGGCGGCGGCTGGTACCGCAACATCGCGTTCGTGCCGTCGTACAACGATTCGGGCATGTCGGCCGAGCAGTTGGAGACGGCCACCAAGGAGCAGGTGGCCCCCTACGGGGTCTGGTGGGGCGACTGGACGAAGACGTCCGACCAGTGGATCGCGCAGGGCGGGCAGACCGGCGGTGACGGTGCTTCGTACGACTACGCCGTCATCCATGTGACGCCGGAGGAGGGCGGTACGGGCAAGTCCCTGGAGGAGACGGTCGGCTCGGCTCTCCCGGTGAACTTCAACGCCCCGGCGGTGCCGAAGGTGAGCAGCATCACCGCGACCGGCTACCCGGCGGCGGCACCGTACGACGGGCAGAAGCTCTACCAGTGCCAGGACAAGCCCGGGCGGTTCTCGCTGAGTGCCTCGGACCCGACGATGTACCGCATCGGCTGCACGATGACCGGCGGTTCGTCGGGCGGCGGCTGGGTGGCGGCGGGGCCGGACGGGAAGCCCGCGCTGGTGTCCAACACCTCGATCGGCCCGGTGAATGCGGGGTGGCTCGCGGGGCCGCGGCTGGGTGAGGTGGCCAAGGGTGTGTACGACTCGGTGAGCGACAAGTTCGCCGGTCAGTAGCTTGATCGGCGGTGGGACGCCTGACGGGAACCTTCACCGTCCCACCGCCGTTCGTCCCGAATTCCACGGGCATGATGGGGTGTCACCTGTGAGCGAGCGCGGCGTCGACCCGGCACCGCGCCCTGTCAGGCTCATGACACTCCAGGTCGGCTCGGACTTTCGACGATCCACACGCTTCACCTTCACACGCTTCAACGGGGGACATCGCACCATGCGTTTCACACGTACGCCCGCCGCGCGCCCACACGGCCGACGGCGCACCCTGCTCGCGGCCGGGCTCGTCACCGCCCTGGCTCTGACGGCGACCGCGTGCAGCGGCTCCGACGACACCGAGGCCGACGCCACCGCCTCCAAGACGGCCACCGGCTCCGGCGACGGCAAGGTCCGGGTCCCGGCCGACATCGCCGACAAGCTCGAGAAGCACGGCGTCGACGTCGACAAGTGGGCCGACGGCGGCTGGCAGGACTGGGACAAGGACAAGTGGCTCAGCGCGGCCAAGGACTTCGTCAATCCGGTGATCGAGGGGTTGTGGAAGCCCGAGCGGATGCAGTCCGCGAAGGAGGCGAAAAAGACCGTCACCACCAAGGACGCCGCCGCCGACCAGGGCGTCAGCGACCCGGATCCGACGACCGTGAAGGCGGAGGCCGAGAAGACTCCGTACCACGAGAACGCGGCCCCGGTCGGCAAGGTCTTCTTCGACTCGCCCGAGGGGGCGATGGTCTGCTCCGGCACGGTCGTCAAGGACGTGAACCACCCGGGCAGGTCCAACCTGGTGTGGACGGCCGGGCACTGTGTGCACGCCGGCGGCGACGGCGGCTGGTACCGCAACCTCGTCTTCGTCCCGGCCTACAACGACCTCGGCAAGACGGAGGCCCAGCTCGGCGACGCCACGGCGTCGGAGATCGCCCCCTACGGCAACTGGTGGGCCGACTGGGCGTCGACGTCGAACGAGTGGATCGCCGGCGGATCGGACACCGGCGGCGCGGGAGCCGCGTACGACTACGCCGTGCTGCACGTGACGCCGGAGCAGGGCTCCAAGTCGCTGGAGGAGACGGTCGGCGGCGCACTGGACGTGGACTTCTCCGCGCCGTCCGCGACCGAGGTCGCCTCGATGGGCGCCTGGGGCTACCCGGCGGCACCGCCCTACAACGGACTGAAGATGTTCAAGTGCCTCGACCGGCCGGGGCGGTTCTCACTCGACCCGTCGCTGCCGACGATGTACCGCATCGGCTGCACGATGACCGGCGGTTCGTCCGGCGGCGGCTGGTTCCGGGTGGCGGACGGCAGGACCGAGCTGGTCTCCAACACCTCGATCGGCCCGGCCGACAACAGCTGGCTGGCGGGGCCCCAGCTCGGCCAGGAGGCCGAGGCGCTCTACCAGAACATGAGCAAGACGTACGGCGGTCAGTGACCCGAGCACGCCGAAGGCCCGCTCCCCGCTCGACGCGGGGGCGGGCCTTCGGGCATAGCGCGGGCTGCTACGGCTCAGCCGAGCGGAGCCGGTACGTACGGCGCGAGGTCCGCCGCCAGCTCCTCGTGCACCCGCACCTTCAGCAGGGTGCCCTCCGCCGTGTGCTCCGCGGAGATCACCTCGCCCTCGGTGTGGGCGCGGGCGACCAGGCCACCGTGGGTGTACGGCACGAGCGCCTCCACCTCGACCGACGGCCGCGGCAGCTCGTTGTCGATCAGCGCGAGCAGCTCTTCGATGCCCTGGCCGGTGCGGGCCGAGACGGCGATGGAGCGCTTCTCGATCCGCATGAGCCGCTGGAGCGTCAGCGGGTCGGCCGCGTCCGCCTTGTTGATCACGACGATCTCGGGCACGCCGGTGGCGCCGACGTCCCGGACCACCTCGCGTACGGCGGCCAGCTGCTCCTCCGGGTTCGGGTGCGAGCCGTCCACCACGTGCAGGATCAGGTCGGACTCGCCGACCTCCTCCATGGTGGAGCGGAACGCCTCGACCAGGTGGTGCGGCAGGTGCCGGACGAAGCCGACCGTGTCCGCCAGCGTGTACAGGCGGCCGCTCGGCGTCTCCGCCCGGCGCACGGTCGGGTCCAGGGTCGCGAACAGGGAGTTCTCGACCAGGACGCCCGCGCCCGTGAGACGGTTGAGCAGCGACGACTTGCCGGCGTTGGTGTAGCCCGCGATGGCGACGGACGGCACCTTGTGGCGCTTGCGCTCCTGGCGCTTGATCTCGCGGCCGGTCTTCATCTCCGCGATCTCACGGCGCATCTTCGCCATCTTCTCGCGGATCCGGCGCCGGTCCGTCTCGATCTTGGTCTCACCGGGACCACGGGTGGCGAGGCCGCCGCCCTTGCCGCCGCCCATCTGACGGGACAGCGACTGACCCCAGCCGCGCAGCCTCGGCAGCATGTACTGCATCTGCGCGAGCGCGACCTGCGCCTTGCCCTCTCGGGACTTGGCGTGCTGGGCGAAGATGTCCAGGATCAGGGCCGTACGGTCGATGACCTTGACCTTGACGACGTCCTCGAGGTGGATCAGCTGGCCCGGGCTGAGCTCACCGTCGCAGATGACGGTGTCCGCGCCCGTCTCGAGCACGATGTCGCGCAGCTCCTGGGCCTTGCCGGAGCCGATGTAGGTGGCCGCGTCGGGCTTGTCACGGCGCTGGATGACGCCGTCGAGCACCAGGGCGCCCGCCGTCTCCGCGAGGGCGGCCAGCTCCGCGAGGGAGTTGTCCGCGTCCTGTGCGGTTCCCGTGGTCCACACACCGACGAGCACAACCCGCTCCAGGCGGAGCTGGCGGTACTCGACCTCGGTGACGTCCTCGAGTTCGGTGGAGAGGCCCGCCACGCGGCGCAGGGCCGCGCGCTCGGAGCGGTCGAACTGGTCGCCGTCCCGATCTCCGTCGATCTCGTGGCTCCAGGCGACGTCCTCTTCCATCAGGGCATCGGCCCGGAGACCTTCGGGGTAGGCGTTCGCAACGCGCTGGGTGTCCTGGGAAGGGGAAGAAGAGGAGGTCATTGGGTCCTTACGTCGTTGGATGCCGGTACGGCTGTCTTCATGGGGGACAACGCGCGAGAGCACCGGGAGATTCCCGTGTCCCGCGCTGCACCGACCTCACGATGGTCGCACGGTACGGCCCGTCTCGTCACGGCCTTATTTCGCGGCCCGCGCGGCCGGCGGGGCGACCTTCGGTGCGGCCTTCGGCTCGCCCTTGGCGAGCGGTGCCGCCGGCTTCCAGTCCGGGTGGCCGGGCATCGGCGGGGTCTTCTCGCCGTACAGCCACTCCTTGAAGAACCGGGCCAGATCGCGTCCGGAGATCTCCTGGGCTAGGCGCTCGAAGTGGGCCGTGGTCGCCGTGGAGTCCCGGTGGTTGTGGACCCACGCCCGCTCCAGGTGCTCGAACGCGGTGCGGCCGATCTCCTGGCGCAGGGCGTAGAGGACGAGGGCCGAGCCGTCGTAGACGTTGGGCCGGAAGATGCTGATCTTCTGGCCGGGGTTGGGGGCCTTGGGCTGCGCAGGCGGGCCGCCCGTGGTGCGCCAGCGGTCGGAGGCGCCGTACGCCGCCTTCATCCGCGCCTCCAGGGTGCGCCCCGCCTTCTCCTCGGCGTACAGCGCCTCGTACCAGGTGGCGTGTCCCTCGTTCAGCCACAGGTCGGACCAGGTGCGCGGGCTGACGCTGTCGCCGAACCACTGGTGGGACAGCTCGTGCACCATGATCGACTCGACGTACCACTGGGGATAGCCGGGCTCGGTGAAGAGGTCTCGCTCGAACAGGGAGAGGGTCTGTGTCTCGAGTTCGAACCCGGTGGAGGCCTCCGCCATGAGCAGGCCGTAGGTCTCGAAGGGGTAGGGGCCGACCTTGCCCTCCATCCAGGCGATCTGGCCGGGGGTCTTCTTCAGCCACGGTTCGAGGACTTCGCGGTCCTTCGTGGGCACGACGTCCCGTACCGGCAGCGCGTGCGGCCCCTCGCGGTGCACGACCGTGGAGCGCCCGATGGACACCTGGGCGAGCTCGGTGGCCATGGGGTGCTGGGTGCGATAGGTCCAGGTGGTGGCCTCGCCGGTCCGCTCGACCCCGGTCGGCAGCCCACCCGCGACGGCCGTGTAGCCGTTGGGGGCGGTGATCCGGACGGTGAACATCGCCTTGTCGGAGGGGTGGTCGTTGCACGGGAAGACCAGGTGCGCGGCGTCCGCCTGGTTGGCCATGGCGAGGCCGTCCGCGGTCCGTACCCAGCCGCCGTCCCGGCCGCCGGTGCTCACGGGATCGCTGGTGTGCCGCACGGTGATCCGCATCCAGCTGCCGGCCGGCAGCGCGTCCTCCGGGGTGACCACCAGGTCGTCGCCGGCGCTGCTGAACGTGGCGGGTGCGCCGTCGACCTCGACCGATTCGACCTTGCCCTGGGCGAAGTCGAGGTTGATCCGGTCCAGGGCGGTGGTGGTCCACGCGTCGATGGTGGTGACCGCCTGGAGGGGCTTGGTGTTGGTGCCGGGATAGGTGAAGGCCAGGTCGTACGAGGCGACGTCGTACCCGGGGTTGCCCAGGTACGGGAAGAGGCGGTCGCCGACGCCGAGCGGTACCTCCGGGGCACTCGCGGCGACGAGGCAGACGGATACGGCCGAGGCGAGGAGCGCGGATTTCAGCCGGGCGCGAGGGGTGAGCAGCATGCACCACCGCTACCAGCGCGCACGTCCGTGGCGTCGGCGACGCGCGCCCGGCCCACTCGAACGGGTTGCGCACGCGCAGGTGCTTGACGCTCGGGAGGACGACCGCGCGAGGCGCCCTCGCTTTACGCGCGCGTGGACAGCGGCGCGGCCGTCCACCTCACGCGCGCGTGGGCACGGCCTACGCCGGTTCCGGGGAGGCGGAAGCGTGATGCTGCGCGCGGCCCACGTCGTAGACGCCGGGCACGTTCCGCATGGCGCGCAGGAGGGTGGGCAGGTGGCCGGCGTCCGGGAGTTGCACGGTGTACGTGTGGCGCACCCGCTGCTGGCTCGGAGGCTCGACGGTCGCGGAGACGATCTCGGCGCCCTCCAGTGCCATGGCCTCGGTGAGGTCGGCGAGCAGATGGGGGCGGCCGAACGATTCGGCGACCAGGGTGACCCGGCAGCCGCTGGTGTCGCCCCAGCGCACGTCGACCTCTTCGCGCCCCGCGTTCGCCATGCGCGCCACGGCGGAACACTCGGCGCGGTGCACGGTCACCACTCCCCCGCGCACCGCGAAGCCGGTGACCTCGTCGAAGGGCACGGGTGTGCAGCACCCGGCGAGCCGGACGCTCGCGTCGGGCCGGCCGACGACGGTGATCGCGGCGCCGGGCCGCGAGGCCGGGGCGTCCGGCGTGGCCGTATCGGCCACGGGCCGGGCGGTCGCCTCGGCGGCCTTGGTGGCCTTCACCGCCCCGGAGCCCTCCGCCGGCTCCGCGCCCTCGTGCTCGGCCGGGGCGGGGTGCGTTGCCAGCCACCGTTGGATGGCGATGCGGGCGGCGGGGGTGTGGGCGTGCTCCAGCCACTCCCTGGAGGGCTCCGAGGCGGGGTCCTGGCCCATGAGGAGCTGGACGGTGTCGCCGTCCCGCAGAACGGTGCTGAGGGTCGCCAGACGGCCGTTCACCCGGGCGCCGATGCAGGCGTGGGCGTCCTCGCCGTACTGCGCGTACGCGGCGTCGACGCAGGTGGCTCCTTCGGGCAGGCCGAGCGTGCCGCCGTCGGGGCGGAAGACGGTGATCTCGCGGTCCTGGGCGAGGTCCTCGCGCAGGGTGGACCAGAAGGTGTCGGGATCGGGCGCGGCCTCCTGCCAGTCCAGGAGGCGGGAGAGCCAGCCGGGCCGGGTCGGGTCGACGCGTTCCTCGTCGGCCGGGACCCGCCCCCGGGCCTGCTCCTCCGCGGGAGCCGTGTAGGGATTGCCGAGGGCGATGACGCCGGCCTCGGCGACCTTGTGCATCTGGTGGGTGCGGATGAGGACTTCGGCGACCTGGCCGTCCTCGCGGGCGACGGCGGTGTGCAGCGACTGGTACAGGTTGAACTTGGGAACCGCGATGAAGTCCTTGAACTCCGAGACGACCGGCGTCATACAGGTGTGCAGTTCGCCCAGGACGGCGTAACAGTCGGCGTCCTCGTTCACCAGTACCAGCAGCCGGCCGAAGTCGGCGCCCCGCATCCGGCCGCGCTTGCGGGACGCGCGGTGCACGGAGACGAAGTGCCGTGGCCGGATGAGGACTTCGGCCTGGATGTCGGCGTCGCGCAGGACCGTGCGCATCGCCTCGGCGAACTCCGCGAGGGGGTCGTCCGCGCGGGAGGCGTTGTCGACGATCAGTTCGCGGGTGTGCTGGTACTCCTCGGGATGGAGGATCGCGAAGACGAGGTCCTCCAGCTCGGTCTTGAGGGCCTGGACACCGAGGCGTTCGGCGAGCGGGATGAGGACGTCGCGGGTGACCTTGGCGATGCGTTCCTGCTTCTCAGGCCGCATCACGCCCAGGGTGCGCATGTTGTGCAGCCGGTCGGCGAGTTTGATCGACATCACGCGGACGTCGTTGCCGGTGGCGACGAGCATCTTGCGGAAGGTCTCGGGCTCGGCGGCCGCCCCGTAGTCGACCTTCTCCAACTTCGTGACGCCGTCGACGAGATAGCGCACCTCGGCGCCGAACTCCTCGCCGACCTGATCGAGCGTCACATCGGTGTCCTCGACGGTGTCGTGGAGCAGCGAGGCCGTCAGGGCCGTGGTCTCCGCGCCGAGTTCGGCGAGGATCAGGGTCACGGCGAGCGGATGGGTGATGTAGGGCTCGCCGCTCTTGCGCATCTGGCCGCGGTGCGAGGACTCGGCCAGCACATAGGCGCGGTGCAGCGGTTCAAGGTCGGCGTCGGGATGGTGGGCGCGATGGGCCTCGACCACGTGACCGATCGCGTCGGGCAGCCGGCCGCGGGAGGCCGGGCCGAGCAGCGCTGCCCGGCCGAGGCGACGCAGGTCGATCCGGGGGCGACTGCGCCTGCGGGGCGCTGATGGCACTACCGGGCCTGGGGTCGCGGGATTCGTGGCCTCCGCACTCATGGGCACCTCCGGCTGCGTGGACCGGCGGACGGGGTGTCCCAGGGCGGACACGGCTCAGGGGACTGGCGAACGGTCCCCCGTCCGGGCCGGTGCTTGATGCTACCGAGCCCATCACGCGCGACCGACCGCCTCTCGCCGAGCGTGAAACGGATCACCCATTCGAGCGACGGATCGGGGGTTTGAGATTTTGAGCCACCCGGCCTGATCTCGATCGTGAATTCGAGCCCCCGACCGGACTCCCGGGAGCAGCCCTTCGGGTCGTCAGGCCGCTCCCGCCTCCGATGCCAAGCTCTCGCGCAATCAGCGGGCGACTGTTTCCAGCCACTCCGGATCGATCTCGCCTGTGGCCACGATCACTGCGGGCCCGGTCATCTCGATCTCGCCGTCGGGCCGCTCGGTGATCACCAGACGTCCGCCGGGGACGTCCACGACGTACGTCGCCGGCACACCGGTGGCCGCCGGGTCGGTGCCGTCCCGGCGCGCGGCCGCCACGGCGACTGCGCACGCGCCCGTGCCGCACGAGCGGGTCTCGCCGGCCCCGCGCTCGTGCACGCGCAGGGCGACGTGCTGCGGACCGCGGTCCACGACGAACTCGACGTTGACCCCGTCCGGGTAGGCCGAGGCGGGGCTGAACGGCGGCGGGGCCGACAGGTCGCCCGCGTGCGCGAGGTCCGCCACGAAGGCGACGGCGTGCGGGTTGCCCATGTTCACGTTCCGCGCGGGCCAGCTTCGCTCGCCGACGCTCACCGTGACGTCTCCCTCGGGGAGGCGGGCCCTGCCCATGCCGACGGTGACGTCACCCTCCTTGTCGAGGTGCGCGCGCTTGACGCCCCCGCGCGTGGCGACCGCGATGTCGCCCTCGGTGACGAGCCCGGCGTACTGGAGGTAACGCGCGAACACCCGGACGCCGTTGCCGCACATCTCCGCGACGGAGCCGTCGCCGTTGCGGTAGTCCATGAACCACTCCGCCTCGGCCGCCATGTCCTTCGCCTCGGGGTGCGCGACGGACCGCACGACGTGCAGCAGTCCGTCGCCGCCGATGCCCGCCCGGCGGTCGCACAGGGCGGCGACGGCGGCCGGAGGGAGGTCGATGGCGTTCTCCGGGTCCGGGACGATCACGAAGTCGTTCTCGGTGCCGTGACCCTTGAGGAAGGCGATCCGCGTGCTCATTCCTCGATCGTACGGGGTGGCCAGGACACCCCGTCCCGGGGCGGCAGCGCCGGTGGGCACGCGCGCGTGGAGCTCAGCGCAGCCGGGCGACCCGCCCGACGGCCAGGGCCACCACCGCGGCGACCATCACGACGTACGCGAGGACGACCCGCCAGTCGGGACGGCGCCCGGAGCCGCGCTGGGGCAGACCGGGCCACGTGTAACCCACGCGGCGCGCGGCCGTCATGCCCCAGCCGGCCGCGCAGGAGCAGATCAGCAGCCCGAGCATGGCGATCATGGCGCCGCTGTCACCGAAGTCGAAGGCGAGCGGGAAGGCGAACATCAGGGAGCCGCCGGCGGCCAGCGCCACGATGGGCGCGAGCTGCCAGATCCGGAGCCGGCGCTGCGGGCGCAGCTCGACCTCGACCTCGGGTCCGCCCGCGAACATCTCCTCGGGCTCGGGACCGTCGTCGCTCACGCCGTCCCGGGTGTCGTCCTCGTCCGGCCCGTCAGGGCTCAGACCGCCTTCCTCGGGCTCCGGTTCACCACGCTCGGTGGTGAGGTGCTCGGTGCCTTTTGCGGTGTCGCGAGGGCCGGCCTCCATCGCCACGCGCCCTCCCAACTCGGACTCCACTTGGTCGATCGAAGCTCGATGATGGCACGGCGTCGGACGCCCGGATGACGGCCTGGGCGTCCCGATGCCATGACGTGATCAGGCTGTGACCGGTCGTTCCACCAACGCCAGCGCGAGCCCCGGAAGTTCTGTGAGGTCAGCCGCGGCCCCACTCAACCAGTGCACCCGCGGATCGCGCCTGAACCACGAATCCTGACGGCGCGCGAAGCGCTTGGTGGCACGGACCGTCTCGGCGCGCGCCTCGTCCTGTGTGCACTCGCCGGTCAGGGCGGTGAGGACCTGCTGGTAGCCGAGCGCGCGCGAGGCCGTGCGCCCCTCACGCAGGCCCTGCGCCTCCAGCGCGCGGACCTCGTCCACCAGCCCCGCGTCCCACATCCGGTCGACGCGGCGGGCGATGCGCTCGTCGAGTTCGGGGCGCGCCACGTCGACCCCGATCTGGACGGTGTCGTAGACCGAGTCGTGACCGGGCAGGTTGGCCGTGAAGGGCTTGCCGGTGATCTCGATCACCTCGAGGGCCCGCACGATACGGCGGCCGTTGCCGGGCAGGATGGCGTGCGCGGCCTCGGGGTCGGCGGCGGCCAGCCGGGCGTGCAGCGCACCTGAACCGCGCAGCGTGAGCTCCTCCTCCAGCCGGGCCCGGACCTCGGGGTCGGTGCCGGGGAACTCCAGGTTGTCGACGGCGCCACGGACGTACAGCCCGGAGCCGCCGACGAGGATCGGCCAACGGCCCTCGGCGAGCAGGGCGTCGATCCTTTCCCGGGCCAGCCGCTGGTACTCGGCGACGGAGGCGGCCTCCGTCACGTCCCAGACGTCCAGGAGGTGGTGCGGGACGCCGCCGCGCTCCTCGGGCGTCAGTTTGGCGGTACCGATGTCCATCCCTCGGTAGAGCTGCATGGAGTCGGCGTTGACGACCTCGCCGCCGAGCCGCTGGGCCAGGAAAACGCCCAGATCGGACTTTCCGGCCGCGGTCGGTCCGACGACGGCGATGACGCGGGGGGCGGGGGGTGCGCTGCTCACGGCACCAGTCTCGCAAACCCCGGCCACCGCCCTCGAACGAGTTACGTGACGACGTCGCTCCGGGGTCGTTGCCCGTTGCGAGATTCCCGTCACCCTTCGCGGGGGCGGTGACCCCGGTGACGCAAACGGACGTACCGGCCAACGCGGGATTTCGCCCGCACGAGTACCGTATGGAGTGGATATGGGCGTATTGGCGCGAATTTTCCGGAGGTCGAAGGCGACGGAGGAGGCGACGGCGGAGACGACGAGCGCCGCCGACGCATCGACCGGAACGCCGGTGGACGGCGTCGAGGCGGAGCGAAGGGGCGAGTCGCCCTCCGCACAGGAGTCGGCCGAGGCAGAGAAGGCCGAGACGGCGGACAAGGCCGGGAACGCCGCCGAGCCGGAGACGGAAAAGACGACGGAACCGGTTGCCGTCGCCGGCACCGACGGGGTCGAGATTCCCCGGCAGCAGTCCGCCGAAGAGGCGGCCGACAGCGAAGCGGGCGAAGGCGCCCGCACGTAGCGGAACCCGCGAGGAAGGTGCCCCATGGGTCTTTTGGACAATTTGAAGGCCAGACTCTCCCCGGCCAAGGGCAAGGTCTCGGGCCTCGCGCAACAGCACGGGGACAAGGTCCAGCACGGTCTCGACAAGGCCGCGAAGGTCGTCGACGAGAAGACCAAGGGCAAGTACAGCGACCGGATCCAGTCGGGCACCGGCAAGGCCAAGGGCGCCATGGACCGGCTGGCGCACAAGGACGAACCCGCCGGGGGCGGCGACACCTTCACCCCGCCGAACACTCCCCCGCCGGCCTCCTGAGCAACACCTCACGCCGGCCCATCGATCGGCGGACGGCCGAGCGGCGGAAACGCTCGCGGCCGTCCGCCGTTCCACCGGTCGGCGCCGCTCGGCCGGGGGCCGTACGACGCCGCCGTCCGGCCTTCTACGACCAGGTCGCGACCACGTATCCCACCCCGTAGGGCGCGTCCTCGTAGAGCAGCGCGCCCGCCAGCCCCGCGTCCTCGGCCGCACCCGCCAGCACCTGCCAGGGCGCCCGGCCCGAGGCCTTGAGCTCGTACGCCAACTCGGCGTCCAGCGCCTTGAGGGCCGCGAGGTCCGCCGTGCCGAGCGCCCGCGCGACCTCGGCGTCGAACGGTGCCGCACGCTCGTCGAGATAGCCCGGCGCCTTCAGCGTCCGGCACGCGCTGGCGTCGCCCATGACCAGCAGCGCGACCCGATCCGCCGCCGCGCCGATGCCCCGGCCGACCTCGACGCACCGGTCGACCGCGAGCGGTTCCCCGACGCCGAGCCCCTCGACGGGGGCGGCCGACCACCCCGCCCGGTCGAGCAGCCAGGCGGCGACGGCGAGGGACGGCGGCAGTTCGCGTGCGGGCGGCGGGTCCCCGCCGCCCCGGCCCAGCCTTACGACGAGATCCACCCCGAAGCCGGCGAACGAACCCCGGCCGCCCTCCGGGTGCGGGCCACGCCCGGACTGCTCGGCCGGCCCGACGACCACGAGCCGGTCCGGCCGGGCGGCGGCCAGCACGGCCAGTGCGTCCGAGCAGGCGGCTCGCGCGGTGTCCAGTTCGGCAGCGGCGCCCGCGGCGACCTCGGGTACCAGCAGGGGCGGACAGGGACAGACTGCGGCGGCGACAAGCATGATCGGCAGGGTAACCCCGTACCGGACCCGCGGGGCCACCGACCAGGCGTGGCGTCGGCTGTCAGTCGCAGCCGCAGCCGCTGCCCGTGGCCACCGGCAGCGGCGCCGGCACGCCGATCTTGGGCAGGCCGAGCAGGACGCCGGCCGGCTTCGCCGCCTTCTCGGCGGTGCGCTTCTCCCAGGCGTCCCCCGCGCGCGTGCGGCGCACTTCCAGGACGGGACCCTCGGCCAGAAGGTGGTGCGGGGCGGCGTACGTCACCTCGACGGTCACCACATCGCCGGGACGCACCTCCTGCTCCGGCTTGGTGAAGTGGACCAGACGGTTGTCGGCGGCGCGGCCCGACAGACGGTGGGTGGCGCCGTCCTTGCGGCCCTCGCCCTCGGCCACCATCAGCTCCAGGGTGCGGCCGACCTGCTTCTTGTTCTCCTCCCAGGAGATCTCCTCCTGAAGGGCGACGAGACGCTCGTAGCGCGCCTGCACGACCTCCTTGGGGATCTGGTTCTCCATGGTCGCGGCCGGGGTGCCGGGGCGCTTGGAGTACTGGAAGGTGAACGCCTGCGCGAAACGGGCCTCGCGGACCGCGTGCAGAGTCTGCTCGAAGTCCTCCTCGGTCTCGCCGGGGAAGCCCACGATGATGTCGGTGGTGATCGCCGCGTGCGGGATGGCGGCCCGGACCTTCTCGATGATCCCGAGGTAACGCTCCTGCCGGTAGGACCGGCGCATCGCCTTCAGGACCGTGTCCGAGCCGGACTGGAGGGGCATGTGCAGCTGCGGCATCACGTTGGGCGTCTCCGCCATGGCGGCGATGACGTCGTCGGTGAAGTCGCGCGGGTGCGGGGAGGTGAAGCGGACGCGCTCCAGGCCCTCGATCGCGCCGCATGCGCGCAGCAGCTTGCCGAACGCCTCACGGTCGCCGATGTCGGAGCCGTAGGCGTTGACGTTCTGGCCGAGCAGGGTGATCTCGGAGACGCCCTCACCGACCAGCGCCTCGATCTCGGCGAGGATGTCGCCGGTGCGGCGGTCCTTCTCCTTGCCGCGCAGGGCCGGGACGATGCAGAAAGTGCAGGTGTTGTTGCAGCCGACGGAGATCGACACCCACGCCGCGTAGGCGCTCTCGCGCCGGGTCGGCAGGGTGGAGGGGAAGGCCTCGAGCGACTCGGCGATCTCGACCTGGGCCTCTTCCTGCACGCGCGCGCGTTCCAGCAGGACCGGGAGCTTGCCGATGTTGTGCGTACCGAAGACGACGTCCACCCAGGGCGCCTTCTTCACGATGGTGTCGCGGTCCTTCTGGGCGAGACAGCCGCCGACCGCGATCTGCATCCCGGGCCGGCTCGCCTTCCTCGGCGCGAGCCGGCCGAGGTTGCCGTAGAGGCGGTTGTCGGCGTTCTCGCGCACCGCGCAGGTGTTGAAGACGACGACGTCCGCGTCACCGTCGGAGCCCTCGGGGGCACGCACATACCCGGCTTCTTCGAGCAGCCCGGACAATCGCTCGGAGTCGTGGACGTTCATCTGGCACCCATAGGTGCGGATCTCGTAGCTCTTGGGTGTGTGAACGTCCACTGCGAGGCTCCGGTCGCTGCTGCTGGTCATGGCTCAAGGGTAGGCGCTCCCCGGGGAACGCCCGTCTGCCCTCCTGTGCGCCCTCCGCCGCCGCCTTCGGGGCGTCAGGGCGTCAGGGGTCGATGAGGCCCGCGCGGATCGCGTAGCGGGTGAGCTCCAGTCGGTCGCGCATGCCGAGTTTGTGCAGGAGGTTGGCACGGTGCCGCTCCACCGTCTTGGCGCTGATGAACAGCAGCGCGCCGATCCCCCTTGAGGTGTGCCCCTCCGCGACGAGCTTGAGGATCTCCTCCTCGCGCTCGGTGATGGGCCGCTCGGGCAACCCGTCGACACCGGCGCCACCATGCAGCCGGTCCAGGTACGAGCGGACCAGGGCCCGCTCCGCGCCCGGACAGATGAACGGCTCGTCCCGCACCACCGCCCGGCACGCCTCGACCAGGTCCCGGTCGGCGACCGACTTCAGGACGTACCCGCCGGCTCCGGCCTTGAGCGCCTCGAAGAAGTACTGCTCGTTGTCGTACATGGTCAGGATGAGGATGCGCAGGGCCGGGAGACGACGGGAGAGTTCACGGGCCGCCTGAAGACCGGTCATCCGGGGCATGGCCACGTCGAGGACGGCCAGGTCGATGTCCCCGGCCCGGGCGCGCTCGACCGCCTCGGCGCCGTCGCCGGCCTCGGCGACCACGGTCAGGTCGGGCTCGCCGTCCAGGATGAGCCGTACCCCCCGGCGTACGAGGGTGTGGTCGTCGGCGAGCAGGACGCGGGTCGGAGAGGGCACCGAACCGGGTGCGGCCGGTGCTGTGCCGTCTGCCATCAGCGGCCTCCGACAGGGGCCGCCGCGTCCGGTCGGCAGGCCCGCGCGGCCGCCCTCAGCCGGATGTCCGCCCCGCCGCCGTCGGCCCTCGACGACACCGTGAGGCTCGCGCCGATCAACAGGGCCCGCTCCCGCATCCCCCGGATCCCGGCGCCCTCCCCGGCCGCCGCGCCCAGACCCCGCCCGTTGTCCTGTACGAGGAGCTCGACCCCGTCGGTGACCGGGCGCAGGCGCAGCTCGGCGCGGTCGGCGCCGGAGTGCCGGGCGGTGTTGGTGAGGGCCTCCTGAGCCACGCGGTAGAGCACGAGTTCCGTCTCCTCGGTCAGCGGGGGCAGGCCGGTGCGAAGGTCGTGGCGCACCGTCAGCCCATGGGTGGTGAACTCGCCCGCGAGCGAGCGCAGAGCGCTGAGCAGTCCGAGTTCGTCGAGGACGCCCGGCCGCAGCCGACGGGCGATACGGCGGATCTCGTCGAGGCCGGCCCGGGTGGCCTCCTGTGCCTGGCTCAACTCCTCGCGCAGGTCCCGCGGGGCCCGGTCGGCGACCCGCTTGAGCTGGAGCAGCACGGCGGTCAGGGTCTGGCCGACCTCGTCGTGGAGTTCACGGGCGATGCGGTGGCGCTCGCGTTCCTGGGCGGACAGCGCCCCGGCCGCGCTGGCGGCGCGCTCGGCCTCCAGCCGGTCCAGCATGGCGTTGTACGTCGTGATCAGCTCGGCCGTCTCGACCGGTCCCGAGACCACGGCACGGGCCCCGGGGTGCAGCAGGTCGGCGTCGGCCATGGCCCGTCCCAGCCGCCCCAGCGGGGCCAGCCCCACGCGCAGCACGACCGCGTTGACGGTCAGCAGGGCGGCCAGACCCGCGACCACGACGAGTACCTCGCCCGGCAGTATGGGGGTGGAGACGGTGACCGGGCCCAGCAGCAGCGCGGCCGCGGCGATCAGGCCGAGGGCGTCGAGCACGAAGATCCGCCAGAACAGTGACATGTGCGCGGCTCCTCCTCCTTGCCCTGCTCGCCTTACTCGTCGGACTCGCCTGTCTCGCCCGACTCGCTTGTCGCGTTCATCTCGCTTGTCGTGTCGGGCCGACTCGTCTCGTCCGTCGCGCGTTTCGTTTCCGTCCGGCTGGTCTCTTCCGTCTCGCTCGTCTCGTACGGCTCGTCCGTCCCGCTCGTCTCGTGCGGCTCCTCTGCCTCTCCATGGCACTGCCGTGACCAGCCTCTCCGCCCACCGCCGGCCCTGTCCATCCGTCACGACACCCATGTCGTCACCGTACGGGGGGATGGCAGCATGGCCGTTTTGGGCACTCGTCCCAGACGTCACAGGTAACGCCCAGCAACGACCAGCAAGGGGAAGAAACGTGTCTGCTCCACGCCTCCGGACGACACCGCTGCCAGGCATCGGAGTCCAGTACGACCTCGTGACGCGGGAGCAGCGCCACCTGTCCGTGGTGGCCCATCGCGACGGCACGCGGACGGTCGGTCTCTACCAGGCGGACGACCCCGACTCCTGCGCCCAGTCCCTGCGGCTGACCGGCGCCGAGGCGGGCTCGCTGATCGACGCGCTGATGCCGTCCCACCACAGCGCGAGCCTGCTGTACACGACGGACCTGGGGCTGGTCGCCGAGCGCATCGAGGTCGCGGCCACCTCGCGCTGGAACGGACGGCTGCTGGGCGACACCCGAATGCGAACGGAGACCGGCACCTCCATCGTGGCCGTGCTGCGGCGGGCCGAGGCCATCCCGTCCCCGACGCCGGACTTCCGTCTCGCGGGCGGCGACACCCTCATCGTCATCGGCACCCGCGAAGGTGTGGACGCGGCGGCGGCCATACTCGGTCGGGAGTGATCGAGTGCACTCCGCAGTCCTGCTGATCGAGTTCGGTTCCATCATCCTCGGCCTCGGCCTGCTCGGCCGGTTCGCCGCCCGTTTCCGGTTCTCGCCGATCCCGCTGTACCTGCTGTCCGGTCTGGCCTTCGGCGAGGGCGGGCTGCTGCCGCTCGGCGCGAGCGAGGAGTTCGTCGCCACCGGTGCCGAGATCGGCGTCATCCTGTTGCTGCTGATGCTCGGCCTGGAGTACACGGCCAGCGATCTGGTCTCCAACCTCAAGGCCCACTATCCGGCCGGTCTCGTCGACTGCGCCCTCAACGCCCTGCCGGGCGCGGCCGCCGCGCTGCTGCTGGGCTGGGGGCCGGTGGCGGCCGTGGTGCTGGCGGGCGTCACCTGGATCTCCTCCTCCGGGGTGATCGCCAAGGTGCTGGGCGACCTGGGCCGGGTCGGCAACCGGGAGACCCCGGTGATCCTCAGCGTGCTGGTCCTCGAGGACCTGGCCATGGCGGTCTACCTGCCCATCGTCACCGCCCTGGTGGCCGGGGTCGGGCTGGCGGCCGGCAGCGTCACCCTGGCGATCGCGCTGGGCGTCGCGGGGCTCGTGCTGTTCGCGGCGGTGCGCTACGGCCGGGTCATCTCCCGGTTCGTGTCGAGCGACGACCCGGAGAAGCTGCTGCTCGTCGTGCTGGGGCTCACCATCCTGGTCGCCGGCGTGGCACAGCAGCTCCAGGTGTCGGCGGCCGTGGGGGCGTTCCTGGTGGGCATCGCCCTGTCCGGAGAGGTCGCCGAAGGGGCGCACACGCTGCTGAGCCCGCTGCGCGACCTGTTCGCGGCCGTCTTCTTCGTCTTCTTCGGTCTGCACACCGACCCGGCGAGCATCCCTCCCGTCCTGCTGCCCGCCCTCGCGCTGGCCATCGTCACCGCCGCGACCAAGATCGCCACCGGCTACTGGGCGGCCCGGCGGTCCGGGATCTCGGTCAAGGGGCGCTGGCGTGCGGGCGGCGCGCTGGTGGCGCGCGGGGAGTTCTCGATCGTCATCGCGGGGCTGGCGGTGACCGCGGGCATCGAGCCTTCTCTCGGACCGCTGGCCACGGCGTACGTCCTGATCCTGGTCGTGGTGGGCCCGCTGACGGCCCGCTACACGGAGCCACTGGCGGCCTGGTGGGCGCGGCGCCGGACGCCTCCCGGCCACGGCGCCGCCGAGCGACTTCCCGAGGCGAGGACGCAGCCGGCGGTGCGCGACTGAGGCGAGGCGGGCGCCGGGCGGCGGGTCACCCTCCTGACCGGTCCACCGGCTTCAGGCCGCGCCGCCGGGGGTCCACCCCTGGCGGCGCAGCACCGCGGAGACGTCCGGTATCTCGTAGTGCTCCCCCTTGAGGACCTTGCCGTCGGCACGCCGGGCGACCTGGCCGTCGGGCCCCCGCTTGGTCATGTTGGACCGGTGGATCTCGGCGAGCACCGCGTCGAGGTCGATCCCGTGCACCAGCGCCGTGCCGTAGGCGACGTAGACGACGTCGGCCAGCTCGTGCGCGAGCCGGTCCAGCGGGCCGCTCACCGACACCTCGGCGACCTCCGCCGCCTCCTCGGCGAACAGCTCGCCACGGTGCGCGGCGAGGCGGGGCGACACCTCCGTCGGCGTGCTGCGGGCGTCGAGCCCGAAGGCACGGTGGAACTCACGGACCAGTTCGGCGGGCGAGGAACTCATGCACCGACTGTAACGACGGCCACTGACACTCCGGCCGGATCCGGCCCTGTGAGCCCCGCCCTGGTCAGCACGGCGTTCCGGCTGGCAGGATCGCGCCCATGTCCCCGTCGTTCTCCCGTATCGGCAGGCGCCGTGCCCTCCAGGGCACGGCCGCCGGTGTCGTCGTCCTCGGGCTGCTGCTGTGGTGGCTGCTGCCGCTGGGCGAGGACCCGCCGAGCGGGTCGATCACCTTCAGCACGGGCACGACGAGCGGCGTCTACTACGAGTACGGCAGCCGCCTGCGCGCGGAGCTCGCCCGTGACATGCCCGACCTGGACGTGAAGCTGTCGACCAGCAACGGCTCGCAGGAGAACGTCGCGCGCGTGGCGACCGGCGAGGCCGACTTCACGATCGCCGCGGCCGACGCGGTGGAGACGTACGAACGGCAGCACCCCGGCTCGGCCGCCCGGCTGCGCGGGGTGGCCCGCCTGTACGACGACTACGTCCAGCTCGTGGTGCCGCGTGACTCCGACGTCCGGTCCGTCGCCGACCTGCGGGGCAGAACCGTGGCGACCGGACTGCCCCGCTCGGGCGTGCGGCTGATCGCCGAGCGGGTGCTCAAGGCGGCGGGTCTGGACCCGGCGAAGGACATCACGGCCGCGTCGCAGGGCATCGACACCGGCCCCGAGGAGCTGAAGAAGGGCAAGATCGACGCCTTCTTCTGGTCCGGCGGGGTGCCGACGGCCGGGCTGGAGAAGCTGGCCGACACCTTCACCTTCCGGTTCGTGCCGATCGGCCCCGCCCTGGTCGCCAAGATGCACGACCAGGACGACGCCACGGGGTTCTACCGGGCCACGAACATGCCGGAGTCGGCGTACCCCACCATCCAGAACGGCTCGACCGTGGCGACGATCGCGGTGTCCAACCTGCTGATGACCCGGACCGACATGGCGCCCCGGCTCACCGAGTGGCTGACCCGGACCGTGATCAAGAGCCGGGACGGCATCGGTGCGCATGTGCACTCCGCGCAGCTGGTCGACCTGCGCACGGCCATCTACACCGACCCGCTGAAGCTGCACGAGGGCGCCCGGCGCTACTACCGCTCCGTCAAGCCGTAGGACCCCTGGCTACGACGTCGGCGACCTCGGCACCGACACGGTCGCCGTCAGTCCACCGGGCTCGTGATGGTCGTACGAGAGGGAGCCGCCGCCCGCCGCGAGCAGGGCCCGGGAGATGGACAGGCCGAGACCTGAGCCCTTGATGTTCTGGTGCCGGCCGCTGCGCCAGAAACGGTCCCCCACGCGCGTGAGTTCCTCGTCGGTCAGCCCGGGGCCGTTGTCGGTGACGACGACGGTCGAGGTCTCGCCGTCGGCCGCGACCGTGACCGTGACGCTCTCCCCCTCCGGGGTGAACTTCACCGCGTTGTCGATCACGGCGTCCAGCGCGCTGGACAGCGTCACCGGGTCGGCCCATGCCGTGGTGGGCGGGCAGTCGCCGACCAGCCGGACGCCCTTGGCCGCGGCGGTGGGCGCCCAGGCGGCCACGCGCTCGGCGGCCAGCGCGCCGATGTCGGTGACCCGCAGGTCGGCCTCCGCGTGCTCGGCCAGGGCCAGGTCGAGCAGGTCGTCCAGGACCTGGGCCAGGCGCTTGCCCTCGTTCTGGACGGAGGCGATCTCCTCGTTGCCCTCCGGGAGCTCGTACCCGAGCAGTTCGATGCGCAGCAGCAGTGCGGCGAGCGGGTTGCGCAGTTGGTGCGAGGCGTCGGCGACGAAGGCGCGCTGCTGCTCCAGCACGTCCTCGACGTTGTCCGCCATCTCGTTGAACGCCCCGGCCAGCCGCCGGAGTTCCGGCGGCCCGCCGGCCACCGCGACCCGGGACTTCAGACGGCCGCTCGCGATCTCGTGGGTGGTGGCGTCCAGGACCCGCACCGGCCGCAGCACCCAGCCGGTCAGCCGCAGGGCGGCGCCGATCGCCAGCAGCATCGCGGCGATCTCGCCCGCGCCGACCACCAGCCAGCCGTGCAGGATCCGCGACCGCATCGGCCCGGTGGGCGAGTCGGTGACGACGACGGCGACGACATCACCGTCCCGGATGACCGGCGACGCCACGACGAGCCGGTTGCGCTGCCATGGCCACACCTGCCGGGGGTCGTGGCTGCGACGGCTGAGCAGCGCCTCCTCGAAGGCTTCCCGCACCTCCCCCGTTTCGGGGAGGTACCAGTCCCTCGGGGCATGAGCCATGGGGGTGTCGGTGCCGTAGAAGACACCGGCACGAATGCCGTAGACGTCGTAGTAGCTGTCGAGCTCCCGGCTGAGCGTCGCGCGTCGCTCGTTCGTGGCCGACGCGGAGTCGTTGACGCCCGACGAGGCGGTGACGAACTGGGCGAGCGCCGCGAACCGCGCGGTGTCGTCGATGCGGTCGACCACCACGTTCTGCTGCTGGGCGCCCGCCACACTGACGGCCAGCGGCACCCCGAGGGCCAGCAGTACAGCCGCCATCAGCACGATGAGCAGCGGCAGGAGACGTGTACGCAACCGCGGTCCCCGCTACGCGCCGGGGGCGACGAGCCGGTAGCCGACGCCGCGCACGGTCTCGATCAGCGCGGGCATGCGCAGTTTGGCGCGCAGCGAGGCCACATGCACCTCCAGGGTGCGCCCGGTCCCCTCCCAGCTGGTGCGCCACACCTCACTGATGATCTGTTCCCGGCGGAAGACCACACCGGGACGCTGGGCGAGCAGCGCCAGGAGGTCGAACTCCTTGCGGGTCAGCTGGACGACCGAACCGTCCACCGTGACGCGCCGGGTGGGCAGCTCGATGTGCACGGGGCCCAGGAGCAGCGCGTTCTCCCCGCCGGCCTCCGGGTCCTCGTGGACGGTGCGGCGGCTGACGGCGTGGATACGGGCGAGGAGTTCCCCGGTGTCGTACGGCTTCACCACGTAGTCGTCGGCGCCCAGGTTGAGGCCGTGGATGCGCGAGCGCACGTCGGAGCGGGCGGTCACCATGATCACCGGCGTGGCGGTGCGCTTGCGGATCTTGCCGCAGACCTCGTACCCGTCCTGGTCGGGAAGGCCCAGGTCGAGCAGCACGACCCCGAAGCCGGGCCCCTCCGGGACGAGCGCCTGCAGGGCCTCCTCGCCACTGCGCGCGTGGGTGACGTCGAAACCGTGCCGCTTCAGGACCGCGGACAGCGCGGCGGCGACGTGGTTGTCGTCCTCGACGAGCAGCAGTCTCATGCCGGCCTCCTCCGGTTCATCGGGCATACGGTCTGACTCACTAAAACAGGCGTTCGGTTCTCCGGTCGGGAAAACACGGGCACACGCGTGTGTGCATCATGGCAGTCACGCTGATGGACGAGGACGCCGTCAAGAGGGTTCCGGTTGCACCCGGCTACCGTTATCCGCCCGATACGCCCGCAGGTCACAAGTGCTACGACACGTGTCCGATTGCTATCGGATCGTGATGCTCAGATTCCCCTCAGATGTAATGACGCTGGTCGCGGCAGGTCACTACTGTCCTCCGAAACCGAGGAGGACGGAGCACCAGAGCGATGACCGAAGTATCGGTGACCAAGGAAGACGCGGTCGCGAGCGGTGAACTGGTCGTCCTGAGGAGCGTCAACAAGCACTTCGGCGCGTTGCACGTCCTCCAGGACATCGACCTCACGATCGACCGCGGCGAGGTCGTCGTGGTCATCGGACCCTCCGGGTCCGGCAAGTCGACCCTGTGCCGCACCATCAACCGCCTGGAGACGATCGACGAGGGCGCGATCACCATCGACGGGAAGCCGCTGCCCCAGGAGGGCAAGGCACTGGCCCGGTTGCGCGCCGACGTCGGCATGGTGTTCCAGTCGTTCAACCTGTTCGCGCACAAGACCGTGCTCGAGAACGTGATGCTCGGCCAGATCAAGGTCCGCAAGACCGACAAGAAGAAGGCCGAGGAGAAGGCGCGCGCCCTCCTCGACCGGGTCGGTGTGGCCACCCAGGCCGACAAGTACCCCGCTCAGCTCTCCGGTGGTCAGCAGCAGCGCGTCGCCATCGCGCGGGCGCTGGCGATGGACCCGAAGGTCATGCTCTTCGACGAGCCGACGTCGGCTCTGGACCCCGAGATGATCAACGAGGTCCTCGAAGTCATGCAGCAGCTGGCCCGGGACGGCATGACGATGATCGTCGTCACCCACGAGATGGGTTTCGCACGATCGGCTGCAAACCGCGTGGTGTTCATGGCGGACGGGCGGATCGTCGAAGAGGCTGCGCCCGACCAGTTCTTCAGCAATCCGCGCAGCGACCGTGCCAAGGACTTCCTGTCGAAGATCCTGCATCACTGACCTGTAGACACCTACAGACACCTACAGACACCTGCAGAACCGACTTGCAGCGCTGCCGGACCCGCACCGCACGCAGTACTTCACCACTCTTCTAAGGAAGTTCCTCATGAAGCTTCGCAAGGTCACCGCCGCCTCCGCCGCAGTCCTCGTCCTCGCCCTGACCGCCACCGCCTGCGGCGGCGACGACAACAAGGACGACAGCGGCAGCAGCTCCAGCGGCGGCAGCGGCAAGATCAAGGTCGGCATCAAGTACGACCAGCCCGGCCTCGGTCTGAAGAAGCCCGACGGGTCCTTCGCCGGCTTCGACGTGGACGTCGCGACCTACGTCGCCAAGCAGCTCGGCTACGAGCCGGACCAGATCGAGTTCGTCGAGACCAAGAGCGCCGACCGCGAGAACGCCCTCGCGCGCGGTGACGTGAAGTTCATCGCGGCCACGTACTCGATCAACGACGAGCGCAAGAAGAAGGTCGACTTCGCCGGCCCGTACCTGCTGGCCCACCAGGACCTGCTGCTCAAGAAGGACTCGAAGATCGCCAAGGCCGCGGACCTCAACGGAAAGAACCTGTGTTCCGTGGTCGGCTCGACCTCGGCGCAGAACATCCACGACACGATCGCTCCGAAGGCCAACCTCAAGGAGGTGAGCTCCTACTCGGAGTGCATCGCCGGCCTGCAGAGCGGCGCCGTGGACGCGGTCACCACCGACGACTCGATCCTCGCAGGCTTCGCCTCGCAGGAGCAGTACAAGGACAAGTTCAAGCTCGCGGGTCTGAAGCTGAGCAACGAGAACTACGGAGTCGGCGTCAAGAAGGACGACAAGGCGACCGTGGACAAGATCAACAAGGCGCTGGAGCAGATGGTCAGCGACGGCTCCTGGCAGAAGGCGGTCGACGCGAACCTCGGCCCGGCCGACTACAAGAACGAGCCCGCCCCGAAGATCGGCGTCATCGTCCCGAACGCCTCGTAACCACCGCTCAGTCAAGCGGGGTTACCGCGGTGCGCCGCCGTCCGTCGCGATCACGGCGGCGGCGCGCCCCGCCCTCCTCATACGCCACCCACCCGGAAGCGCGGGAGATCGTGTTCGACTTTCTTGAAGGTTACGACGTCCTAGGGGCGTTCTGGATGACGGTGAAGCTCACCGCCCTCTCCGCCGTGGGCTCCCTGATCTGGGGCACGCTGCTGGCCGGGATGCGGGTCAGCCCGGTCCCGCTGATGCGCGGGTTCGGCACCGTCTACGTCAATGTCGTCCGGAACATCCCCCTGACGGTCATCATTCTCTTCAGCTCGCTCGGCCTCGCCGACATCTTCGGCATGACTCTGGGCGCCGATGACTTCAAGGTCCAGGGCTTCCGGCTCGCCGTGCTCGGCCTGGTCGCCTACACGGCGGCGTTCGTCTGCGAGGCGATCCGCTCCGGCATCAACACGGTGCCCATGGGGCAGGCGGAGGCTGCCCGGGCCATCGGGCTGAGCTTCACCCAGACCCTGACGCTCATCGTGCTGCCGCAGGCGTTCCGCTCGGTCATCGGCCCGCTGGCCAACGTCCTGATCGCCCTGACCAAGAACACCACGGTCGCGGCCGCCATCGGCGTCGCCGAGGCCGCCTACCTGATGAAGACGATGATCGAGAACGAGGCGCAGACGCTGCTCATCGGCGCGGTCTTCGCGTTCGGCTTCGTGGTACTGACCCTGCCGACCGGCCTCATCCTGGGCTGGCTCAGCAAGCGACTGGCGGTGAAGCGATGAGCTCGGTCCTCTACGACACTCCCGGCCCCCGCGCCAAGCGGCGCAACGTCCTCTTCTCGGTGATCTTCTTCGTCCTCCTCGCCCTGTTCGTGTGGTGGGTGTGGCAGAAGATGGACGAGAAGAACCAGCTCACCTCCGCCCTGTGGAAGCCGTTCACCGAGTCCGAAGCCTGGACGACGTACCTGCTCCCCGGCCTCGCCAACACGTTGAAGGCCGCGGCGCTCTCCATGGTGATCGCCCTTCCGCTGGGCGCGGTCTTCGGCATCTCACGCCTGTCCGACCACCGGTGGGTGCGCGGCGTGGCCGGCACCGTCGTCGAGTTCTTCCGCTCGATCCCGGTACTGCTCCTGATGCTGTTCGCCAACGAGTTCTACGCCCGCTCGACGGACGTCACCAGCGAAGACCGGCCTTTCTACGCCGTCGTCACCGGCCTGGTGCTCTACAACGCCTCGGTCCTGGCCGAGGTGGTCCGGGCCGGCATCCTCTCCCTGCCCAAGGGGCAGACGGAGGCCGCGTACGCGATCGGCCTGCGCAAGGGCCAGACGATGACCAGCATCCTGCTTCCGCAGGCGGTCACCGCCATGCTCCCGGCGATCGTCAGCCAGCTGGTGGTCATCGTGAAGGACACCGCGCTCGGCGGTGTGATGATCGGCTTCACCGAGCTGCTCAACTCGCGCGGCACCCTGGCGGCCAACTACGCCAACGTGATTCCCAGCTTCATCGTGGTCGCGGTCATGTTCATCGTGCTGAACTTCATCCTGACCAGCTTCGCGAGCTGGCTGGAGCGCTACCTGCGGCGCAGCAAGCGCAGCACGGGTGCGGTGCTCGGCGTCGACAAGGTGGACGACCTCAACGCGGCCGAGATCGGCGGCGGCTTCGGAAGCGGCGCGTCCGCCTGACGCCCGCTCAAGCGGTGTGACCTGTACGGAGGCAGTGGCGTGCGCGCCACTGCCTCCGTCACTTGACGCAAGCAGCGGCAATGGGTTGCATACGTTCTGTGATCGTGCACCCTGCTCCTACCTCTTGTTCCCTTACGTCCCTGAGGACACCGTCGTGGGCAGGGGGCGGCACGCCGTGGACCCGGTGATCATCGTCGGAGCGGGGCCGGTGGGGCTCACGCTCGCCCTGGCACTGGCCCGCCAGCAGGTGCCGTCCGTGGTCCTCGACGAGGGCCCAGGCAAGGACGAACCACGGCTCGCGCGCACCGTCGTCCTGCGCGAGGACACCTCCGCCCTGATCGAGCGGCTCACCGGAACGTCCCTCGACCAGGCCGGGGTCCACTGGGCCGGATGGCGGTCGATGCGGCGCAAGCAGGTGACACGCGAGGTCAGGTTCGACGACGCGACGGATCCCGCTCCCCTGCACATCGCCCAGCATGTACTGACGGGCGTCCTGCGCGCCGCCCTCGTGAGCCAGCGGCTGGTGAAGATCGCCGTGGACAGCCGCCTGGACGGCATCGAGCAGGAACCTTCCGGTGTCACGGCCCACACGCGCGGCCCCCAGGGCACCTGGTGGCGGGGCAGCCACCTGGTCGGCTGCGACGGCCCGCGGTCCACCGTCCGCAAACTCCTCGACATCCGCTTTCCCGGCCGTACCGCGGTGGAACGACACGCCGTCGCCGCACTGCGCACGGAACTTCCGTGGGCCGACGAGGCGTTGCTCCATCGGACACCGCCATGGCGGGTGTCCGGTCCCTCCGCCGGGGAAGTCACCGGACGCCCGCTGCCGGACGGCGTCTGGCGTCTGGACTGGCTGCTGCCGCCCGGCAAGGACCTCGTCACGCCCGAGCTGCTGGTGGCCCGCATCCGCGAGACCCTGGCGGGCTGGAGCGGCGGTTCCACACCCGCCTACGAGCTGCTCGACACCGGTGTCCACACCGTGCACCACCGGCTGGCCCGCCGCTGGCGCGTGGGGCGGGTCTTCGTCGCCGGGGACGCCGCGCATCTGCTCGGCGCGTTCGGCACCCAGGGCCTCGACGAGGGCCTGCGGGACGCCGACAACCTGGCCTGGAAGCTGGCCCTGGCCTGGCACCACGGATCGCACGAGACGCTGCTCGACAGCTACCAGACGGAGCGGCGCGCGGCCGTCGCCGCCCGGCTGCGCGCCGCCGACCAGGCACTGCCGGTACTGCGCGGCGGCGCGGGCATAAGGGCGTACGTCCCCGGCACGGCCCGCGGTGACGTGCTGCTCACCGACGGTCACCTGGGCCGCGGTCCGCTGGGCGCACCGGGCACCTACGACGGCTCGCCGCTCGCGCCCCGGCATCTGGAGGCGGAGGTGCCGGTGGACACGCCTCCCGGCGCGCCGGTCGAGGACGTGCGCGTGACTGCGGAGGACGGCTCGTTCGTGCGGCTGCGGGACCGGCTGGGGCGCGGCGCCCTGCTCGTCCTGCTGATCGCGCCGGGCACCGGTGTGTGGGAGCGCAGGCACTGGGTGGGCGCCGGGATCATGCCCCGGCTCGCCGCCGCGGTGACGGCCCTGCCGAGCCCGGCCGAGCTGCTGGTGGCCGAGAGCTATCCGGGCGCCGCCGCGCACACCGTCCTGCTGATCCGGCCCGACGGCCATCTGGTCACCGCGCTCCACGGAGTCCGCGCGGCCGACCTCTACGCGGCGGCGGAGGCCGCGGTGGGCGGGCCCACGGGGGCACGGGAGACGTCCGACGCGGAGGCCACGGCGGGCTCCGCGGCCAAGTGACGGTACGGCCCCGGCCAAGTGCCGGGGCCCCACCCGGCGCCCGCCCGTACGAGAACCCGGCGGGACCGAAAAGGAGCCGTACGACGAACGCACGATCGCACCGGCTGTGACTGTGCGGTCCACATGGTGACAGTGAGTTGACCGGGGTGCACCGGCGTGGTGTACTCCGGATCGTGACCGACACCGATGTGCGCCTGTGGCGGAGGGTCCATATGGACCTCGTCCGCTATGCGGGCTGCGTGTGTCGCCCGTCCTGCTGAATTCGCATCCCTGTCCCACCGGCGCGTGCCGCCGATGCGCACCTCACCCCGTGCGCGGCCGCGCGCTCCCCGCGAACGTTCACAGGACGGTCTCCATGTCTGTCTCTTCCCCCGTGCCCAGCACCGCCGTCGCCGCCCCCACGCAGGCGGACCTCCTCGACTTCGTCCGGCGCACGGCCGCCGACGCCGAGCTGATCGCCTCGCTCCCGCTCGACCCGGAGGGCCGCACCTGGGTGCGCCTGGAGGGCCCCGGCGGCAGCGAGGCCTGGCTGATCGGCTGGCCGCCCGGCACCGGCACCGGCTGGCACGACCACGCCGACTCGGTCGGCGCCTTCCTGACCGCGCGGGGTGAGCTGAAGGAGTACTCGCTCGCCGCGCGGCTGCCCACCGACGGCTGGAAGACCCTGGAGCTGACGGACGACGTGGACCGGGAGCGCACCCTGCCGGCCGGCCGGGGCCGCTCCTTCGGACGCCACCACGTCCACGAGGTCCTGAACCGGTCCACCGAGGAACACGCCGTCTCCGTCCACGCCTACTACCCGCCGCTGCCGCGCATCCGCCGCTACAGCCGTACCGGACACGTCCTACGGCTGGAGCAGGTCGAGCGCCCGGAGGACTGGCAGTGAGCGGCCCGGCCATACCTCGAAAGGGGCGACCGGACGGCGAACGGCCGACGGGCGTGGACGAGCTGCTCGAGCGGGTGCGTGCGGGGTACGCGCGCGTGGAGGCGCGAGAGGCGTACGAGGCCGCCCGCGCGGGTGAGGCACTGCTGATCGACATCCGGTACGCGGCCCTGCGCGAGCGGGACGGTCTGATCCCCGGCGCCCTGGTCGTCGAGCGCAACGAACTGGAGTGGCGCCTCGACCCCCAGGGCAGCCATCGCCTCCCCGAGGCCACGAGTCATGAAGTGCGGGCGGTCGTGATCTGCAACGAGGGCTACGCGTCGAGCCTGGCCGCCGCTTCCCTGCACCAACTGGGGCTGCACCGGGCCACCGACCTCGTCGGCGGTTTCCAGGCGTGGCGGGCGGCTGGGCTCCCCGTGACGTCGTAGCGGGGCCGCGGCGCGCCCGGCTCAGTCCCGCGGCGGGCAGTACAGGGGGGCCGTGTCCGCGTTGTCCCGGGTGACCAGGCGGACGGGCGTCTTGTCGATCCTGTCGGCCCTGTCGTCCTTGCGGAGCAGGGAGACGACGTTCTGCACCGCCAGTTCGCCGGTGTCCGCGGCCGAGTTGGAGACGGTGGCGGCGAGGCTGCCGGCCTTGAGCGCGGCCAGTGCCTCGTCGGCGCCGTTCACCGTCACGATTCTGACGTCCTCGGCCCCGGCCGCGTCGAAGGCCTTGCGGGCGGCGAACGCCATCTCCTCGTTGGCGACGAAGGCGTAGTCCAGGCCGGGATCGTCCTTGATCATGGCCGCGGCGACCGTCCGCGCCTTGACGGGGTCGTACATGCCGGGTCGGCTGGCGACCACCTCGGCACTGTCCGGCAGCCTCTGGGTGAAGGCCTCGGTGAGCACGTCGGAGGCGGCACCGGGGGCTCCCGCGATCACCGCGACACTCACCTTGCGGCCGGCCGCGTCCCGCTCGATCCACTCGGCGTCCAGCTCCCCGACCTCCCTCAGATCGACCACGACGGCCCCCAGCAGGTCGGACGTGTCGTCGGGGGCGACCGAGGTGAGGAAGATCGGCACCCCGGCCGCCTTCGCCTCGGCGATGTCGCCCTTGAGGGCGTCGACGTCGACGGTCTGCACTATCAGCGCGTCCACCTTGCGGGCGATCATGGCCTCGATATTGGAGACCTCCGTGTCGCCGTCCTGGCGCGAGTTGGCCGTGAAGAGACGGACGCCGTTGCTGCGGGCCGTCCGCTCGACGGACTCCTGGAGGCACGTATGGAACTCGGTGCTACCGCCGTTGACGAAGCCCAGCGTGATCCTGCCCTTGACCGCGCCCGCGGGTGCGGTGGCCTGCGAGGGCCACACTCCACAGCCGGTGAGCAGCAGACCGGCGCCGAGGACCGACACGACGAGCGGTCTTCGGGAGCGGGTGGGCACGAGCATGGCGGAGCCGCCTTTCAGGAGGTGGGGAGGCAACCCCCGCAAGAGGGACGGGGGTTCACGGGCGGCAGCAGACGGTACCGGCAGGCCGGACGAGCTCACCCCTCCGGGAGCGCAAGGTAATCCTGCGCTCCGCGGGGGTCTCGGAGATCACGCCTCCCGGCAGGGGACCGGGGGATCGCTCACTCCTGCGCCGTCGCCACCGTCACCGCGCGCACCCTCAGGGCCACGCGTCCCGGCACAGCGGTGGCGACCAGCGCGAGGAGCCCGGCCCCGGCGACCACCGTGGCGTACACGAGCGGTACGACCGCCGGCGCCGCCCGCCCGGTCATACCGATGCTGAACGCGGTCAGGACCGCCAGGGCGATGGCACTGCCGAGGGCGACGGCGAGGAGCAGGACCGACAGGGCCTCGGTACGCAGCATGCGCAGCACCTGACGACGGGTCGCCCCCGCCAGGCGCAACAGCGCGAACTCCCGGATTCGCTCGGCCACCGACATGGCGAGCGTGTTGACCACGGCGATGGCCGTGAACGCCAGCACGAGCCCCATGGCCAGGAAGTTGACCTCGGCGTTCGCCTGCTCCCGCTCGGCCCGCAGTGAGTCGGCCGTGGCCGGTGACATCACCTTGAGTCCCGGGAACTCACGCAGTGTGGTCGCGAGTTGTGTCTGTGTACGGGCCGTGCTGACGAGCAGGGAGGAGGCGAGCGGGTTGTCGACATGGTGGGCGACCAGGTCGTGCGCGAAGGTGAGGTATCCGAAGCCGAGACCCCTGGCATAGACGGCGGCGACGGTGAGCGAGGCGGGCGTGCCGTCGCCGAGCGTGAGCTTCAGGGTGCTTCCGGGCGCCAGGTGGAGCTGGTCCGCGGCCAGTTCACTGACGGCGACGGTGTGCTCGGTGAGCCCGTCGAGGGAGCCGGCGGTGACCTCGGGGTCCCAGGTGCGGCTGACGGCGGCCGGAGTGACGCCCTGGGCCGCGTACTTGTCGAGGCCGACCCTGACGGTCGTACGGACCACTTCGGTGACGACATCGTGCTGCGTACGCAGTCGTCGTGCCGCCTCGCCGGGCACACCGGGCCCCTGGGAGGCGACGACCCAGTCGGCGCGTACGCCCTCGCGGACCTGGGCGCGGGCCGCGTCGCCGAGGGTGGGCTGGACGAAGAGCACCGTGCAGGTCATGCCGATGAGCAGGGTGAGCGGGGTGACGACGGAGGCCATCCGGGCGGCGTTTCCGTGGAGGTTCGCGGTGGCGAGCCTGCCGCTGGGACCGGTCAGGCGCAGCGGACCGGCGAGGAGAAATGCGGCCGCCCTGACCAGGAGCGGCCCGAGCAGCGCGACGGAGGTGGACAGCACGACGACGGCGAGGAAGGTCACGGGCGTCGAGGCGGGCTCGGTGCGCAGGAAGCCGAGCAGGGTGACGAGGACCGCCCCGGCCGCGAGCAGCAGCAGGCCGGCGAGGAGGCGCCCCCAGCCGGGCCGGGTGCCCTCGGTCCGGGCCTCGGCCAGCGCCTCGGCCGGGCGGATCCGGGACACCCGGCGGGAGGCGATCCGCGCGGAGGCCCAGGCACCGAACAGGGTGGCGGCCACCGCGGCGAGCAGCGGGAGTGCGCTCACGGTGTGCTGAAGCGTGGCGGGTACCGCGCCCAGGGCGACGAACCTGCCGTGCAGCCAGGCCCCCAGGGGAAGCCCCAGGAGCGCGCCGACCGTGCCCGCGGCGAGCGCGACGATCAGGGCCTCGCGCCCGAGGAGGCGGCGGATCTGCCCGGCGGTGGCGGCGATGGCCCGCAGCAGGGCGAGTTCGCGGTGGCGCTGCTGGACGGAGAGCGCGAAGGTCCCGACGACCACCAGGACCGCGACGAGCAGCGAGGTGCCGCCCATCGCTCCGCCCATGCTGACCAGCTTGATACGGGCCGCGGCGGCGTCCAGGAACTCGACCGGCCCTCGGTCGTCACCGGTGCTGACCTGAGCTCCGGTGCCGTGCAGCGCCGTGACCACGGCCTCGCGGAGCCGGTCCGGGTCGGTGCCCTGCCTCGGCAGCACGCCGAACGCGGTGACCTGCCCGGGGTGTGCGGCGAGACGACGGGCCTCGCCGGTGGAGAAGAAGAGGGCGCTCTGGTGGCGTACGGCTGTGGCGGGGGCGGCGATGCCGGAGACGTGGTAGGTGCGCGGGGCCTGTGTCGACTGGACGGTGAGCCGGTCGCCGGGGGCGAGGTGGGCTCGTGCCGCGAGGTCACTGTCGACGACCACGTCGGTGGCGGCTGCTGGAGCGGTGCCCGCGGTGAGCCGGTAAGGCGTCAGCGCGGCGGAGTCCCAGGCATGGCCGTAGGTGGACCTGCCGTCGGCGTCCGAGGCGCCGGTGGGCATCAACGGCTCGGCGAGGAAGGTGAGTTCGGGGATCACGCGAGCGACACCGGGCGCGGTGGCGAGTCTTTGCTCGAGGTCGGCCGGGAGCCAGGCGCGCTCGGCGATGGGTTTGGCCTTGTGCTTGACCTTGGTCTTGCCCTTCTTGTGCTTGACGGTGGTCCGGTGGACGTTCTGGTCGGCGGAGACCACGACCGGCGCCGCGGCGTAGCGCTCGGTGCGGATGGTGCCCCGCAGCCCGGTCTCCAGGAGGGTGCCGCACGCGCTGATCAGGGCGGCCGCGCACAGCAGCGCGAGGAAGGCGCCCAGGAAGCCCGCTTTGCGGGCACGAACCGTCTTCAGGGCATAGCGCAGCATCATGAGGGATCGGCCTCTCTTCCGTCACTGGCGGAGGGGGTGACGGAGGGCGTGACGGAGGAGGTGGGGTCGGAGGAGGCGACGGGGAAGGCGAGGAAGCGGGTGAGCAAGGTGCGTGCTCCCGCAGGTGTCGCCGATTCGGGGCGCTTGTAGCGGTTGAGGAGAGCGATGTACTCCTCGAAGAAGTCCCGGAGTTCGGGCAGGGTGAGCCGGATGGTGCCGCGCGAGTAGGGGAACGCGTCCGCCCACGGGTCGTCGCCCTTCGCGTCCCGCTGGAGCCGCTCGAAGAGGTCCAGATCGGCTGCGTAGGCATGGTGGTTCAGCTCGTCCATGACGAGCCGCATCTCGGGACTCTGACGGCTGCGGGGCGGGAACCGGCGGTCCCCGGGGACCGCCCGCCACCAGCGTTCCCGGTGGGTGGACGGCTCCGCGTGCCGCGCTTCGGCCGGGCTGTCGCCCCGGTGCGCGGGCCTGTCCGCGTCGGTCTCCTCGACGAAGCCGTACCTGGCCAGCTCACGCAGGTGGTAGCTGGTGGATCCGGTGTTCAGGCCGAGGGCGCGGGCGAGGGTCGCCGAGGTGGCCGGGCCGTGCAGGGTGAGGTGTTCGAGCATGCGCTGACGGCGTGGCTGGGCGAGCGCCCTGAGTGCGGCGAGGTCGCCGAGTTCTACGGGGGCCGCAGCGGCGTGTTCCGCTTCCGGAGGCTCGTCGGCACCGGAGTCCGTGGCTTCGGGTTCCTGGGACATGGGTACACACTCGCCTGTGCACAGATGCCTGTGCACTGCGGTGGTCCGGCGTCCTCAAAGGGGGGTTATCCCCACCCCGCCGCAGGGGACCGGTCGTTCGGCGCCCGTCGTCAGCGCCTCTCGCCGCGCATCCCCTCGTTCCGCGCCGCGCGTTCAGAACCCCTCGCCGTCCAGGAACTCCGTGTCCTGGCCCTCCTCCTCCAGCGCCTGTCGGACCACCCGCAGGGCCATGCCCTCGGGATAGCCCTTGCGCGCGAGCATGCCGGCGAGGCGGCGCAGCCTCTTGTCGCGGTCGAGGCCGCGGGTCGAGCGCAGCTTGCGGGCGACGAGCTCGCGTGCCGTCCCCTCCTCCTGCTCGGAGTCGAGCCGGCCGACCGCCTCCTCGATCAGCTCCGAGTCCACTCCCTTGGTCCGCAGCTCCCGGGCGAGCGCCCGCCGGGCCAGCCCCCGGCCGTGGTGCCGGGACTCCACCCAGGCGTCCGCGAAGGCGCCGTCGTTGATCAGCCCGACCTCCTCGAACCGCAAGAGCACCTCCTCCGCCACGTCGTCCGGGATCTCTCGTTTGCGCAGGGCGTCGGCGAGTTGCTTCCGGGTGCGCGGGGTCCCGGTGAGCAGGCGCAGGCAGATCGCCCGTGCCCGCTCAGCCGGGTCCCCTGAAGACGCCTCCTGCTCGGCCCTCGACGAGGAGGAGGTGCCTTCGTCCTCGGCGGACGGCTCTCCGAAGCCGCGCCGACGGCGCCCACCGCGTGGACCTCCGTCACCGCCGCGCCGTGCCCGACCGCCACGGGGCCGGTCGTCGCCGTCCGTCCCCTCACCGCGGTGCGAGCCGCCCTCCGGCCGGTCGCCGCCGGCCGGGGCGGGGCCGTCGTCGGCCCCGCCCCCCGCCCCCCGGGGGGCGTCGGGGTGGACGTACTCGGCCCAGTCCGTTCGTCGCGTCACGGATCAGCTCTTGGCAGCCGCGGCCTTGGTCTTGGCCGTCTTGGCCGCGGCAGCCGGCACCGCCTTGGCGGCGTCGTCCGCGGGCGTGCCCGCGGTAGCCGTGGCGACCGCGGCCGGCTCTGCGGCGGGCTCCTCCGGACGCACGCCGACGCCCAGCTTCTCTTTGATCTTCCTCTCGATCTCGTTGGCGAGGTCGGGGTTGTCCTTCAGGAAGTTACGGGCGTTCTCCTTGCCCTGTCCCAGCTGATCGCCCTCGTACGTGTACCAGGCACCGGCCTTGCGGACGAAGCCGTTCTCCACGCCCATGTCGATCAGACCGCCCTCGCGGCTGATGCCCTGCCCGTAGAGGATGTCGAACTCGGCCTGCTTGAAGGGGGGCGCGACCTTGTTCTTGACGACCTTGACGCGGGTGCGGTTGCCGACCGCGTCCGTGCCGTCCTTCAGGGTCTCGATGCGTCGGATGTCGAGGCGCACCGAGGCGTAGAACTTCAGCGCCCGGCCACCGGTCGTGGTCTCCGGGGAGCCGAACATCACGCCGATCTTCTCGCGGAGCTGGTTGATGAAGATCGCGGTGGTCTTGGACTGGTTGAGCGCGCTGGTGATCTTCCGCAGCGCCTGGCTCATCAGACGGGCCTGGAGACCGACGTGGCTGTCGCCCATCTCGCCCTCGATCTCGGCGCGCGGGACGAGCGCGGCGACGGAGTCGATGACGATGAGGTCGAGGGCGCCGGAACGGACCAGCATGTCCACGATCTCGAGGGCCTGCTCGCCGTTGTCAGGCTGCGAGAGGATCAGGTTGTCGATGTCGACGCCGAGCTTCTTCGCGTACTCGGGGTCGAGGGCGTGTTCCGCGTCCACGAAGGCGACCTGTCCGCCGGCCCTCTGCGCGTTCGCCACGGCGTGCAGCGTCAGCGTCGTCTTACCGGAGGACTCCGGGCCGTACACCTCCACCACGCGGCCTCGCGGCAGCCCGCCGACCCCGAGGGCGACGTCGAGTGCGGTCGACCCGGTGGGGATGACCTCGATGGGCTCGTTCGGTCGCTCGCCGAGACGCATCACGGCGCCCTTGCCGAACTGCCGTTCAATCTGTGCGAGTGCGGCATCCAGTGCCTTCTCGCGGTCGGTTCCTGCCATGGGTTCCACCCGGTTTGCTTGAGTCGATCGCTTCACGTCAAAGACGCTAACGCCTGCCACTGACAATGCGCCCCGACGCCGGTCCGGCCTGTGGATAACTCGGGTGCTTATCCGTCCAAACCTGGACGGAACGCCCGACCAGGATCTCACCGGAGCCTTAATAAGAATGGATGTTCGATTTCCGTGTCAAGCGCACCACGCGGCACTCCCGAGGCTACGTTCACACGCCGATACCACCCTCGATCCTTCGCACTCGGGCCCCCGTCCCGCACGCTCCCGGCTGCTTCCCCGGGCGTACGGCAGGTGTCTTCAACAGGACGACGACGGCGCACGACATGACCGGGACGCTCGGTGCATGGACCAGCAGAAGACCGGGCCCGCCCGCGGCGAAGCGGAATCCGGGTACCCGATCCCGCGCCCACGCCCCCTGGACGGCCAGGACCACCCGTACGTCCGGTACCCCCGATACCGCCGATACCGCCTCTACGAGGCGACGGCACTCCTGCTGATCCTCTCCGGGCTCGTCCACCTCGTGGTGTTCGCCGTCGACGGCGGCCCCTGGAACGGACCAGTCTCCTGGCGCAAGCCGGTGACCTTCGGGCTCTCCTTCGGGGTGACGCTCCTCGCGGTCGTCCGGATCACTTCGTATGTGCGTGTCGGACCACGCATGCGCGCCGCGCTGCTCGGGGTGTTCGCCGCCGACTGCGTCGTGGAGGTCACGGGCATCACCCTCCAGGCGTGGCGCGGAGTGCCCTCGCACCTGGACATGGAGACACCCTTCGACACGATCGTGTCCATGGTGTTGGCGGTCGGCGGCGGGGTCCTCGTGGTGCTGCTCGCCGGGTTCGCCGTGGCGTCCTTCCGGCACCGCCCGACGGGCCCGGCCGGAATGGACCTCGCGGTGCGCTCCGGGTTCGCGATCCTGCTCGTCGCACTCGCCTCGGGGGCGGCGATGATCGCGCGCGGTGTCGTGCTCACCCGCACCGGACACCAGGACGCGGCGTACCACTCGACGGCCTCGCTCAAGCCCCTGCACGGGGTGAGCCTGCACGCCGTCCTGGTGCTGCCCGCCCTGGCCTGGCTGCTGTCCCGCACGCCCTGGAGCGAGGCCGTACGCCGGCGGATCGTGGCCACGGCGGTGGGTTGCTACGCGGCCGCGGTCACCGCGGCCGGAGTGTGGGCGGTCCTCAGGTACTGACCGCCGCTCCCCCTCAGCCGGACCCGTCCCGCGACCCGTCCTGCCGATGCCGTACCCGCCCCCACAGCCGCCGCGCGCGCGTGAGCGGGCCCGGCCCGTCCCCGCGTCCCCGGTGTCCGTGGACGCGGGGATCGTCCGTGACGTCGTAGCGCTTCACGTAGGCGCCCAGGAAAGCCTGGAGCGTCGCGACGGCCGGGATGGCGACCAGCGCGCCGACGGCGCCGAGGAGGGCGGTACCCGCGATGACGGAGCCGAAGGCGACGGCGGGATGGATGTCGACGGTCTTCGAGGTCAGCTTGGGCTGAAGCATGTAGTTCTCGAACTGCTGGTAGACCACGACGAAGATGAGCACCCACAGCGCGTACAGGGGCGAGACCGTGAACGCGATCAGCATGGGCAGGGCGCCCGCGAGATAGGTGCCGATGGTGGGGATGAACTGCGAGACCACACCCACCCAGACGGCGAGCACGGGCGCGTACGGGATGCCGAGCGCCTCGAGCAGTACGTAGTGCGCGACGCCGGAGATCAACGCCATCAGTCCGCGCGAGTACAGATAGCCACCGGTCTTGTCGACGGCGATCTCCCACGCCCGCAACACCTCGGCCTGCCGGGCGGGCGGCAGGACGGAGCACAGTCCGCGGCGCAGGCGCGGTCCGTCGGCGGCGAAGTAGAACGAGAACAGGGCGATGGTCAGCAGCCGGAAGAGACCACCGAGGACCTGGGTGGAGACGTCCAGCACCCCGGCCGCGCTGTTCTGCGCGTACTTCCTCAGCCAGTCGGAGTGGAGCAGACCCTCCTGGATGTCCACGCGCCTGAGCTCGGTGTGGAACGTGGTGTTGATCCAGTTGATCACCGAGTCGAGGTACTCCGGGAAGCCCTCGATCATCTTGATGATCTGACCCGCGAGCATCGAACCGAGCAGCGTGAAGAAGCCGGCGGCCACGATCAGCAGACCGAAGAAGACCAGGAAGGTGGCCAGCCCCCTGCGCATCCCGCGGGCCGCCATCCGGCTGACCGCCGGCTCTATGGCGAGGGCCAGGAAGAACGCGATCAGGATGTTGAGCAGCAGACCGATGAGCTGGTGAAAGGCCCACAGGCCCAGCTGGAACACACCGATGAGAGCGAGCGCGAGCACCATGGCGCGCGGCAGCCAGCGCGGCATGCGCGCTCCCTGCTCGGCGCCGCCGTCGGCCGGGGGCGGCCCGGTGGGCGGCGTCGCGCCGAGCGGGGATGTGTGCCGGGCGACCTGCCCGGTCTCGTCAGTGGGTGCCACGGACCAAGTCTCGCCTACGGGACCGACAATCGGAGAACCGCCTCCGATCTTCAGGTGGGATCAGCGCATCTCCTGTGGAACGTTCATCACCGTGCACACCACGCGCCACACGTCCTTGGCCTCCCAGCCGTCGGCCAGCGCCTCGTCCACCGTGCGTCCGCCCAGTTCCGCCATCACGTGATCGCGCGCGAACGTCTCCGCGTACCCCGCACCGAAGTGCTCGTCCATTCGCTGCCAGAAGACCGTCAACCGCATGACATCAGTATCCCGCGCGCGGGGGTGCCCCTCGCCGGGACCGCCTGCCGAGACCGCTTTCCGCCCTACGGTCTGACGCATGGCCGAATCCGGAGCATCCCCACTCCCCCCGACGCCCCCGGCGCACTCCCCGCTCTTCCGCGCCGAGCACTTCGTCTGGCTCACCGCGCGCGTGCTGGAGCAGCGCCTCTTCGCGCACGACTTCCTGCACGGCGCCGCCGACCCCGTCGAGACCGCCCTCGACGCCTACCGCAACGAGGACGGCGGATACGGCCACGCGCTGGAGCCCGATCTGCGCGGCCCCGTGAGCCAGCCCCTGCACACCGTGCGGGCACTGCGCGTCCTGGACTCCGTCGGTCGCCTCGGCGGCCGGCGCGTGGAGCGGGTGTGCCGCTATCTGACCTCGGTCTCCACCGGCGACGGCGCCCTGCCGGCGATCCATCCCAGCCAGCGCGGGTACCCGGCCGCACCCTTCATTCCGATCGTGGACGACCCACCCAGCGAACTCCTGACCACCGGCCCCGTGGTGGGCCTGTTGCACCGCAACGACGTGTGGCACGCCTGGCTGTTCCGGGCCACGGACTTCTGCTGGCAGGCGATCGACTCCCTGGAGCGGTCCCATCCCTACGAGATCCAGGCCGCCGTGGCCTTCCTGGACTCCGCCACCGACCGCCCGCGCGCGGAGGCGGCCGCCGACCGGCTGGGCCGCCTGGTGCGCGCGCACCGGCTCGCCGCACTGGATCCGGACCACCTGGACGCGTATCCGGTCGCACCCGGCTACGCCCCCGGCGAGCACCACTTCCCGTACGACTTCGCGCGGACACCGCACTCCCTCGCGCGGGCGTGGTTCACCGACGACGAGATCGCACGCTCCCTGGACCACCTCGCCGACGATCAGCAGCAGGACGGCGGCTGGCCCGTCCGGTGGCGCCGCTGGGCACCCGGCACCGCCCTGGAGGCCCGGCCCATGGTGACGATCGAGGCCCTGCGCACCCTCAGGGCCTACGGCCGCGCCATCGGCTGACCCCACCCGTCCCGGCGGCGCCCGCCCGTCCCCCGGACCGGCCCTCCCCGTCCCTCATCCGCCCAGGGCCCGCACTCCCGCCGTCACCACCACGGCGGCCGCGACGACCAGCAGGAAGGGAGCCCGCAGTATGAGGGCGACGACGGCCGCGGCGAGCCCTGCGGCCCTCGCGTCCAGCACGAGCGCGTGCCCGTCCGCGAAGGTCTGCTGGGCGGTGAGGGCGGCGAGCAGGGCGACGGGGAGCAGTGCGGCGAACCGCCTCACGAGGGGCCGTTCGAGCAGGCCCGCGGGGACGAGCAGTCCGGCGAGCTTGACGGCGTAGCAGCCGAGAGCGGTCGCGCCGATCGCGATCCAGGTGTTCAACGCTCCTCCTCCCTCGTGTCGACCCGACCGGCCGTCCGACCCGCCCGGCGCCGGCCCTCGAGGTACAGGACCACCGGCACGGCGAGCGCGGCCATCAGCACGGGCACGCCGGCCGGCAGCACGGGCAGCAGGCCCAGCCCCAGGAGCACCGCGAGCCCGGCGACGGCCCGCTCGGCGGTGGTCTTCAGCATGGGCGCGAGCAGCGCGAGGAAGACGGCGGGACCGGCCGCGTCGAGTCCCCACGCGTCCGTGTCCCCGATGGCCTCGGCGCCCAGGGCACCCAGCAGCGTGGTGAGGTTCCACAGCACGTACAGCGTCAGCCCGGTGACGCCGAAGCCGATCCGCGCGGCACGCCGCCCGGTCTGGGCGAGCGAGACCGCCGCCGTCTCGTCGATCACCCATTGGGCGGCGAACGGGCGCACCGCGCGCGGGAGCGCCAGCGACTGCGACAGACGCAGGCCGTAGAAGGCGTTGCGCACGCCCAGGAAGAAGGCGCCCGCGGCCGCCGTCAGGGGGTTTCCACCCGCCGCCAGCGCCCCGACGAGCGCGAACTGGGACGCCCCCGTGAAGACGAGGAGACTGAGCGCGCAGGTCTGCCACACCGAGAGTCCGCTGCCCGCCGAGGTCACCCCGAAGGCGAACCCGGAGAGTCCTACGGCGACCCCGACCCCGAGGGCGTCCCGTACGACGGCGGCGTCCGGCCGTCCGCCACCGTCGGCGCGTATGTCCGTCAAAGCTGTCTGTTCTGCCACGACGACGAGGGTAGGAGCAGCCCTCCGGGCGGGTCTTGTACGTTCTTGCGCTCGCGCTGGTACGCCCCTGGAGGGACTCCGACGATCCGGGCGAAGTGGCGGTTGAGGTGAGGCTGGTCGGTGAACCCCACGGCGACGGCCGCCTCCGCGGGGGCGGTCCCCGCGTCCAGCAGCCGCCGCGCCCGCCGCACGGCGAACACCGACAGCCCGGCACGCCTGGGCACGGAAGCGCCGACAGCCCGGCGTGGAACGCCGTATCTGCGCAGGTCAGAGCGATTGTCAGTGGGTGGGTGCAGGATGGACGCATGGTCAGCTCCGCACACCGAGCCCTCGACGGCTTCTCCCCCGCGACCCGCGGCTGGTTCACGGGGGCGTTCTCCGCGCCCACCGCGGCCCAGGCGGGTGCGTGGCAGGCCATCGGCGAGGGCGCGGACGTGCTGGTGGTGGCCCCGACCGGCTCCGGGAAGACCCTGGCCGCCTTCCTCGCCGCCCTGGACCAGCTCGCCTCGACACCTCCTCCCGCCGACCCGAAGAAGCGCTGCCGGGTCCTCTACGTCTCCCCGCTCAAGGCGCTCGCGGTCGACGTGGAGCGCAATCTGCGCAGCCCCCTGACCGGCATCCGGCAGGAGTCCGTGCGTCTCGGTCTGCCGGAGCCGGAGGTCAAGGTCGGCATCCGCTCCGGCGACACCCCGCCCGCCGAGCGCCGCGCGCTGTCCACCCGCCCCCCGGACATCCTGATCACGACCCCCGAGTCGCTGTTCCTGATGCTCACGTCGGCCACGCGCGACGCGCTGACGGGCATCGAGACGGTGATCCTGGACGAGGTGCACGCGGTGGCGGGCACCAAGCGCGGCGCGCACCTGGCGCTGTCCCTGGAGCGGCTGGACGAACTGCTGCCGAAGCCGGCCCGCCGCATCGGCCTCTCGGCCACGGTCCGGCCGGTCGACGAGGTGGCGCGGTACCTCTCCCCGCAGCGCAAGGTGGAGATCGTCCAGCCGAAGTCCGGCAAGGAGTTCGACCTCTCGGTCGTCGTCCCGGTGGAGGACCTGGGCGAACTGGGCGGCTCCCCGGTCGCCGAAGGTTCGGAAGGGGCGGAGCGCCCGTCGATCTGGCCGCATGTCGAGGAGCGGATCACCGATCTCGTCCAGGCCCACCGCTCCACCATCGTGTTCGCCAACTCCCGCCGTCTCGCCGAACGCCTGTGCAACCGCCTCAACGAGATCGCCTACGAGCGGGCCACCGGCGAGCCGCTGGACGAGCACCACTCGCCCGCGGAGCTCATGGGTGGCTCGGGCGCGGCCCAGGGCGCCCCGCCCGTCATCGCGCGCGCCCACCACGGCTCGGTCTCCAAGGAACAGCGCGCGCTCGTGGAGGAGGACCTCAAGGCGGGCCGGCTGCCCGCCGTCGTGGCGACCTCCAGCCTCGAGCTCGGCATCGACATGGGCGCGGTGGATCTCGTCGTCCAGGTCGAGTCCCCGCCGTCGGTGGCCTCGGGCCTCCAGCGCGTCGGCCGCGCGGGGCACCAGGTGGGCGCGGTGTCCACCGGTGTGGTCTTCCCGAAGTACCGCGGTGACCTCGTCCAGGCGGCGGTGGTCACCGAGCGGATGCGCACCGGCTCGATCGAGTCCCTGAAGGTCCCCGCCAACCCCTTGGACGTCCTGGCGCAGCAGCTCGTCGCCATGACGGCGCTCGACACCTGGCAGGTCGACGACCTACTGACCACGGTCCGCCGTGCCGCCCCGTTCGCGTCACTTCCGGAGTCCGCGTTCACCGCGGTCCTGGACATGCTGGCAGGCCGCTACCCGTCCGACGCGTTCGCCGAGCTGCGCCCGCGCGTGGTGTGGGACCGCGTCGCCGGCACGATCACCGGCCGTCCCGGCGCCCAGCGTCTCGCCGTCACCTCCGGGGGCACGATCCCCGACCGCGGCCTGTTCGGCGTCTTCCTGGCGGGCGCCGACCCCAAGAAGGGCGGCGGCCGGGTCGGCGAGCTCGACGAGGAGATGGTCTACGAGTCGCGCGTGGGCGACGTCTTCACGCTCGGTACCAGCTCATGGCGCATCGAGGACATCACCCGCGACCGCGTCCTGGTCTCCCCCGCCCCCGGCGTCCCCGGACGCCTGCCGTTCTGGAAGGGCGACCAGCTGGGCCGCCCGCTGGAGCTCGGCCGCGCGGTGGGCGCGTTCCTGCGAGAGGTCGGCTCGCTGCCCAAGGAGGACGCCCGGCTCCGGCTGCGCACCGCGGGCCTGGACGTCTGGGCGGCCGACAACGTGATCTCCTACCTGGACGAGCAGCGCCAGGCCTGCGGACACGTCCCGGACGACCGCACGATCGTCGTGGAGCGCTTCCGGGACGAACTGGGTGACTGGCGGGTCGTCGTCCACTCCCCCTTCGGGGCCCAGGTCCACGCCCCCTGGGCCCTCGCGCTGGGTGCCAAACTCTCCGAGCGCTACGGCATGGACGCCCAGGTCATGCACGCCGACGACGGCATCGTCCTGCGGCTGCCGGACGCCGACCTCATGAGCCTGGACCTGCTCGACCGGGAGCCTTCGAAGGCGGGCACGGAATACGACGCCGAGCAGGCACCGGTCGGCGCGGCCGACGTCGTCTTCGACAAGGGCGAGGTCGATCAGATCGTCACCGATCAGGTCGGCGGCTCGGCCCTGTTCGCGGCCCGCTTCCGCGAGTGCGCCGCCCGCGCGCTGCTGTTGCCGCGCCGCAATCCCGGCAAGCGCACCCCGCTGTGGCAGCAGCGCCAGCGTGCCGCCCAACTGCTCCAGGTGGCGAGCGAGTTCGGCTCGTTCCCGATCGTCCTGGAAGCGGTCCGCGAGTGCCTCCAGGACGTCTTCGACGTTCCCGGACTCGTGGAGCTGATGGGTGACCTGGAGGCCCGCAAGGTGCGCCTGGTCGAGGTCACCACGCCTGAGCCGTCACCCTTCGCCCGCTCCCTCCTCTTCGGTTACGTCGCCCAGTTCCTGTACGAGGGGGACTCCCCGCTCGCCGAGCGCCGTGCGGCCGCCCTCTCCCTGGATTCACGTCTGCTGGCCGAGTTGCTCGGCCAGGCGGAGCTGCGCGAGCTGCTCGACGCCGAGGTCCTCACCGAACTGGAGCGGGAACTCCAGTGGCTCACCGAGGACCGCCGGGTGAAGGACACAGAAGGCATCGCGGACCTCCTGCGCCTCCTCGGCCCGCTCACCGACGCCGAGCTGGCCGAGCGTGGCGCCGAACCGCACTGGGCGCAGGAGCTGGCCGCCGCCCGCCGTGCCATCCGGGTCCGTGTGGCGGGTGCCGACCACTGGGCCGCGATCGAGGACGCGGGGCGCCTTCGCGACGCGCTCGGCACGGCGCTCCCGGTGGGTGTGCCGGAGGCCTTCACGGAGCCGGTCAAGGATCCGCTCGGCGACCTCCTCGCGCGGTATGCCCGCACCCACGGACCGTTCACGTCGGCAGGCGCGGCGACCCGCTTCGGCCTCGGCGTGGCGGTGACCGAGGGCGCCCTCCAGCGGCTCTCGGCCGGCGGGCGCGTCGTCCAGGGCGAGTTCCACCCGGCCGGCATCGGCCAGGAGTGGTGCGACGCGACGGTCCTGCGCAGGCTGCGCCGTCGCTCCCTGGCCGCCCTGCGGCACGAGCTGGAGCCGGTCCCGCCGCCCGCACTCGCCCAGTTCCTGCCCCAGTGGCAGCACATCGGCAAGGGCCACTCCCTGCGCGGCACCGACGGACTGGTGCGCGCGGTCGAGCAGCTCCAGGGCGCTTCGGTGCCCGCCTCGGCCCTGGAGCGGCTCGTCCTGCCGTCCCGCGTGCGGGACTACACCCCCGCGATGCTGGACGAGCTCACCGCGGCCGGAGAAATCGTCTGGGCCGGAGCGGGCGCCCTCCCCGGCAAGGACGGCTGGCTCTCCCTGTACGTGGCGGACGCGGCGCCCCTGCTCCTGCCGCCGCCCCACCCGCTGGAGCTGACGGCACTGCACCAGTCGGTCCTGGACGCCCTCTCCGGGGGCTACGGCCTGTTCTTCCGCCAGATCGCCGACCGGGTCCGCGCCACCACGCACCCCGAGGCCACCGACCCGCAGCTCGCCGACACCGTCTGGGACCTTGCCTGGTCCGGACGGCTCACCAACGACACGCTCACCCCCCTGCGTGCCCTGCTGGGCTCGGGGCGCACGTCCGGCTCCACGGCCCACCGCGCCAAGCGCAGCGTCCCGCGCGGTCGCTACGGCTCGCTGACGGCCGCGGCCCGCCCCGCTTCCCGCGGCGGCCCTCCGACCGTCGGCGGTCGCTGGTCCCTCCTGCCGGCCCACGAGTCCGACCCGACGGTCCGCGCCCACGCCCTCGCCCGTACCCTCCTCGACCGGCACGGCGTGGTGACGCGGGGCGCGGTCGCGGCCGAGGGCGTCGAAGGCGGCTTCTCGGCGACGTACCGCATCCTGTCCGTCTTCGAGGAGAGCGGTCAGGCCCGTCGCGGGTATGTCGTCGAAGGCCTCGGCGCGGCACAGTTCGCCATGGACGGCGCCGTGGACCGACTGCGCGCGGTGGCCAACGCCCGCGACCGCGGCGAGCCTCTGCCCGGCCCGAACTCGGCGACGAGCCCCTCGGACGACTTCGCCTTCCCCGATTCCTTCCCGGCAGACACCTGGGACGTCCCCGGCGTCGACACCCGTCCGCCCTCCCCCTTCGACGCCCCGGCAGCCCCCGCTTCGCCGGACGAGTACGTCTCCCCCCTCGACCTCGGCTCACCGGGCGCCGGTGGCCCGCGCGGGGGCGGCGGCTTCCCGAACGGCTCAGGCGGTCCGTACGGCACAGGCAGGCAGAACGGCTCGGACTACTCGACCGGCCCGGGCTTCCCCGACCACCGCGACCCCCGGCGCGCCCAGAACCGCAATCGCTACGGCACCACATCCGGCGTCTCCCGCGCCGTCGTCCTCGCCGCCGCCGACCCGGCGAACGCGTACGGCGCCGCGCTGGGCTGGCCCGAGCCACCGAGCGGCGCCGGGCACAAACCGGGCCGCAAGGCCGGCTCCCTGGTGGTGCTCGTGGACGGCGAACTGACGCTCTATATGGAGCGGGGCGGCAAGACCCTGCTGGCCTGGCCGTCCAACCCGGACGGCGAGAACACCCCCACCGACGACCCACGGCTGCACACCGCCGCTGAGGCCCTCGCGGAGGCCGCGCGCGCGGGCGCTCTCGGCACGGTGACGGTGGAGCGCGTCAACGGCGCCTCGGCTCTCACCTCCCCCATCGGCGCCCTCCTGGAAGGAGCGGGCTTCATCGCGACCCCTCGCGGCCTGCGACTGCGCGCCTGACCGCCAGGCCCCGCCCGGAGCGACTCGCATGTCACCCTTGACCCATGCCCGAAGGTGACACGGTCTGGCAGGCCGCGAGGCGCCTGCACGACGCCCTCGCGGGCAAGGTGCTGACCCGCTCGGATCTCCGGGTGCCCAAGTACGCCACCGCCGACCTCACCGGCCGCACCGTCCTGGACGTCACTCCGCGCGGAAAGCATCTCCTCACCCGCATCGAAGGCGACCTGACGCTCCACTCGCACCTGCGGATGGACGGCTCGTGGAAGGTGTTCACGAACGACCAGCGCTGGACCGGTGGCCCGGCGCACCAGATCCGGGCGATCCTCGGCACCCACGACCGCACCGCCGTCGGTTACCGCCTCCCCGTCCTCGACCTGTTGCGCACCGCCGACGAGGCACGAGCCGTCGGGCACCTCGGCCCCGACCTGCTGGGCCCCGACTGGAACCCCGAGCGCGCCCTCGCCAACCTCCTGACGGACCCCGCCCGCTCCCTCGGCGAGGCCCTCCTCGACCAGCGCAACCTCGCCGGCATCGGCAACGTGTACAAGAGCGAGCTCTGCTTCCTCCTCGGCGTCACCCCATGGCTCCCGGTCGGCACGCTCCCCGCCGACCGCGCCGCGAAGCTGCCGGCCCTCGCGAAGAAACTCCTGGAGGCCAACCGCGACCACCCGGTCCGCAACACGACGGGCCGCCACGGCCAGAACCTGTTCGTCTACGGCCGCGCGCCCCGCCCCTGCCTGCGCTGCGGCACACCGGTCCGGGTCGCCGACCAGGGCGACGGCTCCCGCGAGCGCCCGACCTACTGGTGCCCCGCCTGCCAGACGGGCCCCGCCCCGGCACCGGGCTCCCCGCCGACGCGCCGCCTCCGCCCCCGCACCACCCGGTGACGACCCTCGACGGCCGTTCCCCGGAACCGCGTTGACCAGCCGGACGAGCCGCCCGCAAGCCTCCGAACGAACAAGCCGCCACAATTGACGGACCGTCAGAAATCCTCGTACCGTCCCTACATGGCCGTCAAGGCGTACGACCTCACCGGACGCACCGCATTCGTCACCGGCGCCGCGAGCGGAATCGGCCGCGCCTGCGCCGTACTTCTCGCCCAGGCGGGCGCCACCGTGCACGGCGCGGACCGCGACGAACAGGGCCTGCGCGAAACGGCGACGATGATCAAGGACCGGGGCGGCACGGCCCGCACCCACCCCCTCGACGTCACCGACCGCGTCCAGGTCCGGCAGGCGGTCGAATCCTGCGAGCGGCTGGACATCATGGCCGCCGTCGCCGGGATCATGCACAGCAGTCCGGTCCTGGACACCCGGGACGAGGACCTCGACCGGGTCCTGGCCGTCAACTTCAAGGGGGTGCTGTACGCCTGCCAGGAGGCGGCCCGTCTGATGCTGGCACACGACGCCGGCGGCAGCATCGTCACCATGGCCTCGGGTGCGGTGGACACCGGCGGCCCCGGTCTGCTCTGCTACGGCGTCGCCAAGGCGGCCGTGGTCCAGTTGACGAAGACGCTCGCGACGGAGGTCGGTCGGTACGGCATTCGCGTCAACGCCGTCGCCCCGGGCTGGATCCGCACCCCCATGACCGACCGCCACGACGCCGGCGCACAGGCGCACACCGAGGCGCTCATGGCCCGCATGTCGCCCCTGGGCCGGGTCGGCGAACCGGAGGACATCGCCCACGCCGTTCTCCACCTGGCCTCGGACGCGTCGGCGTTCACCACGGGCCAGATCCTCCGCCCGAACGGCGGCGTGGCAATGCCCTGGTGACCACCGCCCCACGGCCCCTCGACGAACCACCCCGACAGCCTCCGCTCCGGCCTCCTCCCGGCCCCCGTCCCGGCCTCCGCCCGGCCCCCACCACGCCCGCATGCCGCCCCGCCTCGGCCCACCCCCGGTTTCCCAGCGACATCGCGGCCGCACCGCACCACACGGGGCCCCACCTGATCCGGATCGCCGCCCGCCCGGCGCAGCGCCCTCCGGAGGCAGCATGGACCTCTCTACACCCCCTCCCACCGCGGACTCCCGGCACCCAGTCCCCTCCCCAACCCGCAGCCCGCAGCCCCCAGCGGCCCCTCCCCGCCGTCGATACCGCCCGTCAGCCCGCCCGGCCCCGCGGCCTCGTTCCAGCCGTCAGCGAAGAACATCGGGCCAAGCATCGGGCCACGGCATCGCCCCCAGCGCCGCGCCAAGCGCACACGGGCAGCACAGCCCGCACAGCACAGCCCGAACACCGTCGGAGCCCTGACCGACGGCCGGAGCCAACACCCTCCCGAAGACATCCCACCCCACCACCCAAAGGCACTCCCCCTACCCCCGCGCCTCCCCCTACGCGCCGCTCCCGCCCCCCGCGCCACCACCGAATCTCCCGCCACCACCGGCCCCACCGTCGCCCGCGACCCCCCGCCAAGCAGCCCTCCAGCGCCCCTCCCCGACCGCCCCCACCGCGCGTGCCTTGGCCACGCAGTGCACGGGCAGCAGGCTCAGCCCCCACCCTCCGGCGGCGACCGCCCCCTCCAGCACGCCGGCGTCCGGCGCCACGGCGAGTCTCAGCACGGCCCACCACCACACCGCGCCCAACCCCAGGCCGAGCCCCAGCACGGCCCCACGCTCCGCTATTCGCGTCACCACGGCCGTCACCTCCAGCCCGAGCCCGACCACGACACCCAGTAACCCCCGGTGCCTCCGCAGAGGCCGACGCTAGACGTCCGTCCCGGCCCCCGGCAGGGCGCACGGGCGGCACATCGGCGCATCGGGCGTGCCAGGTCGCGGCGGGCGCCCCAGCCGCCTCACACGCTCTCCGCCTGGAACATCCAGTGGTGCTTCTCGAGATCGGCGGTGATCCCGATGAAGATGTCCTGGCTCACCGGATCCGGGTCACCCGTGGCCGTCACCCGTTCCCGCATCCGGGTGATCACCGCGCCCAGGGCGGCGACGAGGGTGCCCACCGCGTCGGCGTCCTTCACCCAGCCGCCCGCCACGGCACTGATCCCGCTGCCGGCCGCCACCGTCGCCGCACGTCCGTCCGGTGAGACGCCCAGCGCCGAGGCACGCTCCGCCACGGTGTCGGAGTGGGTGCGGGCGATGTCCACGACCTCGTCGAGTTGCAGGTGGACGGACCGGAAACGGGGCCCGACGACGTTCCAGTGGACCTGCTTGGCGACGAGCGACAGGTCGACCAGGTCGACGAGCGCGCCCTGCAACGCCTCCGAGACGGTCTTCAGATCGGCGTCGGACAGGGGACTCTTGACGACGTACATCGGTACCTCCGGTGGTTGGCCCCCGAGATGCCCCTCCACGATGACCTCGGCGCCCCGCCCCGGCAAACGGACGACGGACGCGAAAAACCCCGACCGCACCTTCCCCGGGTCTCCCCGAAGAAGCCCCGGCCGGGGCCTCACACATGCTTTCCTACGTGCCTGTGTCGCGTCACACGCCCACGCGTCACACGCCCGTGCGCGTGAATGTCACGCGGCGACCACGTCCACCGCCTCGGCAGGGGCCTTGATGGTCACCCGCTCCGGTGGCACACCGGTCACCGACACGGAACCCAGCATCGGACGAACCGACGCCGGTACAGGCTCGCGGGGGGTGGCGGCAGCAGACTGAGCCAGCTCGGCGAGAGCGAGCTCGTCGCTCACTTCTCGCATGAGCTCGGACATCCGTACGTCCAGCGCGTCGCAGATGGCGGAGAGCAGCTCGGAGGAAGCCTCCTTCTGCCCCCGCTCCACCTCGGAGAGATAGCCGAGTGAGACTCGGGCGGACGAGGAGACTTCGCGCAGAGTACGGCCCTGGCGCTGGCGCTGCCGACGCAGCACGTCACCCAGCAGGCGACGGAGCAGAATCATCGGTGGCTCCCTCCTCGGACCGCGTAGCCGCATCCTTCACGCCCCACCGTACCGCCTTGCGCTGCGGCCGTGCGGGGAGCGATGTCGTGTTCACTCAGGGCTGCAAACATCAAAACCCCCCGTTCTGTTCCGTATCCTGTGCCCGCTCATTCCCGGTGTGTTCGCCCGCAAGCTCTGTCAGGAGCAGTGCGAGTACGCTCCGTACACTCTCTCTACGAATTTCCGCCCGGTCGCCGTTCAACCGCAGGGCCTCCACTTTTCCGCCGCCGGCAGAACCGGAAGCCGCCCGGAACGGGCCGTCCACCGCCACGAAAACCGTCCCCACCGGCTGTCCGTCCTGTGGATCGGGGCCGGCGACGCCCGTGGTCGCGATGCCCCAGTCGGCTCCCAGCGCCTTCCGCACGCCGACGGCCATCTGGGCCGCGACCTGCGCGTCCACGGCACCGCGCGCGGCCAGCAGGTCCGCGTCCACCGCGAGCAGTCCGTGCTTGAGGTCGGTGGCGTAGGCGGTGACGGAACCGCGGAAGACCTTGGACGCGCCGGGGACCGAGGTGATCTCCGCCGCGACCAGGCCACCGGTCAGCGATTCAGCCACGGCGAGCGTCGCTCCGTTCACCGTGAGTAGTCGCACCACGTCGGTGGCCGGGGAATTCACGCCTGCGTCTCCTCCGACGCGGCCTTGCGCTCGGCGATTCCCTGCCTGCGCAGCACTACGGCCTGCCTTATGTAGTCGAGCCCGGTCACCACGGTCAGGACGACCGCCGCGGCCATCACCCACCACCTCAGGGTGGCCAGCCAGCCCGTGAGCGCCAGGACGTACATCCCGACCGCCACGCCCTGCGTGAGCGTCTTCAGCTTGCCGCCCCGGCTCGCCGGGATGACGCCGTACCGGATGACCAGGAAACGCAGGAGCGTGATCCCGAGTTCCCGGCCGAGGATCACGATCGTCACCCACCACGGCAGGTCGCCGAGCGAGGAGAGGCAGATCAGCGCCGCTCCCATGATCGCCTTGTCGGCGATGGGGTCGGCGATCTTCCCGAAGTCGGTGACGAGGTTGTACGTCCGCGCGATGTGCCCGTCGAACAGGTCGGTGATCATGGCGATCGCGAAGGCCGCCCAGGCGAACGCGCGCCATGCCGGGTCGTAGCCGCCGTCGGCCAGCATCAGCGCGACGAAGCCGGGCACCAGGATCAGCCGAAGCATCGTCAGCAGATTGGCGATGTTCCAGACGCTCGCCTGATTGACCGCGGCGGCCGCCAGCTTCGCGCCCCTCGGCGGCCTGCCGGCATCCTCCGGATCGACGATCGCGGCCGCATCGGCAGTCACCTCGGAGGGAACCACCACGGCGCCCGCCGCCGGTGCGGCCTGCGAAGCCTGGGGACCCGGTGAGGTCTGCGAAGCCGGTGAAGCCTGCGAGGAGCCGCCCGCAGCCGATGCCGGAACACCCGTCATCTGCCCGCCTCCTCGCTACACCCGAACGAGCCCGGCAGGGGCTCGGCCACCAGGTCGACACCTTCGGTACCGACCACCTTCGCCTCGACCATACGACCGACGCTCAGGTTTCCGCCCGATGTGAGCAGCACCTGTCCGTCCGTCTCCGGAGCCTGGTGCTCCCCGCGGCCGTACACGCCCTCCTCGTCCACCGACTCGACCAGCACGTGCACGGTCTCGCCGACCCGCTCCTCGGCCCGCTGCGAGACGAGCTCCTCGGCGAGCCGGGAGACCCGGGCGAGGCGTTCGGCCACGACGTCCACGTCGAGCTTGCCGTCGTATGTCGCGGCCTCGGTGCCGTCCTCGTCGGAGTAGCCGAAGACGCCGATCGCGTCGAGGCGAGCCCCGTTCAGGAAGCGCTCCAGCTCGGCCACGTCGGCCTCGGACTCACCGGGGAAGCCCACGATGAAGTTGGAGCGCACACCCGCCTGGGGCGCCTTGCTCCGGATGGTGTCGAGCAGTTCCAGGAAGCGATCGGTGTCGCCGAAGCGGCGCATCGCGCGCAGCACGCCGGGCGCCGAGTGCTGGAAGGACAGGTCGAAGTAGGGCGCGATCTTCGGCGTCGAGGTCAGCACGTCGATCAGGCCGGGCCGCATCTCGGCCGGCTGGAGGTAGCTGACCCGCACCCGCTCGAGGCCGTCGACCTCCGCCAGCTCGGGCAGCAGCGACTCCAGCAGCCGGATGTCGCCGAGGTCCTTGCCGTAGGAGGTGTTGTTCTCGGAGACCAGCATGATCTCCTTGACGCCCTGCTCGGCCAGCCACCGCGTCTCGTTCAGCACGTCGCTCGGCCGCCGCGAGATGAAGGAGCCGCGGAAGGACGGGATGGCGCAGAAGGAGCAGCGCCGGTCGCAGCCGGAGGCGAGCTTGACCGAGGCGACCGGGGCGCCGTCGAGCCGGCGGCGCAGGGGCGCGCGGGGGCCGGAGGCCGGGGCGACACCCTCGGGAAGGTCGTTCGGCCCGTGGCCGGGCAGGGCCACCGAGGCGGCCGACTCCTGCCGCTCCGCCGGGCTGATCGGCAGCAGCTTGCGCCGGTCGCGCGGGGTGTGGGAGGCGTGGATGCCGCCGTTCAGGATGGTCTGGAGGCGGTCGGAGATGTCGGAGTAGTCGTCGAAGCCGAGCACACCGTCGGCCTCGGGCAGGGCGTCGGCGAGTTCCTTGCCGTACCGCTCGGCCATGCAGCCCACCGCCACGACGGCCTGGGTTCTGCCATGCCCCTTGAGGTCGTTGGCCTCCAGCAGGGCGTCGACGGAGTCCTTCTTGGCGGCGTCGACGAAGCCGCAGGTGTTGACGACGGCTACGTCCGCGTCTTCGGCGTCCTCCACGAGCTGCCAGCCGTCCGCCTCCAAACGGCCTGCGAGCTCCTCCGAGTCCACCTCGTTACGGGCGCAGCCAAGGGTGACGAGTGCGACGGTACGGCGTTCAGGCATGGGCTCAAGACTACTTTGTCCCACCGACACCGAACGTCGACGGGGTTGGCGATCTTCGCCAACCCCGTACACCCGAAGGCACGCCTGGCCTATCCGACCTTGGGGTCGCCCTTCGTGTACGTCAGCCGCTCCACGGCGCCGGGCCGGAAATCGTCGTCGAGCTTCTTGCCGTTGACGTAGAGATCGATCGCGCCGGCGTCGCCGAGGACGAGGTTGATCTTCTCGCTGTCCTGGAAGGTCTTGGAGTCGCCCTGCTTGAGCAGGCCGTCGAAGAGCAGCCGGCCGTTGTGGTCCTTGGCAGCGACCCAGCTGCGGCCGTCCGCGGCACTGACCTGGACGGTCACCTTGTCCTGGGGGGCCGCGGCGATGGCGCTGTCGGAGGGTTCGGGCTTCTTGTCGACGGGCTTGTCGGTCTTCGTCGTGGGTGAGGCGGTCTTGCCGGTCGCGGGGGTGGCGCCCTCGGCGACCTGTTCCTTCGACCCGTCGTCGTCCCCGCCCGTGAAGGCGGTGAAGCCGACGAAGCCGACCACGGCGACGATCGCGGCGACCATGGCCGCGGTCCAGTTCGGCCCGCGCCGCTCGGGTCGGATACGTTCCGCCTCGAAGAGGGGCGCGGCCGGGGTCGGTGCCGGACGGCCGCCGTGGGTGTCGTCGTACCGCTCGATCAGCGGGGCGGGGTCGAGGTGGACGGCCCTGGCCAGGGTCCGGATGTGCCCGCGGGCATAGACGTCCCCGCCGCAGGCGGCGAAGTCGTCGGACTCGATGGCGTGGACGATGGCGATGCGGACCCGGGTGGCGGAACTGACGTCATCGACGGTCAGCCCCGCCGTGATGCGGGCCTGCTTCAGGGCGCGGCCGATGGAGAAGGGGGCTTCCTCGGACGGGTCTTCGAACGGACGCTCGTCTTCAGGGGAGTTGCCGATGGACACGGGGGCGCCTTTCGAGCGTATAGCCACCTGTGCTGGAGGTTCAGTCTAGGGGGGGTGCCAAAGGGAGGGGCAACCGGGCGGTACGACTTTGTACGCCATCGGTATGGCCGGTCACACCGATGACGGGCCGGTTACGGCCCCGGCGGGGAGCCGCACCTGTCCTCTCGCTCAACTGGACGTATGCCAAAGGGAAACGGTTGCCCACTGCTCTCTAACGGGTGAGTCACGGCCGGCCGCCCCTTCCCTGACTGACGTCTACCCCCCAGAATCCCCCCGGATCACGGCGAGCACGCCGTCCAGCTCGTCCGGTTTCACGAGAACGTCACGCGCCTTGGAACCCTCGCTGGGCCCGACGATGTTCCGCGACTCCATGAGGTCCATCAGCCGACCGGCCTTGGCGAAGCCGACGCGCAGCTTGCGCTGGAGCATGGACGTCGATCCGAACTGGGTGGAGACGACCAGTTCGGCCGCCTGGCACAGCAGGTCGAGGTCGTCGCCGATGTCCTCGTCGATCTCCTTCTTCTGCTTGGTGCCCACGGTGACGTCGTCCCGGAAGACCGGCGCCATCTGGTCCTTGCAGTGCTGTACGACGGCCGCGACCTCGGCCTCGGTCACGAAGGCGCCCTGCATACGGGTCGGCTTGTTCGCGCCCATCGGCAGGAACAGTCCGTCACCCTTGCCGATCAGTTTCTCGGCGCCCGGCTGGTCGAGGATGACGCGCGAGTCGGCGAGCGAGGAGGTGGCGAAGGCGAGCCGCGAGGGCACGTTCGCCTTGATCAGGCCGGTGACGACGTCGACCGACGGGCGCTGGGTGGCGAGCACCAGGTGGATGCCGGCCGCGCGCGCGAGCTGCGTGATGCGCACGATCGAGTCCTCGACGTCACGCGGCGCGACCATCATCAGGTCGGCGAGCTCGTCGACGATCACCAGCAGGTAGGGGTACGGCTGAAGCTCGCGCTCGCTGCCCTCGGGCGGCTTGACCTTGCCGTTCCTTATGGCCGCGTTGAAGTCGTCGATGTGCCGGAAGCCGTACGCCGCCAGGTCGTCGTAGCGCAGATCCATCTCCCGTACGACCCACTGCAACGCCTCGGCGGCCCGCTTCGGGTTGGTGATGATCGGCGTGATCAGGTGGGGGATGCCCTCGTAGGCGGTCAGCTCGACGCGCTTGGGGTCGATCAGGACCAGCCGCACGTCCTCCGGGGTCGCGCGGACCATGATCGACGTGATCAGGCAGTTGATGCAGGACGACTTTCCGGAACCGGTGGCTCCGGCCACCAGGACGTGCGGCATCTTCGCCATGTTGGCCATCACGTAGCCGCCCTCGACGTCCTTGCCGAGCGCCACCAGCATCGGGTGGTCGTCCTCGGCCGCGTCCGCGAGCCGCAGCACGTCGCCGAGGTTGACCATCTCCCGGTCGGTGTTCGGGATCTCGATGCCGACCGCGGACTTGCCGGGGATCGGGCTGATGATCCGCACGTCGGGGCTGGCGACGGCGTACGCGATGTTCTTCGCCAGCGCGGTGATCCGCTCGACCTTCACGGCCGGGCCGAGCTCGATCTCGTAGCGGGTGACCGTCGGCCCGCGCGTGAAGCCCGTGACGGCCGCGTCGACCTTGAACTCGGTGAAGACGTTCGTCAGCGAGGCGACGACGGCGTCGTTGGCCGCGCTGCGCGCCTTGCCGGGCCCGCCGCGCTCCAGGAGGTCGAGGGAGGGCAGCGAGTAGGTGATGTCGCCGGACAGCTGGAGCTGCTCCGCGCGCGGCGGGAGCTCGCGCGGCTCCTGGGGGGCCGACTTGGTCAGGTCGGGGACCGCTCCCCCACCCGTCTTGAGCTTCTGCTGCCTGGGCCGGGAGGCCGGGGCGGGAACGGGCGTCGGCGTGGTCGGCTCCCCGTCGCCGCCGCTCACCCCCTGGGTGAGGTCGGCGACGATCCGCGAGGGCGGCATGCCGTGCAGGACGGCGCCGTCGAGGTCGGCCGCGGCGGCCGCGGCGATGTCCACGGCGTCCAGTCGCCGGTCCATGGCCGGCTGCGGCACCGCGGAGCGCCTGGGGCGGCCGCGCCGCCGGGAGAGCGCCTCCTGCTCGGCGTCCTCGGCGTCGTACGCCCCGGCGGCGCCCGAGCGCCGGCGGGGGCGCCCGGGCAGCGCCTCGCGCCACTGCTCGTCGTAGCGCTCGTCGTCGTCGAGGTCGTCGTACTCGTCCGCCGCCGGGTCGTGCAGCACCCCCAGCCGCACCCCGAGCTGCCGCAGCCGCTGCGGGACGGCGTTGACCGGGGTCGCCGTGACAACCAGCAGCCCGAAGACCGTGAGCAGCACCAGCAGCGGTACGGCGAGAACCTCGCCCATGGTGTAAGTCAGCGGGGTAGCCGCGCCCCAGCCGATGAGTCCGCCCGCGTCCCTTATCGCCTGCATGCCGTGGCTGCGGGCGGGCGCGCCGCAGGCGATGTGGACCTGGCCGAGCACGCCGATGACGAGCGCGGACAGGCCGATCACGATACGGCCGTTGGCCTCGGGCTTCTCGGGGTGCCGGACGAAGCGCACCGCGATGACCGCCAGCAGGATCGGCACCAGCAGGTCGAGCCGCCCGAAGGAGCCGGTCACCAGGATCTCGACGAGATCGCCGACAGGGCCGCGCAGGTCGGCCCAGGTCCCCGCGGCGACGATCAGCGCGAGGCCGAACAGCAGCAGCGCGACGCCGTCCTTGCGGTGCGCCGGGTCGAGGTTCTTCGCGCCGTTCCCTATGCCGCGGAACACGGCGCCGACGGCGTGCGCCAGTCCGAGCCAGATGGCGCGCACCAGCCGGTAGACGCCCCCTGTGGGACTGGGCGCCGGCGCGGGCACGGGTTTCCTGGCCGCGGCTTTCCTGGCGGGCGCCTTCTTCGCCGGGGCCTTTTTGGCGGCGGCCCTCTTCGCCGGAGCCTTCGCGGGAGCAGCCGCCTTCTTGGCGGGTTGCTTCTTGGCTGCGGACGGACGTGAGGCCATGGGTGTGAGGTTACCGGTGGAGACCACAACGGACACGTGTGCCCACTGCTTCACCCGTTCGTGTCGCCCTCGCGAAGGCGCGGAACTGACACGTCGGCCTTCGGTGGAGGTGGAACTGACGCGCCCTCACGCACAACTCGATGCGTCGCACGCGTCAGTTCCGTTCAGTTCGGTGACGGCAACGCGGCCGTGCCGCTGCCGGTGCCCGGCTCCAGGGCGTCCAGCGCCCGGCGCAGACCGGTGAGTTTGCGCTCCAGGTGTGCCGCCGTGGCCACCGCCGCCGCGTCCGCGGACTCGTCGTCCAACTGCTTGGACAGGGCCTCGGCCTGCTCCTCGACGGCAGCGAGCCGCGCGGAGAGCTCGGCGAGCAGCCCCGCGGACTCCTTGACGCCACCGCCCGCGGCGGCCTTGACGCCGCCACCCTCCAACTGCAACCGCAGCAGCGCCGCCTGTTCGCGCAGCTGGCAGTTCTTCATGTACAGCTCGACGAACACCGAGACCTTCGCGCGCAGCACCCACGGGTCGAACGGCTTGGAGATGTAATCCACCGCACCGGCCGCGTACCCGCGGAAGGTGTGGTGCGGCCCGTGGTTGATCGCGGTGAGGAAGATGATCGGGATGTCCCTGGTCCGCTCCCGCCGCTTGATGTGCGCGGCCGTCTCGAAGCCGTCCATTCCCGGCATCTGAACATCCAGCAGAATGACCGCGAAGTCGTCCGTCAGCAGTGCTTTCAGCGCCTCTTCCCCGGACGATGCCCGCACCAGCGTCTGATCGAGCGCAGAGAGGATCGCCTCCAGCGCCAGCAGATTCTCCGGCCGGTCATCGACCAGGAGGATCTTGGCCTTCTGCACCATGGCCCGCCCTCCTCGCCCCGGCAGTGCACCGGGCGCCGCCCCTGGGGACGACTCCTTTGCGCCGCCCTTCCTTGTGCCGGTCATGGTAGCCGCACCCCGACCGTCGCCACACCCTGTCACCGTGATGTCACTGTGCACGTAGCAGGAACGCAGCAGGAGACCAGAAGGTTCCCCGAATTCCGCCCCACTACACGACAGCGGACACCCTGAGTCAGCAACTCCGGGCGCCTCCCGAAGGTTCCCGTCACGCCGCAGGTCCCCTCACTCGTCCCGCATCCACTTCACTCGTCCCGCATCCACTGCCGCATCACCGACAGCAGGTGATCGGGGTCGACCGGCTTCGTCACGTAGTCGGAGGCACCCGACTCGATCGCCTTCTCCCGGTCGCCCTTCATCGCCTTCGCGGTCAGCGCGATGATCGGCAGCCCGGAGAACTGCGGCATCCTGCGGATGGCCGTGGTCGTCGCGTAGCCGTCCATCTCGGGCATCATGATGTCCATCAGGACGACCGCCACGTCGTCGTGCTGCTCAAGCACCTCGATGCCCTCACGGCCGTTCTCCGCGTACAGCACCGACAGTCCGTGCTGCTCCAGGACGCTGGTCAGCGCGAACACGTTGCGGATGTCGTCGTCGACGATCAGCACCTTCTCACCGCCGAACCGGATGCCCACGTGCGCGTGCGCCGCCGTCTCCTGCGCGCGGGCCGGCCACTGCTCCGGCCGTCCCACCTGCTCGCCGCCGCTCACCAGGCGGCGCCGGCGCCGGAAGAGAGCCGCAGGCCCGTTCTGCGCGTCCTGGTACGACCGCACCTCGGCCGGCATCTCGATCTCCGCGTCGGACAGCTCCGACAGCTCACGCACCCCGTTCTCCGAGGCCACCAGGTCACCGGCCTCCAGGGCCGGCACGACCTGCTGATAGCCCTGCGGAGGCAGCTCACTGGGGTGCAGCGGCAGGTAGAGCGTGAACGTCGAGCCACGGCCCGTCTCGCTCTGCGCGTGGATCTCACCGCCGAGCAACTGCGCGATCTCCCGCGAGATCGACAACCCGAGGCCGGTACCGCCGTACTTACGGCTGGTGGTGCCGTCGGCCTGCTTGAACGCCTCGAAGATCACCCGCATCTTGCTCGCGGCGATCCCGATGCCGGTGTCGGTCACCGAGAACGCGATCAGCGGCGCGTCCGCGTCGGTCAGCGAACCCGCCTCCAGCAACTGCTCCCGGATCGCCACCGGCACCTCCGCCCCGGCCGGCCGGATGACCAGCTCGACCGACCCGGAGTCGGTGAACTTCACCGCGTTGGACAGCAGGTTGCGCAGCACCTGGAGCAGCCGCTGCTCGTCGGTGTGCAGCGTGGCCGGCAGCTCCGGCGACACCCGCACGGACAGGTCGAGGCCCTTCTCCGCGGTCAGCGGACGGAAGGTGGCCTCCACGTAGTCGACCAGCTGGACCAGCGCGATACGCGTCGGCGAGACGTCCATCTTGCCCGCCTCGACCTTCGACAGGTCGAGGATGTCGTTGATCAGCTGGAGCAGGTCCGACCCCGCGCCATGGATCGTCTCGGCGAACTCGACCTGCTTCGGCGTCAGGTTGGTGTCCGCGTTGTCGGCGAGCAGCTTGGCCAGGATCAGCAGCGAGTTGAGCGGTGTGCGCAGCTCGTGCGACATGTTGGCGAGGAACTCGCTCTTGTACCGCATCGACACCGCGAGCTGCTCGGCACGCTCCTCCAGGACCTGCCGCGCCTCCTCGATCTCGGTGTTCTTCACCTCGATGTCGCGGTTCTGCTGGGCCAGCAGCTCGGCCTTCTCCTCCAGTTCGGCGTTGGACGCCTGAAGGGCCTTCTGCCGCTGCTCCAACTCGGCCGACCGCTCCCGCAGTTGCTCGGTCAGCTCCTGCGATTGCTTCAGCAGCTGCTCCGTCTTGGTGTTGACGGAGATCGTGTTGACGCTGGTCGCGATCATCTCGGCCAGCTGGTTGAGGAAGTCCTTCTGGATCTGCGTGAACGGCGTGAACGACGCCAGCTCGATCACCCCGAGCACCTGGCCCTCGAACAGCACCGGCAACACGATCACCTGCGCGGGCGGCGCCTCGCCGAGCCCCGAGGAGATCTTCAGATAGCCGGTCGGGGCGTTCGCGACGAGAATCGTCCGCTTCTCCTCCGCCGCCGTCCCGACCAGCGCCTCACCGGGCCGAAACGACGTCGGCATGGAGCCCATCGAGTAGCCGTACGAGCCCAGCATCCGCAGCTCGTACAGGTCCGTGCCGCCTTCGGCCGGCGGCATCGCCAGGAAGAACGCACCGTGCTGCGCGGCCACCAGGGGCGGCAGCTCGCTCATGATCAGCGAGGCCACGTCCTGGAGGTCGCGCCGGCCCTGCATCAGGGCGGACACGCGCGCGAGGTTGCCCTTGAGCCAGTCCTGCTCCTTGTTGGCGATCGTGGTGTCGCGCAGGTTGGCGATCATCTTGTTGATGTAGTCCTGGAGTTCCTGGATCTCCCCGGACGCGTCCACGTCGATCTTCAGGTTCAGGTCACCGCGGGTCACCGCGGTCGCCACGCGCGCGATGGCACGCACCTGCCGGGTCAGGTTCCCGGCCATCTCGTTCACGGACTCGGTCAGGTCGCGCCAGGTGCCGTCGACGTCACGCACGCGTGCCTGACCGCCCAGCTGCCCCTCGGTACCCACCTCGCGGGCGACCCGGGTGACCTCCTCGGCGAACGACGACAGCTGGTCGACCATCGTGTTGATGGTCGTCTTCAGCTCGAGGATCTCCCCGCGCGCGTCGATGTCGATCTTCTTCGTCAGGTCACCCTTGGCGATGGCCGTCGTGACCATGGCGATGTTGCGCACCTGACCGGTCAGGTTGGACGCCATGCCGTTCACCGAGTCGGTGAGGTCCTTCCACGTGCCCGCCACACCCGGCACATGCGCCTGCCCGCCCAGGATGCCGTCCGTGCCCACCTCACGGGCCACCTTGGTGACCTGCTCGGCGAACGAGCTCAGCGTCTTCACCATGGTGTTGAAGGTGTCGGCGAGTTGCTGGACCTCACCGCGCGCCTCGATCGTCACCTGCCGCGTCAGGTCGCCGTTGGCGACGGCCGCAGCGACCTGGGAGATGTTGCGCACCTGCATGGTCAGGTTCTTGGCCATCAGGTTGACGTTGCCGCTGAGGTCCTTCCAGATGCCCGTGACGCCGGGCACGTGCGCCTGGCCACCCAGGATGCCCTCGGTGCCCACCTCGCGGGCCACCCGGGTCACCTGCTCGGCGAACGACGACAGCTGGTCCACCATCGTGTTGACGGTGGTGACGAGCTCCAGGATCTCGCCCTTGGCGTCGACCGTGATCTTCTTCGACAGATCGCCCTTGGCGACCGCGGTCGTGACCTCGGCGATCTGACGCACCTGGATCGTCAGGTTGTTCGCCATGAAGTTCACCGACTGGGTGAGGTCCTTCCAGGTCCCGGAGACACCCTGCACCTCGGCCTGTCCGCCGAGCTGCCCCTCCGTACCCACCTCGCGGGCGACCCGCGTGACCTCCTGGGCGAACGACGACAGCTGGTCGACCATCGTGTTCAGCGTGTTCTTCAGCTCGAGGATCTCCCCGCGCGCGTCCACGGTGATCTTCTGCGACAGGTCACCGCGGGCCACGGCGGTGGCGACCTGGGCGATGTTGCGCACCTGGGCGGTGAGGTTGCCGGCCATGCCGTTCACCGAGTCCGTCAGGTCCCGCCACACACCGGCCACGCCGGGCACCTGCGCCTGCCCGCCGAGCCGGCCCTCGGTTCCCACGTCCCGCGCCACCCGGGTCACCTGGTCGGCGAAGGCCGAGAGCTGGTCGACCATCGTGTTGATGGTGTTCTTCAGCTCGAGGATCTCCCCGCGCGCGTCCACGTCGATCTTCTGCGACAGGTCCCCACGGGCCACGGCCGTCGTCACCTGCGCGATGTTGCGCACCTGGGAGGTCAGGTTCCCGGCCATCGAGTTGACGGAGTCCGTCAACTCCTTCCAGGTGCCCGACACACCGTCCACCCGCGCCTGACCGCCCAGCCGGCCCTCGGTACCCACGTCCCGGGCCATCCGGGTCACCTGGTCGGCGAACGACGACAGCTGGTCCACCATCGTGTTCACGGTGTTCTTCAGCTGGGCCATCTCACCGGAGACGTCCACCGTGACCTTCTGCGACAGATCACCGTTGGCCACGGCCGTGGTGACCTGCGCGATGTTCCTCACCTGTCCGGTGAGATTTCGGAACGCCGTGTTGACGGAGTCCGTCAGGTCCTTCCACGTTCCGGCCGCGCCCGACACCTGCGCCTGACCGCCCAGCTCGCCCTCGACCCCGATCTCCCGCGCCACGCGCGTCACCTCGGCGCCGAAGGCCGACAGCTGGTCGACCATCCCGTTGACGGTGTTCTTCAGCTCCAGCATCTCGCCGGCCACGTCCACCGTGACCTTCTGCGACAGATCTCCGCTGGCCACGGCCGTCGTCACGGCCGCGATGTCCCGCACCTGCGTCGTGAGGTTCCTGAAGACGGTGTTGACGGAGTCCGTGAGGTCCTTCCAGGTGCCCGCCGCCCCCGGCACGTTCGCCTGGCCGCCCAGCTGCCCCGCGGCTCCCACCTCGTTGGCCACGCGCGTGACCTCGTCCGCGAAGGTCCGCAGCGTCTCGGTCATCTGGTTGATCGTGTCCGCGAGCTGCGCGACCTCACCGCGCGCCGACACCGTCACCTTCTGCGACAGGTCACCGTTGGCGACCGCCGTGGTCACCTCCGCGATGCCACGCACCTGGGCCGTCAGGTTGCCGGCCATGGTGTTCACCGAGTCGGTGAGCTCTTTCCACACCCCGTCCACGCCGGACACCTGCGCCTGACCGCCCAGGATGCCCTCGGTGCCCACCTCACGGGCCACCCGCGTCACCTCGGACGAGAACGCGGAGAGCTGGTCCACCATCGTGTTGACGGTGTTCTTCAGCTCGAGCATCTCGCCCTCGACGTGAACCGTCACCTTCCGGGACAGATCACCCTTGGCCACGGCCGTCGTCACCAACGCGATGTCCCGCACCTGGGCCGTCAGCCGGTACGCCATCGTGTTGACGGACTCGGTGAGGTCCTTCCATGAACCGGACATACCGCGCACCTGGGCCTGACCGCCCAGCTTGCCCTCGGTCCCCACCTCACTGGCCACCCGCGTGACCTCGTCGGTGAACGTGGAGAGCTGGTCGACGAGGTTGTTGACCGTCCGCCCGACCTTCAGGAACTCACCGCGCAGCGGATGCCCGGTCCCCTCCGGCGTGTGCGTCCTGAGCTCCATCCGCGGCGACAGATCACCCTCGGCGACCGCCGACAGCACCCGCCCGACCTCGGAAACAGGCCGTACGAGGTCGTCGACCAGCGCGTTCGAGTTGTCGACGGCCGTCGCCCAGGAACCCTCGCAGGCGCCCGTCTCCAGCCGCTCGGTGAGCTTTCCCTCACGTCCCACCATGCGCCGGACCCGCGACAGCTCACCCGTGAGATGCAGATTCCGGTCCGCGACCTCGTTGAACACGGCCGCGATCTCCGACATCACGCCGTCCCCGGACACCGTGAGCCGCTTGCGGAAATTGCCGTCCCGCATGGAGCCGAGGGCTCCCAGCAGCCGGTGCAGGGCCGCTGTGTCCACGACGGTCGTCCCGCCGCGTGGTGTACGCGGCCTGCTCAGAGACTGTCCGCCTTTCGCGCGCGCCTTAGTGCCCCGCGTCGCTGCGCCAGACTCCACTTGTCCCTCCCACAGGGATCGACCGTTACCGCTGTGCCTGAGTGCTACTGCTCGCCCGACCTGTTGCCACTCGGCTTTCCGCCCGATGAAACCAGGCGGACCCGGGGGGCTGCTGCCCCCTGTACTCAGAAGACACCCAGTCTGCCCGGACCTTCACAAGAAGCTTGCCCAGTGTTTCACCCTTGCCGAACCAGGCCATAACAGTTCGGCAGCTTCGCACATCGTCCGCACACCCTCGGGCGGAAACACTGGCGACCGGCATCCGTAGGGGCCGGGAAGGTAAGTAACCTTGAATGCGGCTGTCCAGCCACGCCGGTCCGACCGGCCTGGGCGGTGGCACGAGCACGAGCGGGCATCGGAGGGGCGGCCGCACACATGACCACCGGACTGATCCCGGGGGGACAGACCCCGGACCCCCGGCCTTCCAGCACGCGCCCGCCCCACCAGCGAGGCGACCTGACCGGCCAGGGAGCCCTGCACGTCGACGACCGGCCGAGGAGTTCAGTGATCACCGCGCGCGCGGCTGCCAGCTTCGAGCCCGTCGGGAGATCCGTGGCGACCGCCCGCTCCTTCGTCCGCGACACCCTCCAGGGCTGGGGCTTCGCCGACATCATCGACGACGCCGTCGTCCTCACCAGCGAACTGGTGACCAACGCGGTCGTCCACGCGGGCACCCACGCCGACGTCCTGTGTCTGCGCAGCGCCGACGGCGTACGCATCGAGGTGTCCGACCGGTATCCGGAACGTGAGATTCCCCTCCAGGGTTCCCTCGCCACCATGGGCAGTCCGGACCGCGAAGGCGGCCGCGGCCTCCAGTTGTGCGCGGCCATCGCCGGCCGCTGGGGCGTCGAGTACACCCCCACCCACAAACAGGTCTGGTTCCAGCTCGCCCTCCCCGACCGCCCGGTCGGCACCCGCACGGCCGGCCCGTCCCTCCCGGCCGACCTCCTCCCGCTCGCCGACAGCCGGGTGCGCGTGGCGGTCATCCAGATCGACCGTACGGGCGCCATCTCGGCCTGGAACGAGGACGCCGAGGAGCTCTTCGGCTATTCAGCCGACCAGGTCACCGGCAAGCCCCTCACCGACCTCGCCGCCTGGCCGCACACGCCCGGCACCAGCACCGGCATCGTCGAGGCCCTCCAGCTCTCCCGCTGGGAGGGCAGCTACGGCATCCGCGGCGCCAACGGCCGTGTCACGCCCGTGTACGCCTCCCACCTCCGCGTCCGCGACACCGACGGCGAGCCCTCCACGGTCTGCCTGCTCGTCCGCGACCACGAGCGCGCGGTCCTCCAGACCCCTTCGCGCGGCCCGGCCTCCGACTCGGCCACCACCTCGGACGGCCAGAACACCGATCCCTTCGAGGTGTTCATCGGCTCCCCGGCCCCGGACGACCTCGACGGTCTCCTCCAGCGCACGGTGGAGCGCGCCCGCGACATGCTCGACGGTGACTCCGCCTTCCTCCTCCTGGCGACCGACGACGAGACGGAGCTGGAGGTCCGCGCCTCCACGGGCCTGCCCTCCGCCCGCCAGCGCTTCGCGCGCGTCCCCGTCGAGGCGGGCCCCGGCCGCTACGGCTCGGCCCGCATGCCGGCCGTCCACGAGGATCTCCTGGCCGTCCCCGGAGCCGTACCCCTGCTGAACGGCACGGGCATGCGCTCGGTCGTCACGGTCCCGCTGAAGGTCGAGGGCCGGCTGACGGGCTCCCTCGGCGTCGCGGCGGAGGCTTCCGGCCGCTACTCCAACGAGGAGGCGCTGCGCCTGCAGTTCGCGGCCGACCGCATCGCCCTGGCCGTCGAGTCGGCCCGCCTCGGCGAGCTGGAACGCCTGCGCCGAGGCTCCCTCAGCTTCCTCGTCGAGGCCTCCGACCTCCTCGCGGGCACCCTGGACCGCGACCAGACCCTGGCCCTGATGGCCCAGATGACGGTTCCGACCCTGGCCACCTGGTGCGCGGTCTACACCATCGCCGACCAGGCGTCCGATCCCTACCTGTCGTACGTCCTGCACGAGGACGAGGAATTCATCGACGGCATCAAGTCATTGCTCTCGAAGATCCCACCGCCCGACCCGGTCCCCACCCCCGGCGCCCGGGTCTGGGCGGCCCCGGCCGCCGCTGCGCACGACGCGGCCCTGCGCAGCTCCATGCGCAGCCTGGGCCTGACCGGCGGCCCGACCCACCAGGTGGCGTCCGGCATCGGCCCCACGCTCGCCACCGCCTCGGCAGTGGGCGGCGAGACGGTCGTGCTCCCCCTGGTCGCCCGCAACCGCGTCATCGGCATGCTGACCCTCGGCAAGCCCACCGACGAACACTTCCGCCAGGAAATCCTGGAACTGGCCGAGGACTTGAGCCGCCGAGCGGCCCTCGCCCTCGACAACGCCCGCCTCTACTCCGAGCGCACGGCCATCAGCCAGGCCCTCCAGCGCAGCCTGCTGCCGCCGGAGCTCCCCGCGATCGACGGCGTCGAGGTCGAGGTCATCTACCGCGCGGCCGGCGAGGGCAACGAGGTCGGCGGTGACTTCTACGACGTCTTCCCGATCAGCGACGGCGCGTACGGCTTCGCCATCGGCGACGTCTGCGGCACGGGCCCGAACGCGGCGGCCGTGACCGGCCTGGCCCGCCACGCCCTGCGCCTCCTGGCACGCGAGGGCCTCAGCGGCCCGGCGGTCCTGGAGCGCCTCAACTCGGCCATCCTCGACGAGGGCGCCCGCAGCCGCTTCCTGACCCTCCTGTACGGCGAGATGCGTCCGCAGGAGGACGGCAGCGCCGAGCTGAAGGTGGTCTGCGCCGGCCACCCGCTACCCCTGCGCCTGCGCCAGGACGGCACCGTGGAGGCGGCCGCCGAACCGCAGCCGCTGCTGGGCGTCATGGAGGACCTGGAGCTCTACGAGCAGACGGTCACCCTCGACCCGGGCGACGTCCTCCTCTGCGTCACGGACGGCGTCACGGAGCGCCGTGAGGGCACCCGCATGCTGGGCGACGACGGCCTCGCCGACGTCCTCACCACCTGCACCGGTCTCACGGCCGGCGCGGTGGCGGCCCGCATCATGCGCGCGGTGGAACGCTTCGCGTCCGACGCCCCTTCCGACGACATGGCGATCCTGGCGATGCGAGTGGCGTGAGGAAGAGGAAGAGGAAGAACAGGACATGAAGAAAGCCCCCGCCCGGAAGGGCGGGGGCTTTCTTTGTGGAGCCCTCTAACGGAATCGAACCGTTGACCTTCTCCTTACCATGGAGACGCTCTACCGACTGAGCTAAGAGGGCCGGTCGCCTTTTCGAGGTTTCCCTCGCGGCAACAGAACAGATCGTACCCCGAACTGGCCGGTGTTCCCAAACTCGTTCAGAAGGCGGGTTGAAGCAGTCCGCCGAGTGCGTTGCAGGCGGACACGATCCGCTGCATGTCCCGCTTGGTCAGCGAGGCGTCCACGGGCAGCGCGAGGGTCTCGTCCGCCGCGAGCTCGGTCTCGGGCAACGACACACAGCGCCGGAAATCGGGCAGCCGGTGCAACGGAGTTTTCACCGGCACCCGGCAGTCGACTCCCTTTCCCCGCAAGGCGCGCGCGAAGGCGTCCCGGTCGGGCCGACCGTTCCCCGGCACCCGCACGACGTACTGCTGATACGTGTGCCCGTCGCCGCCGTCCGGCATCCGCACCCCACGCAATCGCCCGTCCAGGTAGGCCGCCCGCTCCCGACGCTGTGCGATCTCGTCGTACGGCGCCTCGGACTCCCCCTGTTCCAGCACCAGCAGCCCATGCCGCTGCCCCACCCCGTGCAACCGCCCCACATCCGCCGGCCGGCCGAAGCGGTGCACGACAACGACCGCCGCGGTGCGCGGAGTTACGACCGCTTCGACGGCGGCCGGGTCCAGGCAGTACGTCACCGGATCGACATCGGCGAACACCGGAAGCGCACCCGCCAGGGCGACCGCTCCGGCGACCTCCACATTCCCGAAGGCCGGCACGATGACCTCGTCACCGACTCCGACGCCTGCGGCCCTGAGCATTGCAGCAGTACCCATGCCGTGGATGCTGAAGGCGGAACATGAACTTCAAGTGGCCGAAAACAAAAAAGGGTTGGTCCCTGAACCGAAGTTCAGAGACCAACCCTTTGAATGATTGTTCGGCGGTGTCCTACTCTCCCACAGGGTCCCCCCTGCAGTACCATCGGCGCTGTAAGGCTTAGCTTCCGGGTTCGGAATGTAACCGGGCGT